>CAMLIA010000005.1 GCA_946479905.1 uncultured Frankiales bacterium | reverse complement strand
GGCCAGCGTGGCGTACACCTGCGCGGCCTGGAACGTCTCTGCGCGGTCGAGCCCGGTGTTCGGGCTGATGTAATCGGGCGCGGGCAGCTCGTTCATGAGTCGCAGCGCCTCGGCGTAGCACTCCGGTCCGTTCATCCGCGCGTCACCTCCAGCTCTTCGTCGCGGGGCGGACGGTAAACCGTGGCCTCCACGGACCGCTTGACCCCCTCGTACTCGCCGTGGGTGGAAGCGCGGAGCAGTCGGGCACCGACCTCGGCAGCCTCGACCGGGCTGGTCGCGGAGACGCGGATCGACCGGGTGAGGGTCACGGTGTAGGAGTCGACGGCGGGCATCAGGACGGCTCCGAGTCGGCGATCGCGGCCTGCTTCTCGGCCTTCTGCCACTTCTCGCCGAGGGCGAGGGCGAGGGGGCGCATCGCGGCGTCCAGGTTGGGGGCACGGTGTCCGGCGACGAACGAGATCAGCTCCTCCACCGTGTGGTGGACCTCGCGGCCCAGCTCAGGGTGGTCGCCGTCGCCTTCGTCGTGCTCGGTGACCTCCACGATCTGCACCCGCACCTCGAAGTAGCGGCCAGACGGCGCAGCCGGCTCGCTGCCGGGGCACACGTCGTGGGCGATGGTCACGCCGGGGTTGGCGCGCAGCACCCGCTGCATCTCCTCGTCGAGATGGGCGGTGGGGAGCCCGCACTTCGCGCACGGCGGACCGTCAGCGACCGGCGCGACGTCCGGCTCGGCGGGGTTGGCGCCGAACGTGGCGGCGGTGGCGTTCTTGCCGAGCTGGGACAGGTCGGGGACGTTGGGCATCGGTGGAACCTCTCAGGTGGGGAGCCGGCGTCAGGACTGGCGGCGGCGGGCGTACAGGATGGAGTCGTGCTCGGCGTCCTCGAGGAACTCCCAGCCGGGCAGATCCTCCTGCAGCTGGTCGACGGGACCGAACAGGGACCGGAACCGGTCGTCGACGTCGAGCCGGACCACGCCGTGGGCGAGTCCGTCGAGCGACGCCTCGGCCCGGTACTGGATCGGCTGACCGCGGCGCATCGCCAGCTCGAGCAGGTCGCGTCCGAGGGTGGAAACGGTGAGGGCGTGGAGCAGGTCGCCGGGGACCGGGTCGACGGCGGCGGGGCCGGACTCGATGAGCTCGTCGGCGGTGGGGCGCTCGTCGAAGTAGGGGACGGAGTGGTCGCGCTCGAACGCGGCGGCAGCGTCGGGGGTGGTGGTGAACAGGTCACGCATGGTGGCTCCAGTCAGTCGGAGGTTGATAACAGCAGTAACGTACCGTAGACGTCTGACTGTTCTCAACCGGAACGGCGGGCACGGCGCGCGTACGCGCCGAGGGGTCGGGCGGGGGCGGCCGGCACGGGTTCGCCGGGCAGCGGCGGGAGCTGGTCGACCGGGAGCCGGAGCGCGGCTTGGGCTGCCTCGAGGTCGACGTCGAGATGGTCGACCCAGGCGGTCAGCCGCGCCGGCTCGGCGGGCGGGTAGGGGTCGCCGGCCCAGCAGACGCGCCGGCGGGCGAAGCTCACGTCGCCTCCCCGCAGACCATGCAGTGATCCTCGCCGCACGCCCTCTCGTACGACGAGCAGCGTGGGCACCAGCGGGACTCGCCGCAGAACTGGTCGTAGCCGACCCGGTGCCGCTCGAGCGCGGGGCACAGCGGCGGGGGTGGGGGACCGAGGTAGAGCGGCTGCCCGAACAGGTTGCGGGAGAACACTGCTGCGGGGTAGGGGGTGAACGCTTTGCCGGGGCGAACCCAGTTGGAGGCGCGCGGTCCGTCCCAGTGCGGCTGCTCGGCGGTCACTCCGGGGCAGTCGTAGAGGTCGTCACACGTTCCGGCCTCCGGTGTCCCAGCGGGGTTGTGGACCGGGCAGGGCACCTTGTGGGGGGCGTGCGGGGCCGGGTCGTCGCACAGGCCGGGGCGAATCTCGCGCGCGGCATCGGCCCCCTGCTCGCTCATCGCTGCCCCTCCCGCTCAGACGATGCGCCGAGTTTGCCGCAGTAGCAGCGACCGCACTCGTCAGCGTCGCGACGGCACATCCAGTCCTGGCGAATGTCGCCGTCGCCGTGGCGGTCGAACAGTGGCTTGCTGTGCAGAGCCCATGACACGAGGTTGGCCCAGCATGTGCCCGGGAGCCGGTTGAGCCACGAGGCGGCCGACCATCGAACTCGGTTCTGCCAGCGGTGCTTGGTCGCGAAACCAGACTCCCCAGCCTCGCGGTAGACGGTGAGCCGATCCCCGACCTTCACAGCCAGCTCCCGAAGATCGCGTCCGGGTGCGGGCCGACCTTGGCGACGACGTCCGCGAACACCTCCACAGCCTGCTCGTAGCTGCCCCAGCCGTTCGGCGGGTTCATGGCCCGGAACCGGTCAGGGTCGGCGCGCAGCTCGGCGAGCACCTTCTCGAACACGGGCACGACCCGCTTCCCGGTCGGGGGCTGTGGGTCCGCGAGCTGGCCGACGGTCTCCTGCCAGCCGGGGAACCCGGCTGCGCGGAGCATCGGGGACAGGTTGTAGGTCAGGTTCCACGACCCGAGCTCGTGGCCGGGGCAGCCGCATCCCTCGCAGCCGGGGCCGGAGGCGTAGAAGTCGGCGCTCACCGGTCGGCTCCGAGAGCCCGCGCGATCTTCACGCCCAGCGACGGCCGGGTGCCGACGTGCCAGGAGCCGCACACGCACTCGTAGGCGTCGATGTCGGGGGCGTGCAGGTCGGCGCGCATCACGGCGGCGGCACGGCGGGCGGCGTCCTCGGTGAACCGGACCTTGTCCGGGCGCGGGCAGCCGACGCGCGCCGGCCGGCTAGAACGGTGGCGTGCCATCGTCGGCCTCCTTCGGTTCGGTGCCCTCCACGACCTGCAGCCGGATCGCGTCCGTCGGGTTGAACCGCGTGTAGCGGGGGGCGGGGAGCCCGAGGACGCGGCGGACCATCGCGCCGACCGGCTCGTAGGGGTCGTAGGTCTGCGCCTTGGTGACCTCGCCGGCGTGGTCACCGTAGTTCTCCACGGTGTGGAGGGTGACGGCGACCTGCATGGTCTCCAGCTCGGGGAGGCCGAGCTGCTCAAGGATGCCGTCGGTCAGCAGCCACGGGTTGACGTCCTTGCGCTCGAGCAGGCCGGGGTAGTAGCGAGTGAGGGCAGCGGTGACGGCCTCCCCGAGCAACTCGCGCTGCCTCATGGGGTCACGCACCCGGCGAACAGCATGAAGATGACCGCGAGGACGGCACCGGCCACGATGAGCCGGTGGGCACGCTCCTCGGCCTCGAGCCGGCCGCGCGCCCCGAGCGGGATCCCGCCGGCGTGCGCCTGCAGCGCGGCACCGGTGGCGAGCAGCACGAGGGAGGCGAGGACGCCGGCGCAGGCGAACAGGAACGCGATCATCGGGAACCTGCCTGACGGGGCAGGAACCGGCCCGACGCGTCGCGGGGACGGTCGCGGAGAGCAGCGAGCTCGCGGTCGCGTGCGGCCTGCTCGAACCGGACCTCGGTGAGCCGCTGGCCGAGCCGCTCGAGCCAGGACGACTGCTCGCGGTCGCGCATGAACTGGTCGTGGGAGAACTCCGGCAGCGGCCAGAGCTCGACGCCGACGGTCGCCATCACGTCCTCGAAGCCGGGGGTCGGCTCGTCGGGGTCGACAGGGAACGAGTTGATGGGCTGGGCGGCGTCCGCGATCGCGGCGCGGTTGCCGGGGGAGCCGTAGAACGGGTTGTGGGTCATCAGGGGGTCTCCATCAGGGTCTGCTCGGCGCAGGTGCGCGCGAGGTCGAGTCGGGTGTGGCGGTGGTTGCAGCGGGCGACGATGACGCCGTCGTTGCGGACGGCGCCGTGGTAGAGGCCGGGGGCGGCGCGGACGAACGTCGCGACCTTGGACCAGCCGTTGGGGTGCTCGTCGTCCCACTGGAGGACGGCGAGGGCGGTGTAGTCGGGGACGGTGTGGCCGGCTTCGATGTGGGCGTCGAGGTGGCCGATGAAGGTCGAGACGTCGCGGGTGGTGAAGTGGTGCTCGATGAGCGGGCAGGCGCAGCACTCGTAGTCGCCGCTGGAGTTGGGGAAGGTGTAGATGTCGGAGTCGTCGGCTCCGAACCGGGAGAAGCTCACGGCGCGATCACCTCCCAGGCGCGGGCGAACCCGCGGTGCAGGTTCAGGGTGCCGACGACGTCCTCGCGAACCCAGACCACGTCGTCGTTCTCCCACGACAGGTCGGCCTCAAGGTCGAACACATGCCGGGGGGCGTCGATGACGAACAGGGTGTACGGGACGTCGGGGGTGCCGCAGTCGATGGCGGCGGCGATCGTCGAGCCGACGAGGTCGGCGGCACGGATCGCGGTCTCCTCGGCCAGCTCGCGCAGGGCGCCGGCGAGGGGGTGCTCGCCGGGGTTGAGGGAGCCGCCGAAGTTGGCCCACGTCCCGCCGAGGGACCGGGTGCGCCGGCCGAGCAGGTAGTAGACGCCGTCGCAGTCCACGGAGCGGAGCAGGAGCCCGGCGGCGGGGCGTACGCCGCGCGGACGGGGCGGCTGGAGGGCGGCAGCGAGGTCGGCGCGAGAGGCGCGGTGACGGCGCTTGCGGCGGCGCAGGGAGAGGCTGGCCATCAGGCGTCGGCTCCCTTCAAGATGGCGCGGAGCGGAGCGATCGCGGCCTCCAGCTCGGCAGCCTTGGCTTCGGCGACCCGTGCCCGCTCGAGGGCGGCACCGCAGTCGGCGCGCGCGGCCTCCTCGGACTTGGTGACCCGCTCGAGTTGGGTGCGGAGCCGGCCGGCTTCGGCCTCGGCGTCGGCGGCGAGCTTGAGGGCGTCGTCGATCTCTGACCGGGTGGCCTGATGCGCGAGTTCGGCGGCCTGCATGGCGATGTCGGCGCGGAACTCGTCGGCCCACGCTGCGGCGGTGTAGATCAGCCCGCCTGCGAGTCCTTCGTAGGAGGCGAGTCCGGCGCGCTCGAACAGTCCGGCGATGACGCCGGCGAGGGTGTCGGCGCGGGTCTCGTCCTTGTTGAGCGCGGCCTCCAGATCCTTCTGGTTGTGCAGGTGGACGACGGGCTTCTCGATGCCCTCTGGCTTGCGGGGGGTGGACTTGGACACGGGGATCTCCTCGGTGGTGTCGTCGCGCTTGTCGCCCGGCAGGACCGGGCAGCCGGCGCGGTAGAGCTGGCGGCGGATGTTGTCGTAGTGGGCGGGGTTGAGTTTGGAGCGGACCTCGGAGACGTTCATCGGAGGCACGTCCTTGTCGGGGGCGTAGATGATGATGCCGTTCTTCTGCTTGGCGCGGGTGTCTTGCTCGATGCGGAAGCCGTGGGCTTGGGCGTGGTCGAGCAGGGCTCCGAGCTGGTCGGAGAACTTGACGCCGGCGATGGTGGTGGTCATGGAGTGCCCTTCGGTGTCGGGGTAGGTGGTGCCGGGGGTGGAGATGAGCCGGACGCGCGGGCGGACGCTCGCGGAGTGTCGGATGCGGGGCATGGGCGGCTCCCAGTCAGTCGGGGTAACAGGTGTTACGGAACCATAGGTGGGGCGGGGGCGCAAGCAACCCGCCCAACTTGCTAACAGCAGTATACCGTAGTAGCGTGTCGGGCACACCCGAGCCCCGACTGACAGGGAGCCACCACCGATGACCACCACCCTCGCCCGCCCCAACCGATACGCCGCCCGATGCATCCGCTGCAACGGCCACATCCCAGCCGGCGACGGCCTCCTCGCACGACGCGACGACGGCAGCTGGGCAGCCGACCACCCCGGCGACTGCCCCGAACGCCCCGCCGCCGCCGCCCGCCCCGTCCAACTCGTCACCCACGACGGGATCTACCGCACCGACGACGGCACCATCTACAAAGTCATCCACGCCCGCCAGGGCAGCGGCCGGCTCTACGCCAAACGCCTCGACGTCACCCGCTGCCAGCTCGCAGACTGCCCGCACCCCACGATCACCCAGCCCGACGACAGCCACATGCACGGCCACTTCACCTACGTGGCCGGCGCCATCCACCAGCTCCGCGACGACCAGCGCCTCACCGAAACCGAGGCAGCCGCCTTCGGACGGCTCTACGGTGTGTGCGTCGCCTGCGGAGCCGACCTGACCGACGAAACCTCCATCGCCCGCGGCCTCGGCCCCATCTGCGCCAGCCGCTTCTAGACAGGACACCCACCCGCATGATCCGCGATCCGTACGACCCGCAGTACACCCAGCACGAGCGCGAGCAGCTCCTCGCCGCTTGGCTCGACATCACCGCCGGCACCTTCCACGAGAAGCTGCAGCCGATGACCGACGCCGAGATTGAGACGTGGGACCAGCGCACCGTCGGCGGCTACCTCCGCGAGATCCTCTCCGACGAACCCGACCCGCAGATCATGTTCCAGCAGCTCGCCCTGACCGGCGACGGCGACCTCCACGAAGCGGTCGCCACCTTCGGCACCGACCCCCTGAACCCCTTCGGAATCTAGGAGAACCCCAATGCCCATCAGCATCATCGGACGACGCGTCCGCATCAGCCCCGTCAACGTCCGGCACGTCCAGCTCGACCAGCTCGAGCCCGGCGACGTCGTACCCGAGGGCGTCGTCCTCGACACGAGCGTCCTGTACCGGACCTTCACCACCCCGGCCGGCACCTTCGACGTGCCCCACCCGGACGACACGATCGCGGTCCTCGCCACGATCGAACCCGACATGCTCACCGTCCTGGTCGAACACCTCGAGGACGCACCGCCACCACGCCGCATCGCCGGCGTCATCTGACCCCAAGGCGCTGCAGCGCCGCCCCCTGTCGGAACCGGGCGGTGGTCTGACACCACGAGCCCTCTCCCCGTGTCCTAACCGGGGAGAGGGGCTCGGTCGGTCCGGGTCAGGCGTAGGTGACGTTGAAGCCAGCCGATGCCCCGGCCGGGTTCGCGATCACGAGCGGGTAGGTGCCGGCCGCCTTCGCTGGCGTCGTGAAGTGGCACTGCGTCTCGGAGTCCACGACGAACCCCGTCACGGCGGTGCCGCCGATCGTGGCGCCGGTCGACCCGCCGAGGTTGTCGCCGGTCACCGTGACCACGGTGCCGCCTGCGGTGCCCAGGTCGGTGGCCGGGTTGCGGGACGCGATCGTCGGGACCGGCTCAGCCGGCTCCGCGCCCTTCGCGCCAGTGGTCGGATTCTCCCCGCGCGAGTACTCCTTGGTGGAGCTGTCGATCGAGTCGGGGACAGGGGTGCCGTCGGCGTACTGCGGACGGTCGGCTTGCGGTGCTGACATGGTGCCCTCCTCATCGGACGGACACGGTGCCCGCCACCCGATCAGGGTAAGGGTCAGACCGACTGCAAGATCGGAGCCGGCACCAGCTGCGGGTTGGCCCAGCCGCGCTCCTCAAGGTGACCCAGAAGCTCGACCAGCTCGGCCTCCGTGGTCACCCAGCCAGCGAGCGCCCCCGCCTGCTCCCAGGCGCGGAGCCTCTTGTACTGCAGCGGCGTCGGCTTGTTGCCGGGCTGCTTGAGCTCGACGGCGATCATCCGCCCCAGCGCACCCGCGGTCGGGATGCAGCCGAGCAGGTCCGGCTGCCCCTTGGACTGCGAGGGGCCACCGTGGACCTTGAACACCTCCCCGCCGTACCCCTTGCGGATCCGCGACTGGCAGGCAGCCGACAGCGCCGTCTCGGACGGGTGGGCGGTTTCGCGGGGCGGGCGGAGTGGGCGGCTCATCGGGGCAGGATGCCACGGTGGCCGCGCCGGCGTCTACGCCCCGACGAGAACCCCGTCGCGGAGGAACCCGTGCCAGCCGCCTGACGCGATCGACCCAGCGCCGGCCGAACAGGTGTCGCCATCCTTGTCGACGGTCAGCCGGCACTCACGCGGATCACCGTGCCGCACCCAGCAGCGGTGGACGTCGTCGTCGGGGCGACCGCAGTTCGCCGCCCTCGAGTCGACCGTCCAGTCGTGCATATCGGGCAGCCGGACCACCACACACAGCCCGTCGGCGCCGCGCCAGTACGGGATCCATGAGGCGTCCCAGCAGCCGCCCGGCTCCGCGATCGGGATGCCGGGCGCGGCGACGTTCGGGTTGGAGTGGATGAACCGCAGCTCCCCGGTGTCGGTGCGCCGGAACACGGTGAGCTGCCAGGTCTGCTTCCGGTCGCCGGGGGTGAACTCGTGCGAGCAGTGGTCGCATCGGGTCGGCCAGCGGGGGTCGTCCTCGTCGTACGACGGCACGGCGCGGACTCGGCCCTCACCGTCGTACGACGCGGGGACACGGTCGACGTACAGCAGCGCGTCGTGGCCGGAGATGACCGAGCCGGCGCAGCCGGACCCGGTCGTGTAGCGGCGGAGCCCGACGGCGACCTCACCGGTCGGCTCGAGCCAGAACGTCTGGGTCACGCCCCAGCCTTCGGTGCCCGGTCGAACGTGATGGCCAGGTTCGAGCCCTCGGCCTGGACAGCCTCGAACCACTCGCCTGCCGCGTCGGTGGTCACCGACATCATGATCTGGCCCGACGGCGTGTACTTCGACCAGTCGTCGTTGCCCTGGGTGGGGGAGACGACGGGGTTGAGGACGACCTCGCGCATGATGTCGCCGCCCGAGATGACCTTGCGGGTGACCGAGGTGACCCAGAAACGTGCTTGCACAGCCATGACTGCTCCTCAGATGAGAGTGGAACCTGCGGGAGCGGCTGCGATCACCAGCTGGTCGACCGACCGATGCCTGCAGAGTATCAGCGGATGCGGACGTGTTCGTAGACGATTGCCCCGTTGTGGCGGCGCTGGGTGCGGGAGTAGGTGTGGATGATCGAGCCGGCGTTCTCCCAGTCGGTCACCGACACGACCTCGCCGGCGCGGAGCTGGCCGATGACGTCGAGCGGCTTGGTCCGCTCCTCCACGAACTCGAACCGGCCCAGCAGCTCCTCGTCCTCGACCGGGAGCCGTTGCCCGTCCCAGGGGCCACCGGACAGCTCGACGATCGGCATCTCAGACCCAGCGGTCCGCTTCGGGGGTGTCGTCGGGGACGATCAGCCCGGACGCGAGCGCCGCCTGCAGCGCCCGCTCGTCGGCGGCAGCACGGTCGGCGCGGTCCTCCGCGCGCTGGGCGTCACGGCACTCGCCGCTCGAGCAGATCAGGTCGTAGATGGGTCCGGGCTGGCCGGGGCCGCAGAGCGCGGCGACCAGCTGGCGCACCATCGCAGCCCCGCAGCGGCCACCCGTCACGTCCGCCATCAGCCGCGCACCCGTCGAGCTCGGGCGAGCGCGTCCGCGACCTGCTCGTCGGTCGGGGTGAACCCGAGCGACGCCGCGAGGCCCCGGTAGCAGTCCTCGGTCGCCGGCCGGCACACGGGCGGCTTCGGGTTGAGCCAGCGGACGATCGCCCACCGGGTGTCGGGCGGCAACGGGGCGCCGCACATGATGCACCTGTCCATCAGTCCTCCTCCTTCGAACCGAAGTCGAACCCCGAGATGGACACGAACGCCGGAGGGAACAGGTCACGGATCGGCCGGCGCGGGTACGGCGACCGGAACTCCGGCAACGGCCCCTCCGCCCACTCCCGCGGCATCCCCGGTCGGGGCAGCAGCTCGAGGCCGACCCGCTCCGCGATCAGGGTCGCGGTCCGGCACGGCCAGGACGGAGCCTCGGACTCCCAGCCGCCGAAGTCGCAGCCGCCGCAGTCCCCGTCGTCGTCCTGCGAGTGCAGCTCGAGGACGTCCCGCACCAGCGGGTCGAGCCCGCCGACCGCGTCACCGTAGGTAGCGACGGCCACGTCGTACGCCGCCCACTCCGCCCGCATGGTCGCGTGGAACTCGGCGTGCCGGACCCGCAGCGCCTCCAGCTCGGCCTCGGTCGGCTCGACCAGCCCCTCCTCGACCGCCATCTGCCGGGAGATCGCGAACGAGAAGCTGTTGCGCTGGAACAGGTCGTCACCCGGCATCGGACACCTCCACCGCCGGCCAGTCAACCTCGACCACACCCGCCGCGAGCGACAGATCCTCCGCCACCGGCACCCCGCAGAACGTGCGGCCCTCGAAGTCGATCGTGTCCCGCTCGGACGGGTCCGGGTCGAGCCGCAGATCGTCCCAGGTGTCCGGGTGCATGCGGAGCAGCCGCACCGCCACCGCCGCCTGCGGGTCAGCCGCGATCCGCTCGTTGCGCCGACGCAGCAGCAGATGCCGCAGAGCCCGCCGCGAAACCTCCTCCATCACGCCTCCACGTTCGAGGGCAGCCGCCACGTCGCCTTCGACGTCCGCTTGCCATGCACGTCCACCGTCACCTTGTCCGGCTCGCACCCGAACGCCTTCAACCGCACACCCAGCTGCTTCGGCGTCACCCGCTCCTGGTAGGTCAGGTACAGCCAGCGGCGCAACGCCTGCCCGAACAGGCACACCCGGCCCTGCCCGTCAACGAACGGGTACTCCGAGGCGACCGCCTCAGCGACCGTGTCCACCGGAGGACGCTGCGACAGGTAGGCCGACAGCCACGACGCGACCTCGCCCCGCTGGGTGGCCTCAGCGCCGACGTCTTGGATCTCCCACACCTTCGGGATCAGCTTGGTGATCCGGTCCCACTCGGGGGTCTTGAACCGGGGGATCTGGATGCCGAGCGTCTCCCAGATGGTGGCCTTGAGTTTCGACCACGTCAGGATCCCGTCGGTGCCGCCCAGCATCACCGTCTTGGTGGGCGTGACCAGCGCGTACGCGGCCGGCTCGGAGGCGTACTGGATGAAGTGGACGCACTCCACCTCCAGCTGGCTGGTCAGCACCGACAGCCCGCCGCGCCGGGTCTCCCGGATCAGCTCGTCGTCGCCGGACTGCTTGGCCTCGACCATCTTCGCCTCCACGTCCTCGATCGCCTCCGAGGCGTCCTCGCGGGCGAGATCGCCGCGAGCCTTCCCGATCGTCCGGTCGATGTAGTCGCGGCGCAACGCCTTCGCCGGGTCCAGCTTGTGCCGCTTGCGGAACTGGTACAGCAGCGTCGCGATCTCCTGATCCGACCAGCCGGCACGCGCGGAGAGGGTCGCGAGGGACAGGTCGTAGGACGACGCCGACTGGTCCGACATGTCCTTCCGTTTCCGGTCGTAGGACGCCTTGAACACCTCGTCGTTGTCCAGCAGCGCTTCGAGCCGCTCGAGGTCGACCTTGTTGGCCTCCGACAGCACCAGATCCGGGTCGGTCTGGTAGGTGCTGGTCGGGGTGATGCCGCGCGAGGCGAGGAAGTTCTCGTCCACGACGTACCCGTCGAGCTGGTCCGGGGTGTAGCGGGGACCGCCAGCGCGGATCAGGCGGACCGGCATCACCGGGGTGCCCTTGCGGTTCAGGGTGCCCGGCACCCGCATAACGCGGGCGAGGTCGTAGGTGGAGTCGATGATCCAGTGCCGCTCACCGGCCCGCTGCTGCAGCGTCCGGTTCCAGCGCTCCGCGAGCCCGGCCGCCTCGAGCCGGACGTCCTCGGTGCCGAACTCCCAGAAGTCGGTGAACAGCCACCACGCCTGCAGCCCGTGGCCGGAGTGGACCACGAGCGTCGGCTCGGCGCCGACGGCGTCCAGCACCTCAAGGGCGGCGTCGAGCGTGGGCGGCAGGTTCCACTTCTTGTGGACGTCCGGGTCCGCGATGTCGATGTCGGCCCACAGCCCGAAGATGCCGGCCGCGTTCGCGGACGTGATGCGGGTGTCGTGCAGCCCGGCAGCCTTGGCGACCGACACGGCGACGTAGACGTCCTTGCCGGCGTCGGTGAGCAGCCTCGCCCGGTCGACGGGACAGTCGGGGTAGCCGGAGATCCCGTGGTTCAGCGGCACCCAGGTGGACTTCTTGTCCGGCAGGGTCCACAGCAGGCTGTGGTGGTCCTCGGGGGCGTAGGCGAGCAGGGCGTCGAAGAACGCTTCGGTGTGGGCGTGGGGGTCATTGGCTGGCGGCAGCTCGGCCAGCCGGGAGGCGGGCGACGACGGCGCGGACGACGCTTCGTCGAGTGAGGCGTTGGAGGGAGCAGACGACACGAGCAGCGATCTCCTACACGGCTCAAAAAGGGCGGTAGTGGGCGAGGGAGCAGACGGCGGGGCCGCGGACCCACAGTAGGTCCGCGACCCCGCCGGTGGGAACTACTTGGCGGTGTCGGTCTTGGTGTCGCCGCCCTTGACGGCGGCGGCAGCCTCAGCGTCGAGCGGCTGGGCGTCCGCACCCGCCTCGGCGGCGTCGATGCGCGCCTGGGCAGCCTGCTCCAGCACCTGCGCGATCGTCGTGCCGTACGCCCGCGCAGCCGCGCCCTCGGCCGGCTCGAGGTCGCGCACCTTGGACGGGTTGACGACCGAGTAGGTCTGCCCGCCGCCCTTCTCGACCGACAGGGTCAGCCCGGTGACCACGGTCATGTACGACTTGCCCTTCGAGGCGAGCCGCGTCATGTACTTGCGGAACCCCTTGAGCGAGGTCGGGGGCAGCGACACCTGGATGGGGAGGACGGCGTCGGACTGCAGCATGAACAGCTGCATCTGCTCCTTGCACGCCTTGCCGTTCCCGGACCCGGACGTCGACGAACCGAACTCGTTCATCGGGCAGGACGAGCAGAGCCCGTCGGGGTTGGCCTCGGAGCCGGCACCGAACGCGCCGATGCCGACCTTGGCGTCGTTGCTGTAGCAGTCCGGGGGGCCGTCGTCCTCGCCGTCCTCGCCGCGCTTCTTGAACCAGAAGCTGCGGGTGGGCTGCTTGTGGACGATGACGCCCTCGATGGAGCGCGCCGGCTCCTCGTCGGGGATCTCCCAGACGGTGCCGCCGCCGGCGGGGACGTGGAGCCGGTCGAGGTCGGTGACGGAGAACCCGTCCTCCCCGAAGTTGTCCTGGATGATCTGCCCGACCGAGCCCTCGCCGTCCTCGGAGAACAGGACGGGGAACGCGGACGTGGAGGGGTCGAACGTGGCGAGAGCCTTGCCGGGCTCGTCGGTGGTGGTCATTGTGGATGGTGCTCCTCTACGGGTTGGGTGGTGGGGGCTAGTTCGAGCTGGTGGACAGGTCGAAGTTGGGGACGATGGTCTCCGGGCGGAAGATGATCCGGGGCCGGAAGAAGTCCACGGACACGCCCTCGAGCTGGGTGGAGACGAACGTGACGTTGTCCGCCCGCCCCATCGTGGTCCGGGAGACGTGGCTCTTGCGGTCGGTGCCCTGGGTTGCGCAGATGACGTCGATGGTGGACGCGGTCGTCTCGTAGGAGCAGTAGCCCTCGACGGACCAGAGCACCTTGTCGGTGATCGCGTTGATGCCGACGATGCGGCGGGGCACCTCGAAGTTCTCCGCAGCCTTGGACAGGTTGCGGTTGGCGGTGTCGGCGGCGCTCTCGTTGCAGGCCGACAGGGTCGTGGCGAGCAGGACAGCGGCGCCGAGCGCAGCGAGGGTCTTCATCAGTGGGTCTCCTTCATGGACGGGGTGGTCAGCGGCGGGCGCGGGACGCGGAAGCGCGGAGGCGGACGGAGTACCGCTCGCCCAGCTCCAGCACCTCGGCCACCGGCTCGGGGATGGTGCCACGGCCCTCCTCGGCGGCGTCCGCGAGCTCGCGGTACCACGACGAGAGGGTCTGGCTGTTGACGGTCTCCTTGATCAGATCACCGGCGCCGGCTTCGACGAGCGCGGCCATGACCTGCTCGGCGTCCACACCGGGCTTGCGCTGCGCGAACGTGGACCGGTGCAGGTAGATGGTCTTGCCGTCGATGTTGATCGCCTGCGTGCCAGCCTCGGTGAAGGCGTCGATCAGCTCGGCCTCGATGAGGTCGGCCTCGTCCTTGAGTGCCTTCGCTTCGGCTTCGCTGCCCTTCTGGGCGTCGCGGAGCTCGCGGTAGCGGCGGAGCCGGTCGAGCGGGATGCCGGCCGGGGGCGAGCCGGGGCCGGGGTCGGGGGGCAGCTCGTCGAGGACGTCGACGGGCAGGTCAGGGTCGGGCATAGGGCGATCTCCTAGGGCGAGGTGGGCGGTACGGGCGAGTCACGAACACTAGCCTCGGCTGCTAACAGCACGCAACAGAAACACGGGCGTTCGGGACAGAAATAGTTGACCATGAGGGTCCGACACGGTTGATCCCCGCTTGACCCGGCATAGACCGGCCGGGGAGCATCAGAGCGGCGGATCTCCTACGGACGCCGACGACCCGCATCCTTGGGCGAGGATGCGGGTCGTCACACGTTCAGGGACCGTCAGCGAACCGTCAGCGTCTCCGGGGGCGGAGTGCCGCGCAGCACCGTCGTACCGGTCGCCTGGGCGAGCTCGTCCACGATCCCGTCGAACGCCGCCTTCACGACGTCCTCGGGCCGGTCGATCCACAGACCGAGCGAGAGGGTGCCGTTGCGGATCCGGTACCGGAACCGGCAGGTCACCCGGTACGGGTCGACCCCCTCGTAGGGGGAGATCGCGATCTCGATCTCCTTCGGGATCTCCAGCTGGCCGGTCTGCCCGGCCTTGGCCTGCACGGTCTCCTCGAACTGCAGGGTCCGCGACCCCGAGGACAGCGACACGGCGGACTTGAACGAGCCGCTCGAGGTCGCCTCCAGCGACGTGGCGAGCTCCATCACGTCCGCGCCGGACGGGTTGGTGATGTCGCCCAGCCGGTCCTCGATGAACTCCGCGAACTCGATCTGGTTGTGCCACTTGCCGGCGAAGTCGAGCCAGACCCGCCACGCAACCGTGGAGCGCAGCGCGAGCTGGATCCGGTGGTCGCGGAACCCGGCGTCGTCGCCGGCACCGACGTCGGCGTTCAGGACGCCCACGATCTCGTCGCGCAGCTGGTCGGCGAACACCTCGGAGTAGGAGTCGGAGTGCTTGGCCCACAGGACGGCGAACGAGTCGACGTCGATGACGGTGGACACCCCGCGCGGCCGGCGCGGAGCGAGCGCGTACTTCTCCTCCGGGTGGACGAACGCGACCTGCCCCTCGCCAGCGAGCGGGATCGCGTAGTGCTTGCCGGGGTCCAGTTCGTGCGGCTCCGACAGGGTCTGGACGGACTCGATGATGTCCTTGGCGTCGCTGCTCATCGCTCACCGCCGACGGTGCGCGGCGCAGCCTGGGCGGGAACCTCGCGGATGCCCTCCAACTCGAGCGCGAGCTGGCGCGGATCCTTGCGGGTCAGGTTCCCGGCGTCGTCGGCGTAGAACACCGCAGCGCGGGCGGGCTCCTGCGGCGCCTTGGAGACGACGTTGACGGTGACGAGCAGGGTGCCCTCGTCTGCCTGCTTCATCGGCTCGAGGGACACGGTCAGGACGACGGACCCCTTCTTGCCGGTGTCGACGACGGCGTTGACGACCTCCTGCAGCGCCTCGGACGCCTTGGTGTGGGACGCGCCGCGGTTGTGCTCCTGCAGGAACGCGGCGAAAGGGACGACCTGGCGGTCGTCCTCGGTGGGCTGGTCGGACATGGTTCTCCTTCGGTGGGCGGATTGCGCGCACATTGCGCGCATGGCTGACGGTGCCAGAGGCGACCGACAGGGTCTAGTGGATGATCCAGCCGAGCAGCTGGATGAAGCCCCAGATCGCGAACGCGAGGGTGCCGGCACCGGCACCGAGGACGAACGTCGCACGGATGGGGTGCAGCTCGGCCTTCTTCGGGTGGTAGTCGTACGTCGGATCCTGCAGCAGTTGCAGCGGCGGCGGGGTGCGGGTGTTGATCGCAGGGGAGGCGAGGGTGATCTGGTTGGCGTCCGGCACCCGCGCGGCGATCGAGTGCTCGCGGAGCTCCACCGGGGTGTCGTCGGTGCCGCCCGCGTTGCGGACCCGGAACGCGACCTCCTCCAGATCCGACACCCACCAGCGTGCCCGGAGCGGGTCGCGGCGGAACGTCACCTCCACCAGCCCGAGGCCGCCGCCGTCCTTCCCGATCGCACGCTGCCGCTCCTCCGACAGCCCGGCACCGGTCGCAGCCTCGAGCCGGTCGATGACGTCCTTCTGGACCTCGACGGTGCGCTTGACCACCCCGAGTCGCTCCTCGTACTCGGCGCGGACCCGTGCGGTCGCGGCGGCGTGGTAGCGGCCCGACGCCTCCACGAGCGCGATCGCGTGCGTGAGCAGCTCGTAGGGGACGGTGCGCCGGTTGGAGTACTCATCCCGGAACTCCTCGAGCAGCGACGCGATCGGGTCGGGCGGCACGTCGACGCTGCGGGCGATCGACGATGCCTTCTCCGTCAGGTCGGGATCCCAGCCGTCCTTGGCCATCATCGGCCTCCTGTCGGGTCGCCGCCGAGCGAGGGTGGACGCACCCACACCCACTTCTTGCACACCCCGATGCCGCACCGTCGTACGCGCCAGCCGGCGCGCCAGCGGTCACCGGAGATCCGGGCGACCCTCGCGAGGTCGGCACGGTCGGAGAAGTCGATGGGCAGGCTGTCGGGGTGCTCGTGCAGCTGAGCGGTCACCGCTCAACTCCGAACGCGGCGGCGAGCTCGGTCAGCGACTCCACGGGGCGGTCCTCCATCTGGTCGAACCACTCCAGCATGGACTCCAGCAGCTCCCGGTCGAACGGCTTCTGCGGGTTGACGATGTTCAGAATCGCGTCGAGCCGACGCGACATGTCCCACCGGCGGTCGGCGTTGATGTTGGACAACTGGACGCCTTCGACCACGCACACACCGCAGTACGGGTGCCGGGGGTTGGGCGGTCCGTCGGCAGCGCGGCGACCGCAGAGCGTGTCCGACTCGCCCTCGACGGACAGGTGATTGACGTGGCGACGAAACAGGCGGCGCAGGAAGCGGATCATGGGCGAATCTCCTAGGTTCTAGAACAGGGCGGGGTGGTCGGCCGGCACGGGTGCCGGGGGTCGGGCGATGCCCAGCACCTTGCCGAGCTGGTCACGGTCGTTCACGCGCCAGGACGCGAGCCGGCAGTAGTCGGCGGACATGTCCACGCTGATGCCGTGGGCGCCGAGCGCCTTCGCGACTAGGGCGACGGTGCCGGTGCCACCGAACGGGTCCAGCACGACAGCCGGGGTGGTCGGGGGCGGCACGAACTCGGGGACGGGCTGGAGCCAGCCGCGCTCGAGCCAGAGCTCGCGCAGCGGCTGCGGGACCGGGCGGGCACCGGTCCGGTCGGTGCGGATGTAGTGGGAGAACGCCGACCCCGCCTCCTGCTCCATGACGGCCCGGATCGCGAACGGCGCTGCGCGGAGCTGGCCCGCTTCGTGGCGCTGCTCCCACCGGGTGATCACCCGGACGCCGGCGTCGCCGCTGCGGGGCCGGTTGAACCCAGCGCGACCGGTCTCGATCGACGGGTCAGCCTCGCCGGCGCGGCCGAGGGGGCTGCCGATCGGCTCGTTGCAGCCACACACGTCGCCGCCGAGCTGGACGGTGTTGAACCCGTTCCGGCCCGCACCCATCCCCGAGGACCGGACGCCGTCATCGTCGACGGTCTGGAACCGCCGCTTCGGTGACCCGCTGGCGCGGGTCTCGGTGAACTCCTTGACCACCGACGGCCGGCGACCTTCTCCACAGACTGTGCACACACCTGTGGGAAGCCAGCCCTCGCAGATCCAACGGGGCCACGCCGTCGGGAACGCCGCGAAGTGATCCACCCCGAGCTCGGCAGGCACCGTGAGCGGCTCCGAGGGCACGGTGCGGACCGAGCCGGGCAACTTCCCCAGCGGGTTGCCGTCCAGATGCTGCGACCCGTCACCAGCTGGCCGACCACCCGGATCACGCGGGATCGCACCAGCGCCGTTCCGTCTGCCGAGGCCCGCGTAGATCTGCTCCTCACGGATCCGGTCCACGGCAGCGAAGTAGCGCGGCTCCTTGGTGAAGTGGAACCACTGCTCGTGGGCACGCCGCACCCGATCGGTCACCGACTCCGGCAGACCGTTCGGCTTGTCCCAGATTACCTCCGCCCGCAGGATCAGCCCCAGCTCGTCGATGCACCGCAACGCGTACCGCCACGGCAACCCCATCAGCGACTTGTCCCGGATCCCCGACGTACGCCGGACCCGGTGCGCGGAGGCATGCGACCGGACCCCGGACGCGCCGCCCCACTTCGAGTCCTGCGCGTACTTGTCGCCCAGGTTGACCCACAGGGAACCGGCCGGCTTCAACACCCGCATGCACTCGCGTGTGACCTGCAGCAGCGCGTCCACGAACTCGCCCGGCGTCTCCTCGGACCCGATCTGCCCGTCGTAGTGCTCCCCGCCGTCCTGGTAGGAGCGCAGCGCGAAGTACGGCGGGCTGGTGATGATCAGGTCCACCGACGCATCCGGCAGCGGCAGCGAACGGGCGTCGCCGCGGATGACGTCGGCGGAGCCGAGGGCGAGTCCGACCATCAGGCGTTCGGGGTGGGGTCGAGCAGGGCGAGGTCGGGCACCTGCTGCTTGATCAGTCCCTTGTCGACGCGGGCGAGCAGCCGCAGCTCAGCGAGGATCTGCGCGTTGGTCGGGGAGGCGATGGCGAGGAAGTTGTTGTGCGCGCCGATCGCGTTCTGCGCCGACACCTCGAGCGCCTCCCGGTCGGCGTTGCACAGCAGCCGACGCCGGCAGGCGACGTACTCGACCGTGGTGAGCTCGGCGGCGAACGTAACGACGGCGTCGTTCTCGCCGTCGAACACGGCTTCGGTGACGGCCTTGCTGGTGAGGTCGGAGAACAGGGTGGTGCCGGCCGACAGCCCGCCGACGCGGGAGGGGTCGGGGTAGCCCGAGATCTGGTTCGTCATGGTTGCTCCTCGTGGGGGTTGAACATTTCGCCGTCGGCGGGTTCGCCTTCGGGGGTGATGCCGGGGCAGGTGGGCCACGGACGGTGGTGATCTTGGCATGCACGGCACCACGGGTAGCCGGCTTCGAGGTTCCAGCAGCCGGCGTCACCGCATCCACATCGGTCAGCCTCCACCGAAGCCCACATGGAACCCGAGGACGACGAGTGCGAGGGCGGGGCCGAGCAGCCAGAGCGCGATCGCGCCGGCGTACAGGAGCAGGTGGCCGACCAGATCGAGCCAGTCGGCCACGACGTCCATCAGGACGATGCAGACGGCGCCGAGGACCGCGCAGGCGGCGGCGGCGAGAACGGCGTAGGCGAGGAACGTCATCGCCGTGCCTCCATGTACGCGGCAGCGGTCATCAACGCCTCACCGATCTCCCGTGCCTCGCTAGCCGACAGCTGCACACACCCGACCAGCGTCTCCCGCCCGCTCTCGTCCTGGACCTCGAGGTAGACGTTCCCGCCGCCGTCGATCGGTTCGAACAGGTCGACCTCGACGTGCCCGCCCAGCTCGCCGTCCTCGTCGTGCGCCTCGCACCGGACGTGAACCGACGCGCCCATCAGACCGCCACCTGCAGCCGGCGGACCTTCTCCGCGATCCGATCCGTCACCTTCTGACGCGACGCGAGCGCCTCGTACACGTCCTCATCGATCGTGCCCTCCATCACCAGATGCCGGAACCGCGTCGACCGAGTCTGGCCGGGCCGGTGCAGCCGCTTCCGCGACTGCAAGTAATCACCCAACGAGTGCCCGACCGAGTAGTAGATCCCGAACGCCGACCGAGTGAAGTCCACCCCGGTGCCGCCCGCCTGGATCTGGATCCCCGCCACCTGCACACCCTCGGTCAACGTCGCGTCCGCGGCGAGCGCATCCGAGCGCCGGCCGGACAGCTCCCCGTAGCGCCGGCCGAGCTGCTCGGCCACCTTCGACACGTTGTCGAGGTCGTGGTGGAACCGGCAGAACACGACCACCGGCTCGGCGGGGTTGATGTCCTCCAGCTCGTCGGCGAGCAGCTTCGCCTTCTCGGTGTCGATCTCCTCGATGGTGCCGTCATCCAACGGCAGCGCACCGCCTGTCATCTGCTGGCAGCGCAGGATCTTCACCAGCACGTTGTCGGCCGTGACCTCCCCGACCTCGAACGAACCGTCCGCGAGGGTGCGGACCACCTCGGCGTACATGTCCTGCTCGAGCGCGGCGTACGCCTTGCGTGCCCGCGGCGACAGCTGACCGGTCACCGTGACCTCCGGCAGCATCTCCGGCAGGTCCAGCACCTCCTCCCCAGCCCGGTAGACGATGCGGCCCAGCTTCTCCGCGAGCTCGTCCTCGTTCTGGTAGTCGACGACGACCTTGTTCTCGTAGCCGCCCATGACCGCGTACCGCTTCTCGAACGCCCGGTAGGTCGGACCGAAGATGCCCGGCTCGACGGCACGGAACGGCCCGAACACGTCCAGCGGGGACTGCGCCTGCAGGGTGCCGGTGCCGCCGAGCAGCCGGTCGGCGTGCGGCTGCATCGCCGCACCCCACCGCGACCAGACACCGGAGTGGGACCGGAGCCGGTGGCACTCGTCGTAGGCGATGTAGTCGAAGTGCTGCCGCCGCGACCACGACTTGAACGGCTCGTGCGCCGACGCCGCGTAGTTGGAGATCAGGACGTGCGGGAGCCCGCACCGGCACTCGTGCAGGGCGTGCTCGTAGAGGTCGACCCGGTCCTTGATGGGCAGCAACACCCACTCCCCGGTGCGCTTCTGCCGGCGCGGGTCGATGATGTGCTTCTCCCCGCCACAGTGGATGCCGAACTGCTTGGGCCAGACCCCGACGACACGCTCGGGGCACACGATGAGGGCGGTGTCGGCGCGGGAGTCGTGGATCAGGTCGCACACGACCTTCGACTTCCCCGTGCCCATCTCCATGTCCAAGATCGCGCCGGGCATCTCGCGGGCGAACCAGAACGCCTGCCGCTGGTGCTCCCACGCCTCGGTCTTGGAACCGGGCACCGGGGGCAGATCCTCACGGGACCGGAGCGCCTGGGCGCCCTTGAGCGCGTGCGCCTTCTTCACCAGCTCGGTGGCCTCGTGGTCGGCGTCGATGCCGTACTGCCCGAGGGCGTCGGCGATCGCGAGCGCGGCCTGCGGAGTCGCCGGGAGCTTGTAGGCGACGGCGCGCTTCTGCCAGCGGGCGGCGGGGATCTGCTCGCGGATGATGTCGCGCGCTTGGTAGGGCGACTTGAGCCAGAGATCGCCGGCTGCGACCCACACGGTGGAGCGTCCGATGATCGGGCGGGCACGGGAGGGTGCGGCGGCGGCCGGCCCGCCTGTCGCGGGTGCCTCGAGGGTGTCGTAGTCGAACCCGAGGGCGGTGAGCTCGCGGCGGTAGCCGGCGAGGGTGCGGTGCAGGCGGCGGCGGGTTTCGCCGTCGACGGTGACGCGCATGCGGATGCGGGCGGCGGCGCCGTGGATGAGGCCGATGTCTGCGGACTTGGTGACCTTCGCGCCGGCGATCGCGACGACCGCGTCCTCGACGGTCGCCATCAGACCTCCAGCTCGTCGGTCGGGATGGACGGGTCGAGCGCCTCGACCACGATGGCCTCCGCCATCCCCTCGGGGACGACGATGATCGCCTCGGGGCGCAGCGGCAGGAACGCGCCGGCCGGGAGCCGCACGGTCAACTTCACGACCACCACGGACGAGGCGGGCCGCTTCGGTCGCTCCTGGGTGAGCCGGACGACCTTCGCGCCCTCGAGGATCGGGTGTCCCTCGTCGTCGCGGCCACCGGACCAGCGGGCGTCGGACCACTTCGGTTCGATCTGGGCGTAGAACGTGGCGTCCACGGTCGTCGGCTGCTTGGGCATCAGCAGCCTCCCGGGCAGGTCTCGGCGGGAACCTCGCGGACCTCGACGGGCTGCGGTCCGTGGAGCTGCTGCAGGACGCGCAGCCAGTGGTCGGCGGACTCCAGCGCCTTGCCTGCGGTGCGGCGACGGTCCGGGTCCACGGAGCTGGCGGCGTTGATGGCGTGCTTGGCGTCGCCGGAGAAGTGCCGGGAGCCGAGCGCGGTCTTGGTGGCGTGGAGGACGTCGGTGAGCACCTGCAGCTCCTTCTCGGAGACGGTGATGCGCGGGTTCGCGGCGAGCTCGTAGAGCGTCGCGTTGATCTGGATGACCAGCTCGACTCCGAGGGAGTCGATGGCGGGGCCAGCGGTGGGCAGGGTGGGCATGGGCAGCCTCCGAAAACGTGGGCGGGTGGGGCGAGGCACTAGCAGACAGCATCACCGGCCCGTTACGCAACCGTTGTAGCCACCTGTCAACGCCGGTTGCTAGGGTAGCGGCATGAGCCGACAGCGAAACAAGCCGGGACGCCCGCCAGCGACCTGGCTCAGCCCCGAGGCGATCACCCGCCTCCCGGTCGGCGTCGTGATCTCCGTCGAGCGCATCGGCGCGCACACCGCCCGGCTGCGCGGACGGATCACCCACACGACCCGGACCTCGGTCCAGCTGACCACCACCCGCGGCTCGGTCACCCTGCTCAGCCACCACATCAAGCGCGCCCGGATCGTGGACGACCTCTACGAGCCCGGCGACCCCGTCCTGCGGCCCGGCGTGCCGGCCGAGAGCTGGCGCGGAGGCGTCGTCCGGTCCCAGGGGACCGACGTCCTGGTCGAGCAGATCGGTGGCGAATATGCATGGTTTCCCGAGGACCAGCTCGAGCCGGCGGAGGCCCGTGACCTCGCCGAACCCCTCCTCCCGAGGGGTCCAGTGCCCTCGCGGACCCGAAATCCGGCGATTTGAGTAGTCATCGAGCCCTCTTACGCGCGCGCGCGCGAGGCACTCCAACTAAAAAGATACTCGGGCGGAAAAGATGACTACTCAAACCGCCTCTGACCTGCGAAAACAGCGAGTAGTTAACGGTTTTCAGTGAGTAGTTAGCCCGATTATGGCTACTCATGCACGACCCCGCACACATATCCAGGACCACCCACCACGGAAGGAACCCACCCAAATGGCCTCCAAGCTCAAGCGCGTCTCCGAGGACACCGCCGACTTCATCGAGGAGCTCGCCGAGCGAGAGGGACGCACCTTCGTCGCCCAGCTCGACCGCATCGTCGACGCCGGACTCGTCTCCCTCGGACTCCGCGACCAGGCGCAGACCACAGCCCAGCCCGCACCCCAGCCCGCACCCAAGACCCGCAAGGCCGCCGCTGCTGCAGCGAAGTGATCACAGGGAGTGCGCGCACGCGAGAGAGGTAGTAGACAGCCGCCCCTCTCGCGTGCGTGTATAGCCCCGCCCCATCCGACCGACCGGAGAACACATGGCCTCGCCCAGCCACCAGACCGACCCAGCCGGCTGCTGCATCAGCACCTGCCAGCACCCCGCCCACGACGGCCCCGTCCTCGTGGCGATGCCGGCCGACATGCTCAACCTCGCCACCGAGTGGCTGACCGCCCTCGGCTTCACCGTCGCCCACGTCCCGGTCGAACCCGACGCCCTCGACGGGCACCGGCTCTACGCCGCCACCCAACCCGACCCGGCCAGCTCCCCGATCAACGGCACCGTCCGCGCCGGCAACCCGCCCCGCGTCAAGGCACCGTGGGAGCGCCGATGACCAAGCCGTCCCGCCCGCGCGGGCTACAGCGCCTCGGCCACCGCGACGTGTTCGCGTTCCGCAAGCGGTGCGGCTGGTGCGGCGTCCAGCTCCGACGCTGGCAGCGCGACCTGTGCCGCCGCTGCAAGGAACACGCCCTCGACCCGTACGCCGGACCACCCTGCTTCTCTGGGTCACGGTGGGACGCCCAGCCGGACGAAGCGTGGTGGGAACGGTGAGCCGCCGCCGATTCTCGGTCACCTGCCCGAAGTGCCGCGCCGCACCGTTCCGGCACTGCCGCACCCTCGGCACGAACCGGGTCACCGACACCCACGCCGACCGGGTCGCCGCACAGGCCGTCCACGACCGGCGCGCCGCCGAGAAGCTCAACCGGCAGATGGAGGAACTCGAACAGCTCGAGCAGGACGCCCACGAGCAGACCTGCCCGGCGTACGCCGCCCTCGAGCGAGTCGAGCAGCTCTGCGCCCGCTGGGATGCTCTCGCCAAGGGCGAACACCCCACCACCCGCGCCATCCGAGAGGCAGCCAGGATCCAGTGAGCCCGTCCACCCCGTACTACCGCGTCGACGCCGAACACTCCGGCGAGCAGGGCCGCGAGATCCGCGTGTTCGGTCCACCCGGCACCGGCAAGACCACCTTCATGTCCGGGTCCGTCCGCTCCACCGCAGCCATGCGCGGCTCCGACAAAGTCGTCGTCGCCTCCTTCACCGTCACCGCCGCCCAGGAACTCGCGAGCCGCGGCCTGCCGCTCCCGAAGTCCCAGCTCGGCACCCTCCACTCCCTCGCCTACCGGCAGCTCGACCGGCCCCCGGTCGCGGAGTCGGCGATCGACGAGTGGAACACCCACCACCCCGTCTACGCGCTCACCAGCAGCGGACGGTCGAAGTCCGTCGATGACGGCGCACCAGTCGAAGCCGGCGTCGTCGGCGCCACCGAGGGCGACGCACTCGCCTCCCAGCTCGACAGCCTCCGCGCCCGCATGGTGCCCCGCGACGAGTGGCCCCGCGACGTCCGCGACTTCGCTGACGCCTGGGAGGACTTCAAGCACGGCAACGGCGTCGTGGACTTCACCGACATGATCGAACTCGCCCTCCAAGACGTCGCACGGGCACCCGGCGACCCCGACGTCGGGTTCTTCGACGAGGTGCAGGACTTCACGCCGCTGGAGCTCGCCCTGATCCGCAAGTGGGGTGCCCACATGGAGCGGATGGTGCTCGCCGGCGACGACGACCAGTGCCACCCGCCCAGCGAGCTGATCCGCACGGTCAACCGCGGCGACGTACCGATCGAGGATCTGCGCGACGGTGACCGGCTCGCGTCCTTCGACCAGCGCGGCGGCAGCGAGATGCGCCGACGCGGGTACGAGTGGGAGCGCGGCTGCCGGCCGTACGACGGTGAAGTGCTGACGCTCACCACGCCGAGCGGCGAGACGACCGTGACGCCGAACCATCGCCTCGTCGCCCGCTGGATCGACCGCCCCGTCAAGGCGCTCTACCTGATGCGCAGCGGCGACCGCTGGAGGGTCGGCACCACCGACCTGCACCGGATCCGCGCGGGAGGCGTATTCGGACCCGGCCAGCGGGCACGGCAGGAGCGGGCCGACGCGGTCTGGATCCTCTCGGTTCACGACAGCGACGCCGAGGCACAGCTCGCGGAGGACGTCGTCTCCACGACGTACGGGATCAGCACGATGGTGTTCCGTGCCCCGACCGCCGGCGCGCTGATGCAGCACACCCAAGACGACCTCGACGCCCACCACGACATGGTCGCGAAGTACGCCCGCCCGCTTGAGGCGCTCACGGCGTACGGCAGGCGGGTGGAGTACCCGCTGTGGCAGCCCGACGGTCGACAGCGCGGCAGGAAGGCGCTGATGGAGCTCCGCGCCTGCAACTTCATGCCCGACGTCATGGCGCTGCCGATCGACTCCGGCGAGCGCACGGTCCGCTGGGAGCGCGCCACCGTACGACGCCGCCAGCACACCGGGTTCGTCTACTCGCTCGAGGTCCAGCCGTACCCGTACTACGTCGCAGGCGGGATCGTCGTCCACAACTGCATCTACGGCTTCAAGGGAGCGTCGCCGGACGCGTTCCTCAACCCCGAGATCCCCGACCACGACAAGATCGTGCTGAGCCAGTCGTGGCGGATCCCCGCCTCGGTCCACCGCGCCGCCGAACACTGGATCCGGCAGGTCAGCCACCGGGAGCAGAAGCTCTACGCGCCCCGAGCCGAGGAAGGGCTGGTGCGGCAGATCGCCGAGCACTACCAGCAGCCGACCATGCTGGTCGACCAGATCGAACGATCCCTCGCCACGACCACCGAGTACGTCGACGACGACGGGAACACCCGGCACCGGCCAGCGACGGTGATGCTGCTCGCCACCTGCGCCTACATGCTCGACCCGGTCAAGCACGAGCTCCGCAAGCGGGGCATCCCGTTCCACAACCCCTACCGGCGGACCCGTGGGGACTGGAACCCGCTCCGGCCGGCACCCAACGGGGTCAGCAGCGTGGACCGGCTGCTGTCCTACGTGGTGCTCGACGAGCGGCCCGACGTCGGCCTCGGCGATCGCAGCCGCCCCTGGACCGGGGAGGACGTCAAGAAATGGGCGAAGGTCGTCAAGAAACAGGGCATCTTCATCAGGGGCGCTCAGGCGGCGATCGACGCCCTGCCGGACCGGGAGCTCGACTTCGAGGAACTCGCGGCCCTGTTCGCTGATGAGGTCGAGCTGGAGCAGGCGGTCACCCCCGACCTGGGCTGGTTCGAACGGAACCTGCTCGCCGCGTCCCGCGCCGGCATGGCCTTCCCGCTCGCGGTCGCCACGAAGCGGGGTGCGTCCGCGCTGCTGGAGCAGCCGCGGGTGGTGATCGGCACCATCCACTCGGTCAAGGGCGGGCAGGCTGATGTGGTCTACCTCGTGCCGGACCTGTCGGGGCGGGGCGCGTCGGAGTGGGCGCAGCCGGGTGCCCGGCAGGACGGTGTCCGCCGGCAGATGTACGTCGGGATGACGCGGGCGCGGCGCGAGCTCGCGGTGTGCAACCCGGCGACCACGAAGTTCGTCACTCCCGAGTCGATGGTGGCCGGGGCTAGGAGGAATGCATCATGACCACACCCGAGGGCCGCGAGGCTGCGGCAACGCGGCAGCGCGAGGCGAACAGGCGGCAGGAGCTGGCCGACACGATCCGCGACCGGATCATCCTGCAGGTCGTCGGGGCGAGCGAGAACCGCACGGTCCGCGAGCTGCGCGACGGCGCGCACGTCACCGCCTCGGAGATCCGCCACGACATCGCAGAGAAGCTGCGGCGGATGCCGCGCTCGGTGGCGATCGAGGACGTCGACGGCGAGCAGAAGATCACCGGCAACCACGGCTACCCGAACCGGCTCTGGATCAAGCTCGAGGACGTGCTGCACCTCCTCGGCGAGAACCTGTGACCAGCAGCTCGACGCGGGCGCGGGTCGCGCAGGTGCTCGGCCGGCCCGTCCCGTCCCACGAGCAGATCGACGTCGCGGTCCTCGAGCTGTGCGACCGCCTCGAGGAAGCCGAGCAGATGCTCGACCACCTCGGCATCTTCGACGACGACGACGAGTACGACGAGTACGACCCGGCAGGCGGGATCCCGATGGGCGATGACGCCCGGTACAGCCTCCGCCGCCGGCACCTCGGCAGGCGTGTGGAGACGGCGGAAGTGACCAGCGACGCGATTTAGCGGCTGAGGCTGCCAGAAACCGGCCCACAATCGATCAGGGGGCCAGGGTGGGGCAACCACCCCACCGGGCCACTACGGGGCGCTCAGCGCTCGATCGGGACCATTCCTTCGCCGTCATCAGCGAGCAGCCCCAGCAGATCGTCGAGCAGGATGAACCCGCATCCGGTGTAGCCGCGCCGGGACACCCCGTACGACGGACCCCACGAGTTGTGCCACCACACCCCCGGCTTCGTCCCCGACCAGTGCGCGGGCATCCGCTGCGTCGGAGCCCACTCCCAGCCGTGGATCGCGTGCCCGCCGACGGTCTTGCCGGACACGTCCACCAGCCCCGACGGGCTGGTCTCGTACATGGAGTCGCGCCACGGGATCCCGAACACGATCCCGCCCACGGTCGCGAGCGTCTCGATCAGGTCGTCCTCGAGCCGGCCGGACCCGGCACCGAGCCAGCGGTACTCCCGCCACCAGCCGCGCTCCTTGCCCAACTGTGCGGCGGTCAGGACGGCGGTGCCGCCGTAGGTGGTCGGGGACGGCTCGATCGGGCAGGCCGGGCCGAGCTCGCAGCCCGGCCACGGATCCTTGTGCTGGCACTCGTGGTAGAAGTCGTGCCGCGCCGAGAACGCCGTCACGACCGGCTTGGTGCGGATCGGGGAACCGTTCCTGGCGTCGTGGGTGGACTCCGAGACGCACTGCCCCTCCCTGCCCTGGTCGAGCGTCGGACCGGGCAGCCAGTACTTCCCGTGCGTCGCCCGCAGATCCGTGGCCGCGAGCAGCTCCCGGATCTGGAAGTTCCGCGACGCCGGGTCGAACAGAGGCAGCCGGCCCAGACGCGGGTCGGCCACCTCCGTGCCGTTGCGGAGCTGGACGGTCACAGGCGCCGCGACCCGCCGTTGCGCGGGCCGACGGCGAGGACCACCACACCGGCCACGACCCCGATCAGGGACACGATGAACAGCCAGTGGGTGTTCGTCAGCAGCGCGATCACCAGCAGCACCAGGAACACGACGATCAGGGCGCCGCCGGCGGAGAACTCGCCCAGGTCACGACGCGGGTTCGGCTGGTCCTTCGGGGTGGCGATCACGGTCGCCGGCAGCGGCGGGTCGGCGTACACCGGCAGCTTCCGCAGCCCGAGGATGTAGCCCCACTTGTCGGAGGCGAACACCTCGAGGAACCGGACCACGACGTAGTAGACGTAGGAGAACCCGATCGTGATCGCCGAGGACAGGATCGGATCCTTCGGGTCGAGCCCGAGCTTGCGGGCGACCCACGTCGCCACGATGCCCACGAGCAGCGGCACCAGCGTTCGGACCAGCGACGGGGTGAGGGTGGACGACGGAGGCTGGACCTCCACCGGTGCGGGGACTGCCATGATGATCGCTCCTTAGCGACGGTGAGTGGTGCTCGTACGACGGCGCGGGACTCGCGCCCACAGGTAGAGGATGCCACCGACGAGCAGGTACAGCAGCGCGCCGGCCGTGTTCGCGTCGGTGTATTCGTGGCCGAAGATGCGGTGCAGGTCGGCGGGGTTCCTGCGCACACCGTGGGCGTGCAGCGGGAACGTCAGGTCGCACTCGTAGGTCGGCTGCGCGTCCTCCACGACCTGCTCGAACTTGTGCGGCGTCAGCTTCCGGCCCGGATGCTGGATCAGGTACTCGAGGACGGCGTTGGCCTGCGAGCCGGGCGAGCAGTGCTCGATGTGCTCGTCGTGGGCGAAGATGATGAACGTCCCGAACAGCAAAGCGGCCGCGATCCCGCGGCGACGCTTGTAGGTGAGCTCGTCGGCGGTGGGCCGAGTGTCCACTTCGCGGCGCAGCTCGCGGACCTCAGGGATGAGGCTCTCGACGTTCCGCGACAGGGCGTTGATGGCGGTGTTGCGGGCGTTCAGCGACTGCACGAGCTCGCCGAGCGACCGGAGGTCGCCCTTGATGACGGCTTCCTCGTCACCGCTGCTGCTCATCGTCCACGCCCCTCTCCGACCCGGCGCCGGCCGAACCCCGAAGTCCGCCCACCAGGGAGCGTAGTTCTTGGGTGGCGTTTTCGAGCTCATCTGCGACCCGTGCGAGCCGCTCCGCGACGACGTCGACCGGCTCGTCATGCTGCTTGGGCTGTGCCCACGGCCAGTTCATGATCACGACCTGTCGCGAGGCAGAACCCGCAGCGCCTCCCGGACAACGTCCGTGGAGTCCTTCATCGCTGCGGTGGCGTCATTGATGGTCGGCCAGACCTTCTCGTCGATCAGGTTACGGAGTCGGTCGTTCTCCTCCACGATCCGCTTGTGGGTGGGGCCGGGGACGATGTAGCCGAACATGAAGCCGGCGACCATGATCCCCAACGGTCCGTAGACCAGCAGCCCGGTGCCGATGTCCAGTCCCGGTGCCGCGTCGGCCGCGAGGGCTAGCACGCTGGTCAGCACCGACAGCACGGCCTACGCCTCGCGTTCGCGGCGGCTGGGAGGCGTGTACTCCCTCAGCGCCTGCTCGTGCCGCAGCTGTGGGCGGGGCAGGGACGCCGCCTCCACGATCGCCTTGAACGCGGCGAGGACGAACAGCAGCGCGAGGACGAACTGGATCGTGACCGGCTGGCCGATCCGGTCGTAGGCGGACGTGCAGACGTACAGCAGCCCGGTACACATGGCGAACGTGCGCCAGCGGAACCCGGAGATGAACATCGTGGTGTCGACGTAGCGGGGGGCGACGATGATCTGCCGGGTGGCGACGGCGACCAGGCATAGCCCGACGATCAGCATCGTCACCCGCGCCACGTCTGCGACTCCGATGATGACCGGGTCGTCCGAGAGGGGTTGCAGGTGCGGGACGTCGAGCGTGACGACCGCTGCGAGCATGGCTGCTGCAGCGAACGGCGCGGACGGCACCATGACGTCACCCGCTCGTGGTGTCGAGCTTCGCGAGCTCGGAGGCGACCACGCGGCGCACGTCGGCCTTGGTGGCCCCGTCCGGGAGTGCGTCGATCGCGGCGAGCAGGTCGCCCTTGAGTCCGGCGAGCCGGTTGTCGGTGCGGTCGATGAACCGGTCGAGCTGTCGGAACAGGCCGCCGACGGTGGGGGAGTCGGGGTTCTTGGGGTCGATCTTGTCGGACAGCTGCATGTCGTTCAGCTCCTCGATTCGGGCTCGCGCCCACTGGATGCCCTCGCGCCAGGTGCGGTGCGAGAGAGGACGGGGTCCGGGGTCGGGGCGATCGCCGACGAGTCCGTCGCCGTCGTGGTCCACGGCGTACTCCTGGGCGAGCGCCTGGGTGGTGCGGTGCGGGCAGCCACGGAGTCCGACGTGGTCGTGCTCGACGCCGCCGCCGTTGTCCCAGCCGGGGAGCCGGTGCCACGACGGGTCCGCGCCGCAGTCGCGGGCTGCTGCGATCACCTGATCGGCGAGCCGGCCGGCGACCATGAAGTCGATGCAGCCGCCGCCCTTGCGGAGCCCGTCGCCGTTCGGGTCGCCGTGGGTGGAACCGGACCCGGAGTAGAAGCCGATCAGCTGCGCGATCGGCAGCTCACCGTCGATGAGGCCGAGTGCCTGCAGGTACGCCTCGAACACGGGGATCCACTCGACCTGGCAGGGGCAGGCGGGGTGGCCGCGGAACATTTCGGCGTACGACGGCAGGGTGGGCATGATCGCAGGGTATCCCCACGGCGGCTCGAGCGGCGGGAACCCGGTGTTGCTTACATCGGAGACAGTTTGACGATCGTGAGATCGCCACCGACGGACAAGCTGACTCCGGCGTTGTGGAAGGCACTCACATGCACGTCCACGTTCCCCGCGTTCACGACAGCCGCCATGCTGAGGTTCGTGGTGGTCCCGGCGACCGCGTTCGTAGACTCCTTGGCCACCTCAGTGCCGTCGACGACGATGAAGGCGGTGCGGCGACCGCTGGAGTTGGACTCGAACTCGACGTTGGCGATGATCAGCCACACCGAGATGAGGGAAGTTCCCGGTGGGATGTGGAGTTCGGACGACCCGCTGGTGTATGCCGAGTTTTGGTCGATCGTGAAGGCGTTGAAGATGAGAGGGGTGCTAGTCCCGGAGTTCGCGTTCAGGTTCGTGGCCCGCGACGCCTTGGTGGTCTTGAGGAGCTGAGAGTTCTTCGAGAGGTCGTCCATGCCAGTGCCGAAGTTCAGCGCGGCGGCCGTACCGATGGTCCCGAGGTCGGTGATCTGGGACTTCGTGTGGCCGTGGTTGCCGGCTGCAGCCTGCAGCGAGCCGGTGCCCAGCGTCCGCAGCGAGGCGGTGCCTGCAGCGGCGTCCTTGATCGCGGCCGCGATCTCCGCCGACCCCACAGCACCCGCCGCGATCTCCGCCGCCCCCACAGCACCGGCCGCGATCGTCGGGTTCGGGTAGGTGCCGGACAGGTCGCCGCCCGCAGCACCCGACGGGGTGCGCGAGTTCGACAGCCGCGAGTCGTTGCCGGCGGCAGCCTGCTGCGCCCCGGTGCCGAGGGTCCGCAACCCTGCGGTGCCGGCGACCGGATCCTTGATGGCGGCGTTGATCTCGTTCGAGCCGACCGCGCCGGCCGCGATGGAGGGGCTCGGGTACGACCCGGTCAGGTCACCGCCTGCTGCACCGGTCGGGGTGCGCGGGTCGGAGAGCCGCGCGTCGTCGGCGCGCACCAGCTGGGTGGTGGACGACGTGCCCGACGCAGCGACCGGCAGATCGGCGATCGCGTGCGTGTGGGCGGTCGGCGTACGCGCGTCGGAGAGGCGGGAGTCGTCGGCGCGCACCAGCGACGTGGCCGAGCTCGCACCGGACGCCGCGACAGGCAGATCGCCGAGCGCATGCGAGTGCGCGAAGTCAGTGATCTGTGACTTGGTGTGCGTGTGGGCGACCGGCGTACGGGCGTCGGAGAGCCGGGCGTCGTCCGCACGGACCAGCTGGGTGGCCGAGCTGGTCCCCGACGTCGCCACCGGCAGATCCGCGAGCACATGCGAGTGGGCGAAGTCGGTGATCTGTGACCGGGTGTGGGTGTGGACGGTCGCCGCCTTGCCGGCGAGCCCGGACGTCAACGCCGCATCGGTGGCGTACCCGGTCAGGTCGGGCCGGATCTCCACCCAGGCGGACCCGTTGTCCCAGAACAGCGTCGGAGCCTCCGCCGCCGCGTCGGTGACCTCGTAGAACCGACCCACAGTGCCGGCCGCGCCACGGGCGGCGAGGGTGCCCCGGTCGAAGATGACCGCGTTGTCCTCCAGCGCCGCGTGGGAGTCGTCCATCTGCGGCCGGGTGATCGGATCGGAGTCCGCCGACCAGCGGGTCAGCCCCAGCCGAGTCGTCGTGGTCACCGTCATAGCCCGGCCTCCTCAATAGCTGCCCACGAGCCGGCTGCCTGCCAGTCCGCCCACGTCGGATACGTGCTCGTCACGGTATCCCAGCCCGACTCGTAGGTGCGGTGATGCAGCACCACGCCGGCGGGTTTCGCGCCACGAGCGATCACCGCGGCGAGCACCGCAGCCGGATCCGGGGTCTCCGAGGTGCGGGTCAGGATCATCACGTCCCAGGGGCCACCGTCGCCGGGGTTCGCGATCGAGTGGTCGTAGACCACGGCGTACTTGGTGTCGGTGAGCTCGGAGCGGGCAGCATCGGCGATCGCCTGCTTCGTGCCAGCACGCCAGCCCGAGGACGCGAACTGGACGGCGTCACGGGCCTGCTGCTCGGTCAGATCCGCCGACAGGCGGACACCCACGAGCTGCGCGATCCACGGCAGCCACGCAACCGGTGCCACCTGCGGGTCCGCGAGCGTGGACGTGTCACCGGGCACCGTGTCGTCGTAGTCGATGCCGTCGATCAGTGCGTCGATCTCCCCCAGCTGGCCCACCACGCCGGCGAGCCAGCGGTACAGCGGGAACCCGGCCGGCTCGTCGGCAGACCGGTAGTGGTCCGGGAGAGCGTCGTAGAGCCGCTCGAGGGCCGGACCGGGGTCGGGGGACAGGACGGGGCGCGGCACGTCAGGTCACCGTGATGGTGAACGTGCCGGGGGTGACGAGCGGAGCGACACCGGTCAACGCCTCATCCGTCGCCGGGGTGGTGATCGAAGTGACCCGCTCCACACCCTCCACCCGGTCCAGCAGGGCGATGAGCTCGTTGACGTACACGGTCGTGCCCCACTCCCAGGTGGTCGGGGACAGGTAGTCGGCAAGCGCCGCCGCACAGTTCGCCTGCACCGTCGCGGACGGGTAGCCGACCGCGGCGACCACCGTCGCGGCGACGTCGACCGCCGTCAGGGTCGGGTCAGCCATGTGGACGGCGAGGTTCGCCTGGGCGCGGGCGTCGAAGTCGGTCTGCATCGCCGTCACCACCGCCGGGTCGACCACGGCGGACTCGCCGTACACGACGACCGTCACATGCCCCGGATGGTCGCCGGGGGCACCGGTGCCGGCTGCGGCGTTGAAGTTGTCGATCGTGGTCGCGCGTGCCACCTCCGGGTGCTCAAGCGCGGCAGCCGTGAAGTGGGCTGGCAGCACGAGCGTCTCCGCGAGCCGCGAGAACCGCTGCACGCCGCGTGCGAACCAATCCTCGTCCAGCTCCTCGTCGCGGCCAGCGGACACGGTCGCGAACAGGGTGACCGCCTCCACCGCAGACACCGAGTCCAGCAGCTGCACCGGGGCGCCGACGACGGTGCCGTTCGCGGCAGACGTCGACCGGTCACCGGTCGCGGTCACCGTCCCGGTCGTGGAGCCGGCGGGGATGACGAGCGGGACGTCGGTGGCGAACACGACCACGTCCTCCCCGTCGCCACCGGAGAGCTGCAGCACCACACGGGTGCCGGCCGGGATCGTGTAGCCGGCGCTGTTGGTGGCGGTGAACTGCAACGTCGTCACCGGGGGCGCACCCAGGTCGCGGTCGATGCCGTAGAGCCGCAGCAGCACCTCCACGACCGCGCCGGGGACACGGTTGACGGCGAAGATGCTCTCCTCGACCTCGAGGGCGAGGGACTCCAGCAGCAGCACCTCGGTCTGCCCCTCGCGGGGCACCCACTCCGGCAGGTAGGTGAGCAGGTTCGTCAACGCCGCCTCGAACACGTCCTGGGCGTCGCGGTCCAACACCCGCAAGTCGACGTACGGGGTCACGTCGGGACTGACCATGCCCGCCTACCTTCCGCTCGCAGAGAACTGGACCACCACGTCCTGGGTGAGCTCGTCCAGGAACCGCATCCGCACCCGCTCGACCTCCACCGGGGGACCGAACAGGTCGACGTGGAGCCGCAACGCGTCCTCGTCGAACCCCTCGAACACTGGGTCGGCGGTGCCGAAGTCCGGCACCAGGGGCCGCTCGCCGGGTCGGGTGAGGACCGCGCAGGCGAGCTCGTGGGCGAGCTGGGTGTCGGACCCTTCCTCGACCGTGGTCACGTTCCCCGCCGGCGAGAGCCGGAACGGGTAGGCGATGAGGGGGGTAGCCACACGGCTGAGGGTATCCGTTACCCGTACTTGAGAGCGGGAACGAGCCCGCCTCCGGTCCAGATGATGTCGTAGGCGCGGAAGATGCCGACCCCGTCGGAGGGGTTCCGTGCCTCCACGGACCGGCCGTCGCCCATGCTGATGCCGATGTGTCCGTCCTTGTGGAGCAGCGCGCCACGGGTCTGCAGGGCACGTTCGACGGTGATCTTGTGGCAGGCCGCGTACTGCGCCGAGGATCCGTCGACGAACGGGATCCCCATCCGCCCGAGCGCCCACTGCACCAGCTCGGAGCAGTCCAACGCGCTCGGGGTCGGGTCGCTCGAGGACGCCTCCGCGCCGAACACGTAGCGGGCGTTGGAGGCGGACACGGCGATGGAGACGAACGTCGCCGCCGACTTCCCCGACGTGCCAGCCTGCGTCGCAGACGACCCGTCGCCGGGCGCCGAGTCGTCGAACTTGCCCCGCTTCGCTGGCTTCGGCGGCGGCTGCGGATCCGGGTTCACCGCCGTGGCGGCGGCGAGCTCGATCGGCCCGTTCCCCAGCAGCGGCACCGACATCGACGTACACAGCAGCGGCCGGTAGCTGAGCGGCGGCAACCCACGGATCTGCACCGCCCGCCCCGGCCGGCACTCCCGCAGCCGCGACTTCTCGATCTGGATGCCCGAGACGTCCACCGGCACGTCGGAGTCCTCCGACATGGTGATCGACGGCATCTCGCGCGCCATCCACACCTCCGGGGCACCGTCGAGCGGCAACGCGATCTGGGTCGGCGTGTCGTCCCGGTTCACCAGCCACGTCGGCTTCCCGAAGTAGACGGTGTCGGCGTACTCGAAGCACAGGTAGCCGAGCTCTTGGGCGAGCCGCTGGAACGTCGTCCAGCTCGAGGGCCGGTTCGAACCGGTCGCCTCCTCCGCACCCTTGCCGGCGACGTCACGGGAGACGTGCGCCCGCTGCGCCGAGGGCTGGGCGACACACTTCACCCCCGCCGCCTTGCACTCGGCCTCCACGAACTCGGTCGGGGACGCCTTCCGCATCACCTTCGCGCCACGGCGCCGCTTGAGCTTCCACACGCTCTCCGCACGGGCAGCGACCGTCATCCCGCCGGTGCCGGCGGAGCCACCGTCGAGCGTGATCGACGCGATCCGCAACGACAGGTCGAAGCCGGGCAGGTAGTCGTCCTTCTTCTCCCGGTACAGCAGCGCCTGCCCCTGCTCGAAGTAGCCGGACCGGTACAGGTCGAAGCCGGGGTCAGCGAGGGTGAGCGCGAGCTGGGTGACCTCGCTGGTCGACCAGGACAGGGTGGCGTCGGTGACGGCGTCCGCGATGTTCTCGTGCAGCTTCCCGCCGTGCAGGTAGAGCCGGCCGAGCCGGATCCGAGGGTCGGGGTCGTCCTCGATCTGGCGGGCAGGCGGCGGCTTGGGGAACTTCGACGGGTCGACGTGCCCGGTGGCCTGCGGCGACGCATCCGCCCCACCACCGCCACTCGAGCCGTGGAACTTCGGTCCCGACCCCGACCCCGACGACGCGGCAGACGCCGCCGCAGTCCGCGCGGTCGCCATGAACCGCTTGTAGGAGCCGTTCGTGTAGACCACCCACGGACCGAAGTGCTTCCCGCCCCCGGACAGCGTGAACGCCGCCTTCGCGTTGTTCCCGGCCTGCTGCAGCCAGCTCCGCGTCCACGACGGGTGGGCGGCGACGTGGACCGGCTGGTTGATCTGCCAGAGCCCGACACAGCCGATCGAGTTCACGACCTCCACCCGCCCCGAGGACTCCCCGAGCGCGACCGCGATCGCGATCGCCAGGTTGTCGCCCCGGAACCCAGCCGCGTACGCATACCGCCCGATCTGCCGGGCGGACAGCGTCGTCACTTGTCCAGATCCTTGCGCCGCGGCAACCGGATCCGCTTCCCGACGTGAGGATCCTTCGGGTGCCTGATGTGGTTGAGGTCGGCGATGTCGCGCCAGACCGACACGTCGTCATAGAAGCGGCGTGCGATCGCCTGCAGCGTGTCGCCCTTCTTGATGACGTACGTCTTGGGGATCCGGTGCTTCTTCCCCGACCCCTTCTTGCCGCCCGACAGCGGCCCCACACGGACCGCCTGGTCGGAGGCGACGGTGAACGTCAGCGAGCAGACGGCACGGGTCGCAAGGTTGGTGCCCTGCTGCCGGGCGATGATCTCCTGGGAGAACCCGGTCAGCCGCCAGCGGTGATGCGCCGACACGGAGTCCAACCGGACCCGCATCCGGGCACCGGACTCGGCGAGGTCACGGAGCTCGTCCAGCTCGTGGCTGATCGACTCCTGCGGATCCCAATACCCGAAGATCAGATCGAAGCTCATGGTGGGCAGGTTGTCGCCGGCGCGGAGCAGCAGCGGCTCCCGGCCGCCACGGGTCACGGTCGCCCACTCGGGCACGATCCCCTCCACCTGGGAGCCGCGGGGCGCGTAGGGCACCTCGAACGGGTCGCCGCTTTCGGGGATGAGCTGCATCTTGGGGTGCCGGCCGTCGTCGGTGGGCACGGACCTGCGGACCCCGCCGTGGCTGGTGTCGCCCTCCCCCCACTTCGAGTCGGCTCCGTCGATGCTGCGGATCACTGCGACGGCAGTCATCGCCGCTCCTTCCGTTCGCGCTCCCAGCGCCGGTAGGCGCGCATCGCGGCCTGCTCGACGTCGGCGGTGGTGAGCCCGGAGCTGTCGCCGTGGAAGTGGTTGTGCAGCTCCGGCGTCGGCCCGTCCTCGAGCGCGGAGCCGGCGGCGGGCGTGTCGCGCCGCGCCGGCGCGGCCGAGGCGGCGAACGCGGACCGCTGGTCCCGCATCGCCTCGTAGAACTCGTGGGGCAGCACGAACCCGTCGCCGGAGAACGTCCGGTTCTCGGGACCGGCCTTGCCGATGATGTCGATCGCGCCGTTGGCCTTGAGCAGCAGCTCGGGGCCGACCTCACCGACGAGGTAGGGGGCGCCGGCGAGGACGGGGCCACCATCGCGGCGCGGCGTACGACGACCAGACGTCGGGGCAGCCACCCGGACCGACACGTTGCCTTGGGAGGCAATGTCGGAGGCGGCGTTGCGGACCTGGATCAGCATGTCCAGCGCCTCCTGCGCGCCGGGCGCGGTCACCGTCGGCCCTACCTTCGACGGGACGTCCTTCGCCGTGTTGGTGAGGTTGAACAGCTTGTCGGCGTAGTTCTTTGCCTGGTCCGCCGACCAGCCGGCCGACTTGCCCCACGCCTCGATCCGGGCGCGCGCCTCCTTGATCGCCTCGGTGCGCTGCGCCTTGTTCTCCACCGCGGCGGCAGCCTCCGCGACGTCGAGCAGCGCCGACCGGTTGTCCCGGCCAGCCTGGGTGTGGATGTCGAGGGTCTTCTTGCCCTTGACCAGTGTCTTGTCGGCGTCCGCGAGCGCCTGCCGGAACCCGATCAGGGTGCGCTGCTGGGAGATGAACGTGTGGTTGAGGGCGATGATGGCGCGCCGGTGTGCCTGCACCTTCCGGGTCGCGCCGGCGTACTCGTCCCCGGCCTTGCGGACGTTCCCGGCGAGGACGAGCTCGCCCTTCGAGGCAGCCTTCACGATCCCAGCGTTGTGCTGGGTCTCCACACGGGCGGCACGCTGCTGGTTCCACGTCACCTTCGTAGCCGACGCGAGCTGCTTCTGGTCCGCGATCGACTGGTTGACCGCCGAGTGCTCCTTGCCGAGTCCGATGAGCAGCTTGTACCGGTCCCCGGACGAGCCGCGCCCAGCCCGCTGCGCCTCCGCCATCGCCACCACGACCCGCTTGTAGGCGTCCTCGTTGCCCAACGCCGCATCGGTCACGTCCTGCAGGCTGATCCCCATCTTCGCCGCCGCGTCCAGCGCCCCGTTGTCCTGCAGACTCTTCGCCACCAGCGCCCGCGTGTTCGCGGTGATCGCACCGGTCTCCTGGTTCAGCGACGACGTCAGCTCGTCGGCGTGCGCCTTCGCCTTCGCCTGAGACTCCATCCACTTCCCGAGCAGGATGGTGCCGCCGACCAGCGCCGCCCCGAGCCCGAGCGACAGCACCGACGTCAGCCCCGCCGCACCCACAGAAGCGCCCTTCATACCCATCTGGGCACCCATCGCGGCGCCGCGCATGCTCGACAGCGACCGGGAGAACAGAGTCGTCGTGGCCTCGTTCTTCACCATGCCCGCCTGGAAGCCGGTGAACACCGACTGCAGCAGCATCGACTCCTTCACGGCCTTGAACGAGTAGTTGAGCAACTTCATGACCACGATCAGCGACCCGATGGACAAGATCGCGGTCCGCACCGGACCGGGCAGCTTCATGAACCCCGTCGCGACGATGTCCAGCGCCTTCGCGATCACGGTGAGGAACTCGGTCAGCGGGGAGCCGGCGAGCGCGGTGAACACCTTCGCCACCGACGTCGCCACCGACACAAGCGCCGGCCCCAGGTTGCCGCCGACCGCCGACGACAGGTCCGAGATCGCCGGCAGCAGCTGGGTGTTGATCGCGTCGATCACCGGCACCAGATCGGCCCGCTTCGACATGTCGCCCAGCCCCTTGGCGACGAACCCGAGCAGCCGCCCGAACGCCTGCACCACCGGGATCGCCTGCTGGAACCAATCTCGGATCGCGTTCTGGCCCTCCACCGACGCCGTCCAGCGGCGCCAGCGGGCGGTGACGTCCGCGATGCCGCCACCCAACTCCTTCGACATCACCCCGGCCTGCTTGCCGGTGTTGTACAGAGCCACCGCGACGTCCTCAAGCACCTGCCCGAACGCCTTCGCGAGCTCCCACGACCGCTTAAAGAACGCGGTCAGCCGCCCCGACTCGTCACCCATCTGCGCGGAGTGGTTGATGAACTTCCCCGCCGCGAGCGCGTACCGCGACATGTCGACCAGGACGGGCCGGAAGGCGTCGGCGATCGCGAGCATCGCGGACGCGAAGTAGCCGGCCGCCCGGCCACCGTTCCCGAGGACGTGCGTGTTCGTGGCCATCACCCGCGACAGCTGGCCCTGGAACAGCGGCGACTGCATGGAGGACGCCGCCGACTGCGCGAGGTCACCGATCGTGTGGGCGGTCCGCTCGAGGCCCCGCTGCACGACCGGTAGCACCGGGATCATGTCCCGCAGGGCGCGGGTCAGACCGGGCGCGACAGCCTTCTCGATGCCGCGCCGGAACTGCCAGAGAGCGCCGCCTTCCTGCGACATGTGGCCCAGCGTCAACGCGAGCCGCTGCCCCTGCACGGAGAGCTTCGCGAGGGCGTCGTCAGCCTTCGCCGCGTCACCCTTCCCGATCGCCTTCACCGCCGCGCCGACGTCCTTGAGCCCGAGCTTCAACACCCCCATCACCGAGATCAGCGCGATCACCGTGCCGGGCATGGCACCGAGCAGACCCACCAGCGGCGACAGCCCGGCGATCGCCGCGAACCCGGCAGCTCCGAGCGCCGAGACGCCGCCGGCGGCAAGGTTGATCAGCGTCAGGAGGCCGGAGATCTTCATGCCGGCGACGGTCTTGGCGAAGATCTTGCTCAGCAGACCCATCGCCTTCTCGGCGCCGTCGGTGTCCTTCTTCAACGCCTTGAGCGACTTCGACGACTTCTGGTTGTTCGCCGCGAGCGCCTTCTGCGCCCGAGACTGCTTGTCGACCTCCTTCGACGCGTTCCCCGACGCCGACCGGAGCGCGTTCATCTCCCGGCGTACGGCCGCGAGCTCGACCTGGGAGGCGGCGAGCTGCTCGTTGAGCTGCCGGACCTCGTCCTTGAGGTCATCGACTGCGCCGGCAGCACGGTGCGCGGGGACGGAGAGGGCGTCCTCGAGCTCGACGGTTACGCCGATGTTCTCCTTCGCCACACCCCGACCCTCTCACGCGCGCCGTACGGTCTGCCCGCGATCCTCCCACGGACCAGCCCGCTCAGCCGTGACCCTGCTGCGACTGGCTCGCCTTCATGTCGGCCTGGATGACGTTGTACGCCGCGAGCCGGACCGCCCACTTGAACTCGTCGGTCTCCTCAAGGATCAGCACCGGGTCCAGCCGGAACCGGTCACCGATCCGGGCAGCCGTGCGTACGGCGGACTCGGAGGCGAGCCGCCCTACGAGTCCTGTCGCGTAGGGTCGTCGTCGTCGCTGAGCTCGTCGTCGAAGCCGGACGCGAGCAGCACCTCCCCCGAGGCGAGCAGGACGTGGGCGTCCACACCGAACAGGTTGCGGATCGCGAGCGCCGGGTCGTTCGCGCCGACCATCTCCCACAGCTGGCGGTGCCGGAACGTCAACGGCGTGTCCTCGGCGTCGTGCGCCTCCACACCGTTGAACAGGATCGCCTCGCAGGTGTTCGCGATCACCAGCTCCGCGAACTGCATCTCGTCGACCTCCGGCTCCTGGCCGATGCCGCGACGCTTCTTCGTCGCCCGCCGCTGCCACGCCTTCCGCTCGTCCTGCGTCATGCGGGTGTGGCAGCGGATCGACACACCGGGCCGGCCGGGGACACGGATCAGCTTCGGCTCGGTGACGACCGGCTCCTGCAGCGCCTTGCGGAGCGACTCAAGGACGTTGCCGCCCGAGGCACGCTCGGCCTCGGTGGGCGGGGCGAAGATGCCGCCAGCCTCCTCGCCGGCGTCGTCGTCTCCGATGCGGATGGTCGGGTCGGTGCTCATAGCTCTCCTTGGACGTGAGACAGGGCAGGCCGCACAACGCGACCTGCCCTGACCCTACTGCGAACTACCCTGATTGTGTTGTGAAGCGTGCTCAGCTGAACTTGGGCACGGCCCAGACCAGCTCGATGCGCTTGGGGTCACCCGAGGCCGCGTCGTACTCCGGCTCGTTCAGGGTGACCAGCAGCGCGTCGGAGTACACGGTCGGCTCACCGATCGGGAACAGGTCCGCGTCGGTGTGCTGCACCGTGATGGTCGCCCGGTACTTCCCCACCAGCCGGCGCAGCCGGGCGATCTCCGGCAGGTCGCGCTGGTCGTCGAACGGACGGCTGACCGTCACGTTCTCCGCCGACGCCGGACCCGCAAGGATCTCGGGGTCGATCTCCCCGCCGTCCCACACCGGAGTGGTGTCGGCGTTGATGTTGCCCCCGGTCTTGGTCGCCCAGCGACCGGGGATGCCCTCGATCGTGACGAGACTCTGACGCGCAGCCATCTTCATGACAGTGAACCCTTCTCTTGTACTCAGACGGCGGCGGCGATGCCGACCTTGATGATGGTGAGCTGGATGAGCGACGCGTTCGGCGCGAGCCGGACAGCGACCTGGGCGTGGACCACGTTCGCCGACAGCGACGACTCGGGGTTGTTGGCCCGCGACACCTCCACCGAGTAGCCCGGATCGGCGATGTCGAGCGTCACCGGGTCGACGGCCTCGTAGATGCCGCCGGCGGCGCGGATCGGCTCGAGGATGCCGATCAGGATGCCCCTGATCTCCGCGAACAGCTGGCCGCGCCCGTCGATCGTGTTGAACACGTACGGCTCGATCCGCGACTCACACTCGGTGACGAGACGGTTCAGCGTGTCCCGCACGGTCAGCGACGCGTAGTCCGTCTCGTCCGAGGACAGCGACCGCCAGCCGTAGAGCCGGATCCGGTTCGCGATGGTGCGGATCGGGGACACGCGGGCCGCGTCGAGGATCTCGTGGTCGGCGTCCGACCACTCCGTCTCCAGCGCGATCACCGACGGCGACACCGACAGCTCGCCGGCCGCCGGAGCCCACGGACCCTGCACCTCGTGCCGGCGGGACCGCGCCGCAGCGACGTACCCCTCCGGGGAGATGAGGCGGGTGCCGCCAGCACCGTCGGAGACGACGAGCCACGGACCGAACAGCCCCGCGTCGTCGGAGTCCGCGGTGGCCCCGAGCCCGAGGGCCAGGGACGCGTAGTCGTCACGGGAGGAACCCTTCGGAGCGGACAGGACCGCGATCCGACGGTTCGCGGCACCGTGCGCGATCAGCGCCGCATGCATCGCAGATCCGTAGCCGGGCGCGGCGACAGCGCCGTCACCGAGGCCGATCGCGAACAGCGGCAGCTGCGCCTCGAGCCGGGCGGCGTTGACCGCAGCCCGGTCGTCGGTGCCGGCCGACAGCGTGGTGGCGGCGGCCACCGCGGGCAGCGCCTCCGCGCCCACACCGGTCGACCCCTGGTCGGTCATCCGCACCCACCGCGACGTCGCGAACTTCGCGACGATGTCCGCGACGGTGGTGAGGTTGTTGTAGGACTCGACCAGCACGCCGTCGTAGAACACCGACACCTTGCGGCTGTCGGGTCCGTTCGCGCCCTCCTCCACCGAGACGGTGATCCGCGACGAGTAGGCGCCGGCAGCAGCCGCGTCGACCTTCAACGTCGCGGCCGGCACGGTCTGCCCGTCCATCAGGTTCAGCGAACCCGTGGTGGCGGCGGCGCCGACGACGCGCAGCACCCACGCCTGGGTGCCACCCGACTCGAAGTAGAGCGCGAGGTCGTCGTAGAGCGACCCGTAGGAGACACGGTCCCCGAAGATCGACCGGTAGTCCGCGAGGCTGTTCACCTTCACGGGGACGTCGACGGGGCCGCGCTCAGCGAGCCCGATGACGAAGTACTGGCCCGACTGCGCACGCGGGGTGCCCGTCGGACCGGAGCGGGTGGCGGTCGTGACGACCACGCCGGGTGCGGCCATTGCTGGTTCCTCCTACTTCTTGGCCGCGGAGCGGCTGCTGGTCTTCTTGGCGGTGCTCTTGCTGGCCTGCGGAATGTCCTCGCCGGAGTCGACGAGCGCATCCACCAGGTCGTCCTTCGCGGGTTTCCCGTCGCCGCCCTCGGGCAGCCGCTCGAGAACCTCGTCCGGCACCGCCTCCACCAGCTGGTCCTTGTCCAGCTTGCGGGCGGCCTCCTCGCGGTCGCGGCGCTCCTGCAGCTGCTCGAGCGCGGCCTTCGCGGACGGGTTCGAGGTGCCGGCGAGCGCGTCCTCGTCGGCGGGGATCAGACCGGACGCCTTGGACCCGAGCTCGTCGGTGGAGTCGATGACTCCCCACTCGTGTCCGCCGATCGTGTGGCCGGCGGAGTCCACGAGCACAGGCGAGTCCGTGGTGTTGAAAGCGAGCTGCAGGGTCATGGCGTCACGTCCAAGCTGGGAGTCGCGGTTGCGTTCACACCGCTGACTGTATCCCTCGGGACCGCCGTGAGCATGGCAAGCCGATCGGTGAGTGTCTCCACCACCGCAAGATCGAACGCGACGTACGACCCGGCGACGAACCGGTCGCCCTTCACCGGCTCCACGCGGGAGAAGTCCGTGGTCATCGTCGCCGGCTGCAGCTGGAACCTGCCGGCGGTGCCGAAGTCGTGGTGGGCGAGGCTGGTGACCTGCACCAGTGTGGCGAGGTCGTCGCGCATCGCCTGCGCCTCCTCGCGGCCCTCAGCCTTCACCCAGGTGAACACCCGGATCGGGTAGATGGACCGGAACTGCTGCTGCCCGGTCTCGTCGGTGTCCACACCGCGCTGGGTGCGCCGACCGGAGTTGATCGACAGCATCGGCCAGCGGTCGATCGCGGGCGGGTCGCCAGCGAAGTAGCCGTCCTTGCGGCGGTCGGGATCCGCGACGGGCACCGGCAGCTGCTCCTCGCTCAGCCCCCACGCGGCACGCGCGGCGACCACATGCTGCGGCAGCCACGTCCGGTAGAACGCCGCGAGCCGGCCGCGTACCCCGGCAGGGCCGCGCATCTCGTCGGCGGGGAGGTCGAACACGCTCTGGGTCACGACAGCCGCTCCTCGAAGATGTAGCGGGCCAGGACCGAGTTCACGTCGTCGGCCAGATCGGGGTTGGCGTCGACGTCGATGATGCGACGCTCCGGCATGAACCGGGTGCCGTGCTGGTGCCACGCCGCCTTGTCGTCGTCGGAGGCGAAGTCCGCCGACATGTCCCGGTACTGCTCGATCGGGAACGGCCGGGACGTGAAGCTCTTGTGCATCGCACCGGTCTGCCGCAGGATCCGCGGGTCGAACCCGTGCTTCACCTTCCACGACAGGTACGGCGGGGACAGCGGCGCCCACGGATGGCCGGTCAGGTGCGACCCTTCGGTGAGGAACTGCCGCTCCAGATGCTCCGCGAGGACGTCCCCGACCTTCGCCCACACCTGCGGCTCGATGCCACGGGTCCGGTCCGCCATCTCCGTCAACAGCTGACGGACCCGACGGTCGCCGGAGATCTTCGCGCCGGTGCCCATCAGACCACCGTGCGGCGGCGCAGCCGGTCGAACTTCTTGAGCTCGTCGTCGGTCCAGCCGAGCGGCCGGCTGTCGCGGTCCTTGGTGGGCCGAGCCTGCAGGTCGTCGGGGTCCAGCACGTCGGAGTGCAGCGACACAGCCTCACGGGAGGCGACGCGCAGGATCGCGACCCGCACGTCGTAGAGCCGGTCGTCGTCCGGGTCGAGCCCGCCGACGTAGGTGACGGAGATCGGGTCAGGCGGCATCCCGCCACCGGGGTAGTAGCCGTACCCGGCACCGAAGCTGGGGAACGCGACGTAGGTGGCACCCCACAGTCCGTTCCCGCCGATGGCGAGCCCGACCGGATCCGACACGGACACGATGGGGGTGGCCTTGGGCCAGAGCCGACCGAGCTCGTCGGGCAGCAGCAGCTCGGTGCGAACCTTCCGCTCGAAGTCACGCTGGCAGTACCGCTCCAGCTCACGCTGCACCCCGTCGAGCACGTCCTGGGTGGCGGAGGCTTGGTCGGCGTCGAGCCCGATGCCCGACATGTAGTCCTTGAGCTCGTGGACCTTCACGAACGAGTAGCCGGCGCTCTCCTCCGGCGTGGTGGTCACGGCTGCACCGCCGACCGGAGCTGCGCGACCCCGAAGCTCAGCACCTGCGAGAACCCGACGTCGGTGCGGCGCAGCACGAACCGGAAGATCCCCGGCCCGAGCACAGCCGTCTCCTCACCGGGCACCGTGGCCTCGGCGTACGCCGGCGCGGCCGGGTCGGCCACCTCCGGCACCCCGGTCGCGGCCACCGACAGCAGCGGCGCAGCGAGCGCGCCAGCGCGCCGGCCGAACAGCTCGAACACGATGCTCCAGTCGCCGATCGTCGACGTGTCGGAGCCGGCGTCGAACACGAACCGCAGCACACGGTCCTCCCCGACGAACCACTCCTCGTCGGCGTCGATACGAGACTCGACGGCCACCGGTCCTCCTCCTGTCGCCCGCAGCAGCAGCGCCGGCGCAGCAGACGCCTTCAACACGGACTGTCCACGGGTCACGCGACGACGGTACTACGCGACGACGCCCACCCCGGCGCAAGCGGGGTGGGCGTCGTACGGGTCACTTCTTCGAGGCCTTGGCCTTGCCCGTCGACTCGGGGGCGTTGGCCCCGGTGCCGGACGCGATCGTGGTCGGGTCGATGTGCTCCTCGAGCGGCACCGGCTCGTCGGCGTCGCGCGACGCGGCGGCCTTCCGCGCCTCCACGTTCGAGTTGAGCCGGTCGATCTCGGCCTTGCGGACGACCTGCCCCTTCACGAACAGGATCCGGTGCGCCGGCCGCTTCGTGCCGGGGTAGTAGAACTCCTCGACCACGTCCTTCGTGATGGTCACGAGGGCGTCGTTGTCGGTGTCCTCGTAGACCCCCTCGATCTTGTCGGTGTCGGTGACGGTCACGGCCTCGTCGCCGCTGCCGGCGGTCCGCACACGGCGGGCCTCGTCGTCGTTGCTGGTCTGGTTGCTGCTGGTCATGATCTGTCCTCCTGGGACGTCGTGGGTGCAATCCATAGTCGGGTGCCCACAGATCGGGCACGGCTGACGGGGGGTGCCGGCCCCGAGCAGGCGGGGGACTGTGGAGTCCCCCGCCCACTCGCTGAGCAGGATGCGCTCCTGCGCTGGGACCGACATGGGGTGCCGCCTCCGATCAGGAGGTGAACGTGCCCTTCACGAACGACTCCGGCCGCTTGACGGCGAGCGCGAGCCGCATCTCCGCGAGGATCGCGACGGCGTTGCGGATGAAGAAGTCCGCGTGCTGGTCCGCGATGCGGATGTTGGCCTGCTGGCGGTCGTACAGCTGGGCGCCCAGACCCCACGCACCGGTGAGGAACGTGCCCTCCGGCATCGCCGGGGACTCCACGACCGGCTGCCGCCACGCACGCGTCTCCGCGCCGACGGCGACGTTGGTGGCCATCACGTACTGACCGTCACCGGTCGCCTTCTGCAGCTCGATGTCCTCCCAGTCGTAGGGGTGCAGGACGTACCCGCTGGGCGGGTAGTAGGCGAGGACGGCGCGGGTCGCGGCACGGCGCAGAGCGTCGGCCTTGGTCTCCGTGGCGTCCGAGGTGCCCTGCGTGTACCCCTGGATGTTGGGGGTGTTGAGGATGCCGAGCAGGTTCTCGCCGGTGCCGTCACCGAGCAGGATCTGCTTGTCCTCCTCGAGCCGGAGCCCGTAGAGGAGCTCGTTGTTGATGGTGGCCTGCAGCTGCGGCTCGTCGTCGAGGACGTTGCGGTGCGCGACCTCGTAGTGCGCGATGGTGCGGACCGGGGCCGAGGCCGACTCGAACTTGAGGTTCGACTTCGGCTTGAGGCCGAACACGTCGGTGGCGTCACCGACGGGGGCGCCGGTGCCGTTGGCGGCGGCACGGTCGCGGACCGGCGCGGCTCCCGAGGACAGGTCCAGGCGGGTCGTGCCGAAGCCGATCACCCGGAAGTACTCGATGAGGTTGGCGCTGGTGTTCGCGACCGGGAACAGGTCACGCACGCGGGTCATGCGCTGCGCGCGGGGGACCATCGGGTCGCGCTGCCGGACGGTGCCGAACTGCGTGACACCCGACAGCGACGCCGCCGGCGAGAACACGTCCTTGCGACCGAAGCCGCCCAGGTCGTTGGTCTCGATGTTCCACGGCGACTGCATGTTGTAGCTGCCGGACGCCTTGAGCGCCTTGAACTCGTCGGACTCGGTGAACATCTCACCGAGCGACTTCATCTCCTCGGCGGAGAACGCGCCCATGCCGGCCGCGACAGCGGCGGCGAGGCCTCCGGTGCCACCGGTGCCCTCGGCCCAGCCCTTGACCTCGAGGTGGCCCTCGCGGAGCTCGAGGATGCCCTTGATCTCCTCGGCGGCGGCGAGCGCCTGCCGGTAGTTCGCGGCGTCCTCGGACTTGACCTCGACGTTGGCGCCGTCGATGACGAACTCGCCAGCGATGCCGTCCATGATGTCGAGGTTCTTCTGGAGCGCGGCCTTGAGCTCGCGCACGTCGTCGGTGGCAGTCGCCATGATGACCCTCCTGGGGTGCGTAGATACGACGGAATGATCACGTCACACCCCGGTCAGCACCGCAGGTAGCCCGATGCCGCAGACCATACATCACGAGACAGCGGCCGCACCGGGATTACCGGTACGGCCGCCGTGTCGCGGACCCGAGAAAAGTCCTAGCCGAGCAGCCCTCGACGCAGCTGGGTGGCGGCGAGCAGCTCGGAGGCGGACAGCTCGACCGTGTCGCCGGCGTCGCCGGACTTGACCTCCGTCACCGGCTCCACGTCGTCGGGGACGGTGGCGACACCGATCGTCTCCCCGGTCTCGGCGTCGACCCTGATGTACTCCTCGGCGGTGCCGACCTGCGCCTTGAACTCGCCGGCTTCGTACAGGAACGCCCACGCGTCCTCGATCGCCTCCAGCGTGTCGAGCGCCTTCTGCTCCAGCTCCTCGAGCAGCTCGGAGTCGTACTTGAGGTGGCTCTTGGCCTTGAGCGCCTCCCACTCGGCGATCGCCTTCGCAGCCTTCGCCTGGGTGTCGGGCTTCACGCCGTCGCCGCCAGCCGCCCACACCTTGCAGCGGGAGATGGCGGTCGCGATCGCCCGCGACATGTCCATGCCGCGCTCCTCGTGGAGATCCTTCGCGATGTGCTGGATGTAGGCGGGCAGCTGCCCGGCCTTCTCGACCCAGTTCGAGCGCGGGGACCGGTCGAGCGACTCGTGGGCGAGCGCCTTGAACTCGGCGTCGTCGAGGAGCTCCAGCTCGAGCAGCTTGGCCTCGATGTCTTCCAGATCCCACAGCTCCTTGGTCTGGTCGGGGAGCCGGTTGAGGGGGAGCTGGCCGCGGGCACGGCGCCGCTTGTTGATCGCCGCGAGCTTGGCCTGGTCCTTGACCCGCTGGTCGGCGGCACCGGACTCGGCGTAGCCGGCCGGCGCACGGCCACGCACCCTGCCCTGCCCGCCTCCACGGTTCAGCGCCTGCTTGTGGCTGCGCCCCTCCTGCCGAGCCGTCCAGTAGTCCCACTGGCCGGCACCCGTCAGTGCCCGCACGTCACCGGACTCGTCCCGGGTCATCCCGAACCGGTGGGTCAGCTGGGCGTGGTACTCCTTGCCGGGAGGGTTGCCGTTCGAGGTCCGCTTCGCGGCGTCGAACCCCTGCACAGGTCGCGCGCGCGGCGCACGGGGAGCCATGTCGGGGCCGACGTCACGGCGTACGCCGTCGGCGGGGTCCGCGAGTCCGACCCGCTTGTGCGCCTCGAACGCGAGGGCGTCGTTGCGGTCCTCGAGCTTGTCGAGCTCGGGGGTGGGTCGACCGTCGGGCTTGCCGGAGTCCATCCAGCCGTCACCGATGAGGCGGGCGCGCTCCTTCTCGATCGCGGACTGGACCTTGCCGCGCTCCTGAGCGATTGCCTCGTCGTCCATCTTCGCCGGGTCGGGACCAGCAGAGCCACCCTTGCTGCTCGCGGCGGCGCGCAGCGAGGCGACGACCTCAGCGAGCAGGTCGTCGTGCTTGCCGGTGGACACGTTGTTCTCGAGGTCGTCCGCGAACGCGTTCAAGTCGTCGGAGACGGGCTTGCCCTCACCCTCCTTCTTCCGGATCGAGGCGAGTTCGGCGTTCCAGTCGTCCATCTGCGTGTCCCAGCCGCGCGGCCCGTGGTCGCCCTCCTCTTCGCGCAGCGACTCCAGCAGCGAGTCGGCGTCCTCGATCGCCGCCCGCGCGGGAGTTTTGCCGGCGTGGTCGTCGGGGGTCTTGGCCGGCGAACCGGTCGGCTTCAACAGCGACGGATCCGGCATCTTCAACGGACCAGCCGCCGCCACCCGCTCAGCCTGCGTCGAACCCTGCGCCGGCGACTTCTCCTTCATCGTCCGCGGGTAGGTGACCTCGGTGCCGTTGCCCTCCGCCGTCGCGAGGATCCGCGCGAGCTGGTCAGCCTCGATCGTCCCCGACGTCCCAGCACCGCTCGAGGTCGCCCCACCGTTGCGAGAACCCGTCCCGATGGTGAACGCACCGTCCTTGTCCTTGGTGAACGTCCGGTCCGACCCGGTGCTCATCTTCACCGTCACCACGCCGCCCTCAGGGACCGCGTCCAGCTGAGCCTTGTGCTCCCCCTGGGTCTTGGGACCGGAGCCACCAGACATCGTCTGACCGGACGGCAGCGCCCGCTGCACGTCGATCGGGTCGTTCCGGCCCAGCTTGTGGTCCTTGCCGTTCACGGTGATGACCACCGTGTCCGAGCCGACGTCGACCTTCTCGACGTGCCCCTTCACCGGGGACGCACCCATGCCGGGGGCACCGCCCTGGAAGTCGACCTCGTCCCCGACCTTCAACGCCGAGGCCGGGATCCGGTCCTTCACGATGCGGGTGCCGATCGGCTGCCCGAACCGGCGCGCACCCTCCGGCGTACGAACGATGTCCTTCGTCTCCAGCGCGGCGGCCGTCGCCTTCGTCTCCAGCCAGCTGCGGAGCTCGTCGCGTGCCTTCACCTCCGCGTCGGTCAGCGCCTCCACGTCGACCAGGTCAACGTGGGCGTCGGGGTCCACGGGCTGCGAGAGGGACTTCACCGACAGCGTCATCGGCTGCGACGCCGCCCCGACCATCACCGGGGAGTACTCGAACCAGTCCAGCTCCTTGATCGACCGCTGCCCGGTCCGCGGGTTGCGCTGCGCCTTGGTCGCCCGGTAGCCGATCGACCAGCCGGTCTTGCCCTGGAAGAACTTGACGTCGGAGTACGCCTCCCGACCGTGGGTGGTGTCGAGGTTGAACCGCGCCTTGACCTTGACCGCCCCGGCCTCCTTCGGCCACGGCTGCCCGTCCATCGTCTTGAGGCCCTTGAAGAACGGGTCGCCGGGCATCAGCTCGACGGCTTCCTCGGTGCGGGCCACCCACGTCTTGTCGTCGTGGGACCAGACCCCGATCGGCTCGTGCTTGCCGAGGGTCTTGGTGTAGGCGCCCGGCTCGATGGTGTCCTTCACCTTGTCCTCGACGCCGGTCACGGACACGAGCGCCTCCACGAGCCCGGTGTCGTCGTCGACGGACAGCACCTGCGCGCCGCCGACGCCGGGGTCGGCCTTGTGCTCGAGCTCGCCGGCGGCGTCGTCGGCCTTGAACTCCATGCCCTTCGTCTCCGGGCCGGCCGGCCCATCGTCGCCGTCGGCCAGGGCGCGGAGCTGCGCCAGCTTGTCGGGGTCCACGAGGTCAGTCAGGCGCACGTCGGTCATGGCGTACAGCGTGCCACACAGAAACGCCGCCACGGAGGACCGTGACGGCGTTCGCTGGGTGCGGCTAGGAGTGGAGCAGCTCGAGGCAGGACTGACAGGTCACCCGGTTGCGTTGGCCGGTGGAGACGCGCAGCGGACGGTCATCGGGTCCGTCGACGAGCGAGCAGAGCGGCTCCGTGAGCGGGGTGCGCTGGTCGGCGTAGTGCAGGGGGAACGCGTTGACCCGGCTCACCTCCCCGCAATGGACGCACACCGACGGCTTCGGTGCTTCGGGGCAGGCGAGCAGGGCGAGGCGCATCGGCTCGCACACCCACAGCGACGCCGGCTCCCCGTTGTGGAGACAGGCGGGGCGGTAGAACCACATGACCCCGACGGCCGGTCCGGGGCAGATGCCCATCTCGCAGGTCAGCGGCTCAGGGGTAGCGGGATTCATGCCAGCGTCCGAAGCTGTCGTTGGCGAGGATCAGCCGCCGCGCCACCATCGCCGTGTACTCGACCTCGTCCCACGCCTTCGTCCACTCGTAGAAGTCCGAGCTGGCGTAGATGCGGGCACGGATCGGCTCCCAGATCCTGCCGTCGGGCAGCCGCACCCAGGCGTGCCCGATCCGCTCCTTGGGGACGGGGCCGGTCCACGACCCGTGGATGAGGCGGGAGTGGGGGCCGGCGGCACCGAACGCGACGGCGAACCCGGCGAGCTCGTAGCAGCGACCGCGCCGCTGCTGGAACAGCAGGGACGGCTCGTCGTTGGCGTTCTCGGTGCCCATCCAGTCGATCTCGTTGGGCGGCTCGGTGCGGTAGCCGGCGAGCGGGTCAGACATCGTCATCCTCCTCTAGTGCGTCCTCGTCCACGACCTCGAACCCTTGCCGCTTGAGGTACTCCTCGCACATCTCCTCGAGCGGCGCCGAGCCGCCTGGGTCGACCACGTAGAGGGTCACGATCCGTACGTCAGACATCGGTCCCCTCCTCGGTGGCGGTCAGCTCGGCCAGCGTCGGCGTCTCGGCCGGCGCGAGTCCACGCGACCGGGCAGCAGTCTCCAGCATGGCCTCGATGTCCGCCCGCGCCTTGGTGACGACCTTCTCGGTGTGCTCGGTCAGCGACCGGGCAGCGAACTCGACGTTCTTCGGGGCGTTCTCGATCGCCGCCCGCAGCTTGCGCAGGTTGGCCTTGGTCGGCTTGGCCTCCACGTCCGCGAACACCTCCTCGATGTGCTCGAACGCCCGGTGCGCAGCGGACCGAGTCTCGGCCTGGGAGAGCGCGAGCCGCGGCTCGAACGGGATCGCCGGCAGCACCCCGTCGGCTTGGGAGTACTGCAGGGTGCAGGGGACGCCGTCGCCGTTGCCGAAGCTGGACACGAGATCGGCCCACTGCGCGGTCGACAGCGCGAACTCCACGAGCGTCTCCGAGCCGGCCGTGTAGATCCAGTCCCGGTTCAGGGTCCGCTCACGAGAGGCACCCATGACCTTGACGGTGACGTAGGTGCCGTGCCGGATCTCGGAGTCGAACAGGGACGCGCCGGGGGTGGCGGAGACGCGGGACAGGACGACCTTCCCGAACGCCGGGTGGCGCTCCCGGCCGTCGTCGCCGATCGTGGGTGCTTGGGTGTCGCGCGGCATCAGAGCGACACCTGCTCGCACAGGTTGCGGCGGATCAGGTCGCGGATCACGGCGGGGTCGTCGTGGCGGACCGAGACGGTGGTGCGCCGCCACTTCACCGACGCGTCGACGTCGGCGGCGGTTTCACCGAGGGAGTCCCCGAACAGGGCGAACGGGGCACGGAACCCGACCATCGGGTCGAGTCCGGGGAAGGTGCCGTCGGCCATCCGGTAGAGGTACTCGCCGGTGTCGGCGTTCATCTCGGTGCCGTAGCAGCCCCGGCAGTAGACGCCGTTCTCGCCGCCCTTGTCGGAGGCGTTGCAGCAGAGCGTGAGCCCGAACACGAACGGGGCGTCGCGGAACGTGTACTCCTCGACGGGCGGGACGGGCGTCGACATGGCGTCGAAGTCGTCCACGACGATGCGACCGGCGAGGTCGAGGCCGACGACGCGGCCCAGCTCGAGGTCGGCGGGGAGCTGGCGGGTGGCGCCGGAGGCGGTGCGGATGGTGATCATCGGAAGTCCTTGGGGGTGAGGCGGTACTTGGGGCGGGTGACGGCGGTGAGGCGCTTGGCCTTCGCGGTCTTGGAGGCGGCGCGGTCGGAGCGCCGGACGGCCTTGGAGCCGTCGGGCAGCCCGCGCGGGATGGTGAAGGTGCTCACAGGTGGTTCGCGATCTCGTGGAGGGGGACGACGGTGATCATGGCGACGGGGATGGAGGGCCAGTAGCGCGAACCCTCGCCGCCCAACTTGGAGAGCCGGACGCAGCCCGGCTTGCGGGACTCGGCGGTCACGACGTACAGCGTCTCGGGGTTGATCTTGGAGATGCCCTGCACGGTGACGACGGTGCCGACGTCGGGGGTCTTGGCGATCTCCTCGAGGATGACCTCGTAGGAGGACTTGGCGGGGGCGTCGCCGTCGTGGGGCTGGAAGGCGTACGCCGGGCCGCGCAGCCCGCGACCCTGCACGCCGTCGGCACGCTCCACCACGTAGTTCACGCCGCGCGCGCCGACCGGCACCTTGGTCACCTTGAACACGACGCCGAGGAAGTGGGCGGGCCAGTAGGCGGGGACGGCGGTGACGAGGTCACCGACCTTGTAGGCGGTGGCGGTGGCGTTCATCGGAGGACTCCTTCGTGGGAGGGGTGGTGGTGGGTGGTGCCGTCGCGACGGCAGTCGGGGCAGGCGGAGAGCAGGTCGGCGGCGGTCATGCGGACACCGCGAACGTGGCGAGCCGGCCGGTCTTGCCGGCGGCGAGCTGGGCGTCGAGGATGCCCTGCGCGCGCTCGGCGGCGGCGGGGGCGTCCTCGGCGGTGCGGACGGGGATGACGTGGGCGGCGTGCTCGCCCTTGGCGGTGTCGATGAGGACGACCACCTGAGCGATGCTGGTGGGCTTGCGGGCTGCCATCGGAGGCTCCTGTCAGTCGGAGGGTGGGGTGAGGGAGGACTCCCGGATGCGGTCCTGGTCATTGGCCCCGTGAGGCTGACCCGACTCCCCGTCCATCTCGCTGGGGAGTCCTCCCTACGACGACTAGGTAACCATGCGCAACAGCCGTTAGCAAGCGAAACGCCGCTATTGCGTCAAGAAACTTCGACAAAACGGCGGGCGCGGGAAATCGCGCGAAAATCCGCCGCCACCTGAGCGCACGCCGGACAGCCCGGCTCGAAGCCGAGCGACAGGTGAGTGTGCAGCAGGTCCGTCACGCCGACCAGTGTGAGGACCAGCCGGCGCGACCGCGACCGATTACTTCACGAAGCTGACGCGCTCCCCATCCGACTCCCGCACCGGCACCACACCTGTGTGCTCCTCCCACCGCCGGCAGATCACGTCCGCGTACGGCGGATCCAGCTCCACCATCGACGACACCCGACCCGACGTCTCACACGCGATCAGCGTCGACCCCGAGCCCGCGAACAGGTCCAGCACCCGGCCCCGCTCCTCACCAGCCTTCGATGAGTTGACCACCGCCCGCCGCACCAGCGCGATCGGCTTCATCGTCGGATGCAGATCCGACCGCCGCGGCTTCGGGTACAGCCACGTCGTCGTCTGCTTCCGGCCACCCTCGAACGTGTGCGACGCCCCGTCCTTCCAGCCGTACAGCATCGTGTCGTGCTCCGGGTCGAAGTGCGGCGGCACCAGCGGCTCCCCCTCGAGCTGCCAGCCGTACAGCATCGTCTCGTGCTGCCCGTGGTAGTCGGCCCGGCTCAGCACCAGCGAGTCCTTCACCCACACCAGCTGCTGCCGCAGCTCCAACCCGACGTCCTCCAGCGCGACCCGGAACGTCGTCTCGAGCCGGCCGGACGGCGAGCACACGTAGAACGCGCCACCAGGGATGAGCACCTCCTTCATCACCGCGAACGCACCCAGCAGCAGCTTCCCGAGCTCGGAGGCCGACAGGTTGTCGTTGATGATCTTCATCCCGTGCTGGCCCTCGTAGTTCACCCCGTACGGCGGATCGGTGAACACCAGCTGCGCCTTCACGTCCTTGCCACCCAGCGCCCGGTGGACCGTCGTCAGGTCCGTGGCGTCCCCGACCGCGAGCCGGTGCTTCCCGAGCAGCCACACCTCACCGAGCCGGCAGATCGCGTCCTCCGGGCGAGGGGCGCCGGTGACCTTGTCGTCCAGCTCCTCGGGATCCTCCAGCTTGTCGTAGGAGTCCTGGGCGAGCTCGGCGAACATCGCGTCGACGTCGCCGGAGTCGAACCCGGTCAGCTCGAAGTCCTCCGGGTCGTGCAGGCGCAGCTCGTCGAGGATCGCGGCGAGCCCGTCCTTCTCCCAGCCGCCCGTCTCGACCAGCCGGTTCAGGTTCACCAGCAGCGCCTCGGCCTCCGCGTCCGAGCGCGAGGACCAGCCGTACTGCAGCGGCATCAGCCAGCGGCCGGCGTCGTCGGTGAGGATCCCGTCCGGCACCTCCTCGCCGTCGGCCTGCATCGCGAGCAGCGCCTCGGTGCGGCCGTGCCCGGCGATGATCCGACCGGTGCGCCCGTCGTGGACGGCGGCCTCCACGAACCCGTACCGGCGGATGGACCCCTTCACGGTCGCGAGCGAGGCGTGCGAGCGCGGGTTGCGCTCCGCGCCCTGGACCTTGTCGACGGGGATGTACTCGATGCGCCGCGGGGCGGCGGTGGGCGTAGAAGTCATGCGCGCAGAGTACGCGCAGCGGAAGCCGCAGGAGTCGAACCTGCCTCAGCCGGGTTTGGAATCCAGCTCGCCTGACCTCGGGACATGGGCTCCCCAGAACGGGGAGGTCACCATCGACGAGCCGGCATGAGCCGAACCGTACCCGGTCAGAGTTGGGCGCGTCGAGCCTGCAGCAGCTCCAGCTCCGACAGCGCCACCATGCCGTCGCCGGCGTCGCCGGCGTCCTTCACCTCGAGCGGCTCCTCGTCGTCAGCCTTCGACCCCGGCTTCACACCGTGGTCCGCGAGCCACGCACGCCGAGCATCCCGACCGCCCGCGATCGCCGCGCCGGCACCCTCCCCGGCCTCGTGCTTCCCGTCGCCGTCCCCGAGCCCGGCGATCAACGCCGCCGTCCGCGTGTGCGGGTGGTCCTCGTCGATCATCTTGTCCAGCGCCGCCTGCATCCGCTTCTTCAACGCGGCCCGCTGCTCCATCGGCACGTCCGCCCAGTGCTGCATCAGGGCGTGCAAGTCCGCGAGAGACTGGATCTTCCCGTCCTTCGACAGCTCGCCCCAGCCGGGGTGCTTGCCCTTGCCCTTGCCCTTGCCCGCCTCGTCCTGGTTCTCCTTGCCGTCGGAGGCGAACCGGCCGATCACGTCACGCACGTAGGTCCGCTGGCCCTTCGCCTCCAGCTCCTCGACATCGGCAGCGAACTCGGCGTCGAAGTCGAACCCCTTCTCGTCCTCGGCGTCGTCCAGCTCGTCGGCCTCGGCGTCCAGCTGGTCCGCGAACGCCGACAGCTCCTCGGCGTCGAAGTCGCCACCGAGCTCGCCCACAGGTGGCTGCGGGACGAACGCCTCCGCGCCGGCAGCGTCGCGATCGGCCACCGGGTCCGCGCCCGGAGCCGACGTCGACTCCAGCAGGTCGATGGTGTCCTCGAGCTGCGCGATCTTCGCCTCCAGCAGCGCCGTCGCGCCGGCAGCAGCGAGGTCAACCTGACCGGACTCCAGCGGCTGCTCCGGCTCCAGCAGCGCCGCCGCCTTCGCCTCCAGCTCCTCGACCCGCGCGAGCAGCTCGTTGACGTCGGTCATGGCCGACCCCTCTCCGTCGTGGCCACCAGGGCGGCCAGCTCGTCGTACTCCTCGTCGGTGAGTTCACCGAAGTCATGTGCGGCACGGACCTCTTGCCAGGTGCCCGCGAGCTCCGCGCCCTCAGTATCCACCCGGTCGAGCAGCTCGACAGGGTCACTCGGCAGCGCGGGTGTGTCGTGCAACCGGCCAGCGAGGTCACGAGCGAGGACCGCGACCGGCGCATCCTGCTCCCGCCATGCGGCAATCAGGTCAGACACCGACGACATCGCGGACCCCCTCC
>CAMLIA010000004.1 GCA_946479905.1 uncultured Frankiales bacterium | reverse complement strand
ACGTGGACCCGCACGCCCCGAGGCTAGTTCCCGGGGGTCGGCTGGACGTCGACGGTGGTGCTCGTCGAGGTGATCGGGGTGTGGCTGCCGCCGCCGCTCGACGGCGGGGCCTTGGTGAGCAGCAGCGTGATCAGGGCGAGCGGCACGAGCAGCGCCAGGATGGCACCGAAGGCGATCGCGGCGCGCTGCCCCCTGCCGAGGCGGCTGATGTCGCCGACCAGCGGCAGGACGACGGTCACCTTGGTCTCCTCGGCCACCTGGGCGAGGAACGGGGCCGAGCAGACGTGGCACACCATGGCGGTGAGCTCATTGACGGCCTGGCAGCGGGTGCACGGCCAGGTCGGCAGCTTGGTCGGCTGAGCCGCCACGGGCGCGGCTGGAGACGGGCCCTGGACCGGCACCGCGCCGGCCGGCAGCACGACGTCGAGCAGCGGGGCGGTGAGCGGATCGGCAGCGGGCGGGCCGTAGGCAGCGTTCGGTGGAGGCGTCAGCGGAGCGGACACGATGGGCGCAGGCGGGGGCGGCGGTGGGCGGAAGTCCGCGTAGCACTGGCCGCAGAAGGTCGCCTCAGCGCGCACGGAGGCCCCGCACGACGGGCACGCCGTGCGCCTCACGGACGCGGTCAGTTCAGGTCCCACACTCTGCGTCTCGGCAGATGGCCCAGTGCCCTTGACCCCGAGCAGGTGAGTGAGACGCCTCACGGCGGTAGGTTGCAGGGAGGTTCCAGACACCAGGAGATCACCGGTGCGCGAGTACTCCACCCCCCAGGTCATCGAGGTCGACGACAAGGACTGCCTGACGGACGCGGTCGCCCGCCATGCGGAGACCGGCCCGGACGACGTCGTCTTCACCCGGAAGGTCGACGGGCGCTGGGCGCCGGTGACCGCCAAGGAGTTCGCCACCGAGGTGCGCGCGCTCGCCGCGGGACTCATCGCGAAGGGGGTCAAAGCGGGCGACCGCGTCGGCCTGATGAGCAAGACGCGGTACGAGTGGACGCTCTGCGACTACGCGATCTGGACCGCCGGCGCCGTGACCGTCCCGATCTACGAGACGAGCTCCGCCGAGCAGGTGCAGTGGAACCTCGGCGACTCGGGCGCCGTCGCCGTCATCCTGGAGAGCGCCGCCCACCAGAGCACCTTCGACACGGTCAACAGCCAGCTCCCGGACCTGAAGTCCTCCTGGCAGATCGACGCCGGCGGCCTCGAGGAACTCGCGGCTGCCGGTCGTGAGGTCCCGGACAGCGAGCTCGAGGCGCGCCGCGCCACGCTCAGCACGTCCTCGCTCGCGACGATCATCTACACGAGCGGGACGACGGGACGACCCAAGGGCGTCGAGCTCAGCCACGGCAACCTGCTCGGCACGGGCCGGTCAGCCGGTGCCGTGCTCCCCGAGCTGTTCAACAGCGAGGGCTCCACGCTGCTCTTCCTGCCGCTCGCGCACGTGTTCGCCCGCCTCATCCAGGTCGCGAGCGTCGAGACCGGCGCCCGGATGGGCCACACCGCCGACATCAAGAACCTGCTCGCCGACTTCGCGACCTTCCAGCCGACCTTCATCCTGTCGGTGCCGCGCGTGTTCGAGAAGGTCTACAACACCGCCAAGCAGAAGGCGCACGCCGACGGCAAGGGCAAGATCTTCGACGCCGCCGAGAAGGTCGCCATCTCCTACTCCGAGGCCCTCGACAGGGGCTCGGTCGGGCTGCCGCTGAAGGTGCAGCACGGGCTGTTCGACAAGCTCGTCTACTCCAAGCTGCGCGCCGCGATGGGCGGCAAGGTCGCGTGGGCCGTCTCCGGCGGCGCCCCGCTCGGCGCCCGGCTCGGCCACTTCTTCCGCGGCATCGGCGTCACGATCCTCGAGGGCTACGGACTCACCGAGACCACCGCGGCCGGTTCGGTGAACACCCCGGCCCACATCAAGATCGGCACCGTCGGCCGGCCCTCCCCCGGTTGCTCGGTCCGGATCGCCGACGACGGCGAGATCCTCATGAGCGGCGAGCACGTCATGGGTGGTTACTGGCACAACGCCCAGGCCACCGGGGAGGCGCTGTCGGACAACTGGTTCCACACCGGCGACATCGGCGAGATCGATGAGGACGGGTTCCTCAAGATCACCGGGCGCAAGAAGGAGCTCATCGTCACCGCCGGCGGCAAGAACGTCGCCCCCGCTGTGCTCGAGGACCGGCTGCGCGCCCACCCGCTCGTCAGCCAGTGCATGGTCGTCGGCGACCAGCAGCCCTTCATCGCCTGCCTGGTCACCATCGACCAGGAGGCCATCGGTCCCTGGGCGTCCTCTCACGGCAAGAGCGGCGACGTCGCCTCGCTCGTCGACGACCCTGACCTGCGCGCCGAGATCCAGGGCGCCGTCGACGAAGCCAACAAGGCCGTGTCGAAGGCCGAGGCGATCCGCAAGTTCACGATCCTTCCGGTCGACTGGACCGAGGAGGGCGGCCAGCTCACCCCGTCGCTCAAGCTCAAGCGCGCCGTCGTGATGAAGGAGTTCGCCGCCGACGTGGACGCCCTCTACGCCGGTGGTCCGAAGGACTGATCCGTGCGCCAGCTGAGGGCGCTCGTCGCCCTGCGCTGGCAGATGATCCGCGACCGGCGCGTACGCCGAGGGTTGCTGCTGCTCGCGCTCGTCCTGCCGCTGCTCGTCATCGCCGGGGGCGCGGCCGGACAGGTCGCCCGGGATGCGGACCTGTCCTTCAACATCCTGCTGCTGACGCCGTCGCTCTACCTCGGGTTCGCCGTGCTGACCGTGCTGGCCCCGTTGTCGAACGGCGGCGGCGCCGAGCTGTTCCCCGATGATCAGCTGCTCGCCTACCCGATCCGACCCGGGACGGTGTTCCTGGGGTCCCTGGCGTCCGCTCCGCTCAACCTCGCGTGGGCGACGCAGGTCGTCGCCCTGGCCACGGCGACGTCGTTCGTGTCCGACCGAACCGCCCTCTCCGTCCTGGGTCAGCTCACGGCGCTCGCCTACATCGCCTTGACCACGACCGCCGGCCAGGCGCTGGGCTGGTTCGTCGCCGGCCTTCGTCAGCGACGAGCGGGCCGCGCGGTCGCCCGCGGCATCGGCGGGGCAGGCTTCGTCGGCCTGATCGCGACTGTGCTGAGCGGGCACGGTGTGTCACTTCTCGACCACTCACCGACGACTCGGGTGTCCATCGCTGTCGCGCAGGTGTCGCAAGGCCGTTGGCACTCGTGGCTGGCTCTGACGCTCGGGCTGGTCCTTGGCACGGCGGGAGCCCTCGTGCTCGGTGCCCGCGCCACCGCGTGGGCACTGCGGCGGCCCTCGGACAACGCCAGGGTGTCGTTCGCTCGCAGGCAGCACCGCCGTCCGCTCCCGGGAAGCGACCTCAGTGCGCTGCTCCGTACTGATCGGGCAAGCGTCTGGCGGTCCGCACCGCTGCGCCGCGGCCTGCTCGTGCTCGGCGTTCTGCCCGGGGCCGTGGCGGCGAGCGTGCGCGTCGAGTGGTCGTCGCTGGCCCTGCTGCCCGGCCTCGTGGCGGCCGGCGCGGGCCTGCTGTTCGGCGTGAACGCCTTCTGCCTCGACGCCCAAGGTGGCGTGTGGCTCTCCTCGCTGCCCCACGCGGCGCGGGACAGTGCCGTCGCCAAGGCCCTCGTGACCGGTGAGACCTGTCTGCTGACATCCCTACTCGCCGTGACGGTAGGTGCACTCCGTGCGCACGGATCGCCCGCAGCCGCCGACCTGACCGCCCTGCTCAGCAGCGCCGTGGCGCTCAGCTGCCTCGTCGTCGCCACCTGCCTTCGGCTGTCGGTCGAGCGTCCGCACCGAGCAGACCTCCGCGGGCCACGCGACGCGCCGGCGCCGCCAGCGACGATGGCGGTGTACTCGCTGCGACTGGCCCTGTCGACGACGCTCGTCGGGACCCTCTTCGTCGGGGCCGCTGAGAGCGGCTCCGTCCTCGCCGGACCCGCCATCGGCGTCCTCGTCGTCCTGTGGGCGCTTCGGTCTCTCGAGCGGACATTCCGGGCGTTCGGGGTTCCAGCGGTGCGAGCCCGGGTGATCTCGGTCGTTGCGTCCGGATGAGGTCACCGACAGGTTCTTGACCGCAGTCCGACCAAGAGCGCACAGAACCAGCCAGGCGGGCCTATGGTGTGGCTCGCGAGGTGATCACCCAGCTCCCACCCCGCGCTGATGGGGACGAGTTCGGGCACATAGCAGGAAGGGGGCGGGGATGCGGGCCAGGCGCACGGATGACGACGGCGCGGCCGCCGTCGAGTTCGCGCTCGTCTCGACGCTCCTGCTGACCCTGCTCTTCGGCATCGTCCAGTACGGCTACTACTTCTTCCAGTCTCAGTCCGCGACGGCCTCTGCACGCGAGGGTGCTCGCCTGGCGGCTGTCGGGTTCTCGTCGTGCGCCAGCTTCAAGTCCGGTCTGGACTCGCGGACCACCGGTGTGACCCTCAAGTCCTACAAGGTCACGTTCAGCCCGAGTCCGTCTGCGGGAAACAGCGTCACGGTCTCCATTACCTACACCCCAACCCGCTTCGGCTTCCCTTTCGTGCCCTTCATCTCAGGTGACGCGACCCAGACGGGGACCGCCCGTGTCGAGCGGATTCTGACGGGAGAGCCGTCGTCATGCTGATGAGCCGCAGGTTCCACGACCGCGAGCAAGGGGCAGTGGCCATCGTCGTGGCGCTGTCCTCGGTCCTGCTCATCGGCATCGGCGCCCTCGCTGTCGACATCGGCCAGTTGTACTCGGTGCGCAGGGAATCCCAACGGACAGCCGATCTCGCCGCCCTCGCCGGCGGTCAAGACCTGCCCAATGCACCGCTTCAGGCGTGCATCGATGCGCTCAGCTACTTGGACAAGAACAAGCCAGGTGGGGGCGGATACGGCATCAGCCCGACCACCTGCACAACGACGGGGACGAGCGACGGCAAGACGATCAAGATCTACAACAAGGGCCTGAACATCGACGTGAAGGTGCCCGATCAGCAGGTGAACCTGGGTCTGGCTGCGGTATTCGGCTACAGCAAGGGATACACAGCGGCCGGGGCCACGGTTGAGGTGAGGTCTCCAGGTCGGATACTTCCCTTCGGACTGACGCTCTGCAGGACGACCGGCTTCGTCACCGTAAAGACCTCCTCGCATACCGACGGGACATGTGGAGATACGAACCTCGGCGACTTCGGCTTCCTCGACATCCCCCGTACAGGCGTGACCCAGAGCAACACACGACTCGAACTGAACATCAACAAGGGCATTGACCACTCGGACATCCAGTTCGCGCCATGGCCTGACTCCGCGCCCTCACCGACGATTGCCCCAGGCACCGAGTGCAAGGACATCCCTAACACCACTCCTGCCGCGCCCATCATCGACCCCACAGGCGCAACCCCTGTCGAGGGCGCAAACTGCCTCGACATCGACAACGGCAACAAGGCCGCTGCCATCACCGACGGCTTGATCGAGAGCACGAACAACGCGTGTGACGGCCGCTTGACGCGCGTCCGCGCAGGAGCAGCCACGATGAGCTACGGCGGCTGCACGATCGACAACGACAGCTTCCTGACCTTCCTCACCGCAGGGAACCTCGCTCAGGCCGCTGCGGGCACCCTCCCTGCTGGGGCGATCTCCCAGGACATCGTCGATTCGCCCAACTTCTTCTTCGTTCCGGTGATCAACTCGGTCGACCACCCGCAGAACGGCTACTACCCCATCGTGGACTTCCGAGGCTTCTACCTTGAATGCTTCGGCGATGGGACCCAAACCGGTGCGTGCCCACAGGCCACCAGCGGTCAGATCACGCAGCTTCAGGGCTATGCCTTCAGTCTCGATGCGCTGCCGGCCGTGGCGGCCGACACCGGCGAGACGTCGATCTACCTCGGCGGCGGGACCCGCGTGCCGGTGCTCGTGAAGTGACCCCGCACCACCTCCCACACTCCAGGAGAAGCTGATCCATGGGCCGACGTACTGTCCTGCTCGTTGTTGCACTCCTTGTCGCTGCCCTGGGCACCGGCCTGGTCTTTGCCTACGTCTCGCACGTCGACGATCGAGCCCTCGCTGACCAGAAGCCGCAGAAGGTCCTGGTCGTCAAGAAGCTCATCGCCCAAGGCACAACCGTGACGGCTGCAGAGCAGGCCGGTGACTTCGAGCTGAAGGACGTCGCGGCCTCCTCCATCGCGGCCGGCGCTCTGAGCGACCTCACTCCTGTCCGATCGATGGTCGCCCTCGCGCCCATGTTCCCGGGCGAACAGGTCCTGCGGGCCAAGTTCGGCGCGGCCAGCGACAACTCCATCCTGCCGATCCCGCCCGGAAAGGTAGCTGTGAGCATTCAGCTCTCCGACGTCGCCCGGGTGGCTGGCTTCGTTCAGCCCGGAGCCGAGGTCGCCATCTTCGTCACGATGAACACCGCGACGGCGGGCCAGCCGGCTGCGGACCGCACGACCACACTGCTGCCGAGAGTCCCCGTCATCGCCGTGGGACCGAGCACCGCTCAGCCAGCCTCGAACGGCGCTGCCAACCCGGAGGCCCTCCCCCGAGCCATCATGACGCTCGCTCTGAGCCAGGCCGATGCCCAGAAGGTGGTCTTCGCCTCCGCCAAGGGACAGCTGTACTTCGCACTGCTCGACAAGTCCTCGCGCACCAGCAAGGGCGGCGGCGCGACGCTGAGCAACCTCTTCTCCTAAGGACGGGTAGGAACTCCTCGAATGAGCACCGTTGTTGTCGAGCCCAGTGCAGCCGAAGGGCAGCACCTGAGCCAGGCACTCGGCGCGGCTACCCAGGTCGTCCCGAGCCTTGACCATGCTCGTCGGAGCCTGGAGCAGTCCCCCGACATCGATGCCATCGTGGTCGGTCCCACGATCGACAAGGACGCCGCACTGGCATTCGCGGAGAACTGTCGGTTGAGCCGCCCCACGGTGAGCGTGATCCTGGTGCGACGTCGGGTGGAGTCAAGCCTGCTGAAGGAGGCCCTTCGGTCGGGCGTCCGTGAGGTCGTCGCCGAGCGCGACCTGAGCGACATCGTCGATGCGGCGCGACACGCTCACCAGCTCGCCGTCAAGCTCCGAGCGGCGAGCGGCGACGCCACCGCCGCGGACACGGGCGGCGGCAAGGCGGTCATCGTCACGGTCTTCGCGGCGAAGGGCGGTTGCGGGAAGACCACCATGGCGACCAACCTGGCCGCGGCCCTTGCCGAGGGTGGGAAGCGCGAGGTCTGCCTCGTGGACCTGGACCTCGCGTTCGGCGACGTCGCCATCGCGCTTCAGCTCTTCCCCGCCCACACCATCGCCGACGCGATCCCCATGGGCGACTCCATGGACGACGAGGGCGTGCTCTCCCTCGTCACCGCGCACTCCCCCGGCCTGAGCACGATCGTCGCCCCGGTGGAGCCCGGGATCTCCGAGGAGATCACCGCCGCCATGGTCACGCGCATCCTGTCGGTGTTGAAGCGGCACTTCGACTTCATCGTCATCGACAGCCCGCCCGCTTTCACCGACCACGTGCTGGCGGCGCTCGACGAGACCGACATCATCGCCCTGCTGACCACCCTCGACATCCCTGCCCTGAAGAACCTCAAGCTCTCCCTCGAGGCACTGGACCTGCTCAACTACCCGCGCGACCGTTGGCGAGTCGTGCTCAACCGCTCGGACAGCAAAGTCGGACTGGTCATGAACGAGGTCGAGAAGACGCTCAGGGTCCCCATCTCGGTGGAGATCCCCTCCTCCCGCGCGGTCCCCGCTTCGGTCAACCGCGGCGTCCCCATCGTGATCGACGAACCGAACCACCCTGTCTCTGTGGCGATCCGGGAGTTCGCTCAGCAGCACGTGCTGCCGCTTTCAGTACCCGGCCGATCCACTACGGACCTCCCTGAGGCCATGCGCACTGATCGTCGCGGGCTTCTCCGACGAAGGGCCAAGCACGCATGACGCTCGCAGACCGCCTGGCACAGGCAAAGAAGACCCGGGCCGAGGTCGAAGAGCCCACGGCCGACAGCATCGGGACGACGACAGCACGCAAGCGGCGCACGCTCGACCCGTTCGCCGACTTGAAGCGGACGATCCATCAGTCGCTGCTGGAGAGCCTCGGGCCGAAGCTCTACGACGCGCACATGACGCAGACGGAGCTCGAAGGCAAGGTACGGCGCACTCTGCAGGAGGTGTTGCAGCGCGAAGAGACCCCGCTCACTGTCGCTGACCGCACGCGCATCGCGCAGGAGGTCGCCGACGACATCCTCGGCTACGGGCCGCTCGAGCCGTTCCTGCGGGACCCGGACATCACCGAGATCATGGTCAACGGATACGACGCGATCTTCATCGAACGCGCCGGCAAGATCACTCACGTGGACGCCGGCTTCAACGACGAGACACACCTGCGTCGCACCATCGACAAGATCGTCGGTCGTGTCGGCCGGCGCGTCGATGAGTCCAGCCCGATGGTCGATGCCCGTCTGCCCGACGGCAGCCGCGTCAACGCCGTCATCCCGCCACTGGCTCTCGACGGATCGCTTCTGACGATCCGCAAGTTCTCAGCTGATCCGTATCAGATCGACGACCTCATCGGTTTCGGCACGGTCACCGGCGCCGTCGCGGAGTTCCTCGAGGCCTGCGTACGAGGGAAGCTCAACATCCTTGTCGCTGGAGGCACTGGGGCCGGCAAGACCACGACACTCAACGTCTTGTCAGGCTTCATCCCGTCGGACGAGCGCATCGTGACGGTCGAGGACGCCGCCGAGCTTCAGCTTCACCAGGAGCACGTCCTGCGGCTCGAGTCACGACCCCCGAACATCGAGGGCAAGGGCGAGGTCACGATCCGCGACCTCGTCCGCAACGCACTCCGCATGCGTCCCGACCGCATCGTCGTCGGCGAGGTCCGCGACGCCGCAGCGCTCGACATGCTGCAGGCCATGAACACCGGCCACGACGGGTCGATCTGCACGGTGCACGCCAACACCCCCCGCGACACGCTGGCCCGCATCGAGACCATGGTCCTGATGGCCGGGGTCGACCTACCGGTCCGAGCCATCCGGGAGCAGGTCTCGAGCGCCATCGACCTCATCGTCCAGCAGACCCGGTTCAAGGACGGCACGCGCCACATCACCCACGTGAGCGAGGTCGTGGGCATGGAGGGCGACATCATCACCATGCAAGACCTCTTCGTCTTCGACCACACAGCGGGCTTCGACGAGACCGGTCGCGCGCTCGGCGTGCTGAAGTCCACCGGCCTGCGCCCGAAGTTCCTGGACAAGCTCGCAGCTGCTGGGGTCAGCGTCCCCCTCGAGCTGTTCTCGTTCCAGAAGGGCGCTCGCCGGTGACCCGAGGGCGGGTCGCAGCGCTGCTCACCCTGATCGTGGCGACTGTGCTCACCTTGCAGCTCCCAGCGTCCGCGGCGGGCCGTGGTCGCATCCTTCAGGTCACCAGCAGCAACGGCACGGTCTCCGTTCTCTTCTCCGGAGTCGACCTCGGCGAGGGGCAGATCGACCCTGCGACCGCTCGCCTCAGCGTGGACGGTGAAGCTCTCCCCACGACGGCCACCGTGGTGAACGGGGCGAGCACGAGCGTCCAGCGCACGGCGGTCATCGCGATCGACACCAGCGGATCGATGAAAGGCGCTCGACTCGCTGGGGCGAAGAGCGCCGCGTCGGTGTTCCTCGGGTCGCTGCCTGCCGACGTCAGCGTGGGGCTCGTGACCTTCTCGAGCGGGGCACGGCTCGTCGTCCCCCCCACCAAGAGCCACGCCGAGGTGCAGTCCGCCGTCCAGCGACTCGTCGCCACTGGCAATACCGCCCTGTACGACGCCACCGCGCTGTCGATCCGGACCGCGGGCCGCAGTGGCGCCCGGACGGTGCTCCTCCTCAGCGACGGCAAGGACGAGGGCAGCCGAACGTCGCTCGCATCTGCCATTGACGGCGTGAGGTCCAGTGGGGTGCTGCTGTCTGCGGTCGCGCTGGGCGCCGAGGCCGGCTCCGCAGCGCCGCTGGCGCAGATCGCCAGTGCCTCGGGGGGATCAGTCCTCAAGGCCAACGGCGCCGCCGACCTCGCCCGCGCCTTTCAGGAGGCAGCGCGCACCATCACCCAGCAGGTCCTCGTCACCGGGACCCTTCCGAAGGGCTTCAACAAGACGTCGGGCACCGTGTCGGTCACGGCAAGCTCATCCGGTACGACACTCACGGATCAGGTGTTTACGTCGCTGACGGCTGCCTCGATCAGTCGGCCCAGTGACTACGGCCCCAAGGCCGTCGACACGTCGGCGGAGCTCCTCGACCACAAGTGGGTGCTCTACCTCGCAGCAGCCGCCTTGTTCCTCGGGCTTCTGGTCGTGCTCAACGTCGCGTTCGCCAGTGCCGCTGTGAGCGGCGAGTCGGGCGGCGTTCGTCGGCGGCTGAGCATCTACACCCTGAGTGGCCGCGGGAACGCTCCCGCAGTGAAGGAGACCACCGTCTACGGCGACAGCGCGGTGGCACGCACAGCCGTCGACTTCGCAGGCAGGGTGGTGGCCCGGCGCGGGCTGGAGGCGCAGCTCGAGCGCAAGCTCGACGCCGGTGGCGTCCCGCTCCGTCCAGCCGAGTGGTTGCTCCTGCACGTCGGCACCACGCTCGGCCTCGCGCTGCTGCTCTACCTGATCAGCGGGGGCGCGCTCGGCGCGACCTTGATCGGGCTGCTGGTGGGTCTCGCGGGTCCCTTCCTCTACCTGGTCATCAAGGAGAGTCGTCGCACGACGGCCTTCCTCGCCGGCCTCCCCGACACCCTTCAGCTCATTGCCGGAGGTCTGTCCGCCGGCTACTCGATGCCTCAAGCTCTCGACTCGGTCGTCCGTGAGGGCACTCAGCCGATCTCCACCGAGTTCAACAGGGCTCTGGTCGAGTCGCGCCTAGGCGTTCCCATCGAGGACGCGCTGGACGGCATCGCGGAACGCATGAAGAGCGAAGACTTCGCGTGGGTCGTCATGGCCATCCGCATCCAGCGGGAGGTCGGCGGGAACCTCGCCGAGGTCCTGACCACGGTGGCCGCCACCCTGCGCGAGAGGGAGCGCCTGCGCCGTCAGGTGCAGGTGCTGTCTGCAGAGGGGCGCCTGTCGGCGTACATCCTCGGTGGGCTCCCGCCGGTGTTCGCGCTGTACCTGGTGCTCGTACGACCGACGTACATCAAGCCGCTCTTCACCGACAAGATCGGCATCTTCATGCTTGTCGTCGGGGTCATCGAGATCCTGGTAGGGGCCATCTGGCTCCGCAAGGTCGTCAAGGTGGAGGTCTGATGGGAGCCGAAGGGCTACTGGGGTTGGCGGCGCTGTTCGTCGGCCTCTTCCTGGCGCTCGCCACGGTCGGTGGCCTGACCGCCGAGAGGCGGCAGGTGGGCAGGTCCTTGGACGCCGTGCGGGCGATCGGTGGCGCACCGGCGGACATGCGTCGCGACCTGGACGTGCCGTTCGGAGAGCGCGTGGTCACCCCGGGGCTGGCCCGCCTGACATCTCTCGGCCGACGCCTCTCGTCGTCCGGCCGCGAGGCCGATATGCAGCGGCGGCTGGACCTCGCCGGCAGCCCCGCAGGCTGGGACGTCGATCGCGTCATCGCCTTCAAGATCCTCGGGCTCATCGCAGGTGCGCTGCTCACCTTCCTCATCTGCCTGGCGCTGCACGCGTCGTTCCTCACGCTGGTAGGCGTGACCATCCTGGTCGGCGTCCTCGGCTACGTCGCCCCGAACCTCGTGCTCTACCAGACGGCGTACAACCGCACTCAGAAGATCCGTCGAGAGCTCCCAGACGCCTTGGACCTCCTCACGATCAGCGTCGAGGCCGGGCTCGCGTTCGATGCCGCGCTGAGCCAGGTCGCCCGCAACACGACCGGGCCTCTCGCGGAGGAGTTCTTCCGGGTCCTGCAGGAGATGCAGATCGGTATGGGCAGGACCGAGGCCATGCGCGCCCTCGGCGAGCGCAGCGACCTCCCCGAGCTTCGCGGCTTCGTCAGCGCGATGGTCCAGGCCGACAGCTTCGGCATCCCCATCGCCAGCGTGCTGCGCGTGCAGGCAAGGGAGATGCGCATCAAGCGCACCCAACGCGCAGAAGAGCTCGCCCAGAAGGTGCCTGTGAAGATCCTCTTCCCGCTGATCTTCTGCATCCTGCCTGCGCTCTTCATCGTGGTGATCGGGCCGGCAGGCATCAGCATCTTCAGGAACATCTCCGGGAAATGACGCGTCTGGCCGTTGTCTCGCGCAACGCCGCCTTGCCGTTCGCGCTCAACAGCGCGGGCCACGAGGTCGTCGTCGTGGACGACGAGGCGGACGTGCGCTGGGCCGAGTTCAGCTCTGCCGAGATCGTCGTGCTGGACCTCGACGACCCGGTCGCAAGTCAGCTCCTGGTGGAAGACCTCGCGTACTCGAGTCTGGACGAGGTACGGGTCCTGCTTCTGGCAAGCAAGAACCCTGGCTGGGCAGACGCGCTCAAACAGGTCCGCCCTGGTGTCGCGGTGCTTCCGCTGCCCCTGTCGCTCCACCGTCTGAATGAGGCACTCGACTCCCTGGCCCACGGCGCGCCGCTCGCGCACGTGGAACGTCCAGCGCTGGTCGCCTCCCCGCCGCCCGTCCCTGACCCCGAGCCCGAGCCCGAGCCCGAGCCCGAGTCCGAGTCCGAGTCGCTGTCAGGGCCGACACCGGGACAAGACGCGCTCGACCGCTCCTGGGCGCCGGAGCCCACGCCGCTGGTCCAGCCCGACCCGGGGCCGGAGGCGGCGACGCATCCTGCGCTCGGGGCTGCGAGCATGATGCCCGCGACAGTCGGCTACTACGAGACGCGGACCTCGCCGGCGCACGAGCCCCGGCCGGAACCGGCGCAGGTCGTGAACCCCGTGGCTCCGCAGAGCCCGGCCCCTGTCCCTCCACCGACGGTCACCGCGGTCACCCCGCCTCCGCCGCGGGCTGTGAGCCTGGTGCGCGCTCTCTCGGCATGCGTCGACGACCTCGCCAGCGTCGAAGACACCTGTGCCGTGACCTGCAGCGAGGCGCGACGGGTGGTCGCTGCCGACGCAGCGGCCGTGTTGGTTCGCGACGGCGGTCGATGGCGGGTTGGTGGCGGCTCCGACCTCCGACCTCTGGAGCACCGCCTGGTGATCGAGGCGGACCACTGGCTCGTCCGGCAAGTCGCCGACAGCGCCCACGGGCTCATCCTCACGGGCGGTGAGGGCCGCTGGTCCGAGCTCTACGGTGTGCCGCTCTCCGCCCGGGCCAACCTGCTCGCAGCACCCATGCTTCCCGTCGGCGCGATCCTGCTGCTCGCCCGTGAGGACAGTGAGTTCTCCGAGGACGAGCTGAGGTCATTGACGGCACTGTGCGAGGAGGGTGGTCACCTGCTCGCGGACGCCGTTGACGTTCGGCGACTGGCCCGCCAGATGACGGCTTTCCTCGACTCCGACGAATAGCCCTCAGTCGACGAAGACGCGCGGGTCCACGAGCTGCTCCTGCACGGGCTGACCCGCTCGCTCGAAGCGGCCCTGCTCGAAGCGCTTCTGGAACTCCAGGTCGACCTTGTCGAGGCCGGAGCGGTTCTTCTCGATGCTGAGCACGGCATACCCGCGGAACCGCTCGGCGTTTCCCGTGTCGTAGACGAGGTGATGTCGAGCGACGATGTCGTACTTGTCGTTGAGCAGCAGCACGACGTCGGCTTCGTAGGCGAGGGCGGCCGAGCCGCGCAGGTTGTGCACCTGCAGGCGCTTGCCCGCCATGATGCCCTCCCGATCAGCCGCGACCACCGCAAACACCGGGACTCCCGCCTCGAGACTGAGGTCCTTGAGTCCCTCGACGACGGCCGTGACGCGCTCCTCCTCAGACTGGCCTTCGTCACCAGCCACCTTCTGGAGGTAGTCCACCACGACCACAGGGGGATCCCCTGCCTTGCACATCGCCAGCACGCGCTTGCGGATGACCTCCACCGTGGTGTGTCGGCCTGAGGCCCGGTGGATGGACAGGCGATCTCCCCAGGACCTGACGTCCGCCAGCGACTCCGACCCCCCAGGCGTGCCCGACAGTCTCGCGACGAGGTCGGAACTGCCGTCCTCGAGCTGCATCGCCTGCCGGATGATCCGCAACGGCGGACCCTCCTGACCGGCGTGCTCGGCCGCTCCCATGGCCAAGAAGCGCTCGAGCAGCGTCTGGTCGTCGTGCTCGAACGAGAACAGCAGACCACGACCACCGTGCGCAACGACGTGCCGCAGCACCTGGAGCGCGAACGTCGTCTTGCCGAGTCCCTGAGGGCCACCGAGGAGCACCAGCTCGCCGGCTCTGATCCCGCCTCCGAGGTAGGCGTCCAACGGCTCGAAGCCCGTTGCCCAGGTGCGAGGGGCGGCGGACTGACCCGCATCCAGCTGCTTCTCTGCGGCCGCGAGCACCGACAGCAAAGACACGACATCCTCGGTCATGCCGAATGCGTACCAGACTGCGCACACTCATGTCTGTCAGTCGACGATGTCCGTCATAGGAGCAGAGAGAGGCCGCCGTGCGCGTCAACAAGCCGCTGCGACACCTGACGCGGTCGACCTCGGCCTTCGCCCGCGCGGCCGCGGCGCTCCTTTGCGGCCTGCTCCTCGTGTCGAGCGGGGGCGGCAACCGCTTCCAGATGACCATGGTGCTCCTCGGGCTCGTGCTGGTCGGCCTGGCGGCGATGACCGTCCCAGGCTCCAGCGCCGCCGCGCGGCTTGCCAGCCTCCTCGAGGGCGCGCTGTGGGGCACAGGCGTGCTCCTGGGCAGCACCCACCCAGATCCGCTGCTGCCCTACCTGGTTGCGCCGGCCCTGGCCGGGGGGCTCGCCTTGGGTGTGGAAGGCGTGGCCCTGCCCGTCGGGGTCGCGGCCGTCTCGATCCTGGCTGGAGCGCCCACGCTCGACTCGACGCAGGACCTCGGGCTGCTGGCGACCCGGGCAGGGCAGTGGGTGGGCATCTCCTTGACCGTGGGGCTGCTGGCCTCGTGGGTCCACCGGCTTCAGAACGATCCGCGGCGCAGCTACACAGAGGCCTACGAGCTCTTGAGCCAGCTGAGGACGGTCACACGCACCCTCCCCGTCGGACTGGACACGGCGGCGCTGGCCGACCAGGCGCTGCGCGACGTCCAGGGCCGCGTGCCGAACCTGGTGGCGGCCGGCATCTACACCCGCGCAGCGGGTACGCGGCCGGCGCTGCGCGCGACGGCCGGCGCCGCTCGGGTGGCCTGGCGCGTCGACCTCGCCGAGGACTCCGTCTTCAGCGATGCGTGGAACGGACAGGTACCGGCGATCCGAGACCGCGGTGGCGCAGCGAGCAGCATCACAGCCCTGCCGCTGGTCGTGGCCAACCGCACCGTAGGGGTCGTCGGCCTGGAGACCCGTGGCCCGCGACTGACGCGCGAGAAGCTGACCGAGCTCACGGACGAGCTCGAGGACGCCGCCTTGCGACTTGAGAGCGCCATGCTCTTCGACGAGCTGCGCGAGCTCGCCACGGTCGAGGAGCGCCGCCGCCTTGCCCGTGAGATCCATGACGGCATCGCCCAGGACCTCGCCGCCTTCGGCTACGTCCTGGACAGCCTGGTGAAGGAGGCACGCAGCGGCCAGCCCAGTGACGACCTCGCGGAGAGCCTTCTTGCCGTGCGCACTCAGCTCGGTGGCCTCGTCGGTGAGCTGCGGACCTCCATCTTCGAGCTCCGGACCGAGGTCGACGCCCACGGTGGGCTGAGTGCCGCGCTCGCGGAGTACGTCCGCGCTGTGGGCGCCGCCTCGCATCTCACGGTGCACCTGTCGCTCAACGAGCACCCGGAGCGCTTGCCGGCAGATGTGGAGGCAGAGCTGTTGCGCATCGCGCAAGAGGCAGTCACGAACGCCCGCAAGCACGCACAGGCAGAGAACCTCTGGGTCAGCTGCACCATCGACCCACCGTTCGCGCTCCTTGTCGTCGAGGACGACGGCGTCGGACCCGGCGCGCATCGGGAGGGCAGCTTCGGCATCGAGATCATGCGCGAGCGTGCGGAGCGCCTGAGGGCCACGCTCGACATCGGCGTGCGCTCGACGGGTGGCACGGTGGTCACCTGCCGGGTCGGCGCAGTGGATAGCCTGCGGTCGTGACCACAGTCCTGCTCGTGGACGACCATGACCTGATCCGGCACGGGATCCGCCGGGCGCTCGAGCACGAGACCGACTTCACCGTGCTGGGCGAGGCCTCGACGCTGAGCGACGCGGATCGGCTGACCGATGAGCTCGAGCCTGATGTCGTCGTGCTCGACGTCCGGCTGCCCGACGGTTCAGGTCTTGACCTGGCGAAGTCCCTACGGGCCAAGCACACACGCATGGGGATCGTGATCCTCACGATGTATGCGGGCGACGACCAGCTGTTCGCCGCGCTCGAGGCCGGCGCCTCCGCGTTCCTCAACAAGGACGCCCCGGCGGACCAGCTCGTCGCAGCAGTCAGGCACGCTGCCGCCAGCCCCGACACCTTCACCGCACGGGATCTGGCGCAGGCGATGCTGCGGAAGGCGCAGCCCTCAGGCCCGGTCCTGACACCGCGGGAGAGCGAGGTCCTCGCGCTGCTGGCCGAGGGGTTGTCCATCAGCGCTCTGGCCAAGCGGCTGTACGTCAGTGAGTCCACTGCGAAGACCCACGTGTCCCGGGTCTACGAGAAGCTTGGCGCCACCAACCGGGCCCAGGCGCTCATGAGTGCTGTGCGCCTCGGGATGGTCTCCGGCGCCGACGAGTCGTAAGGAAGACAAACCTCACCACATCGCCGTTGCACCTCGGCCGATTTCTGTCAATCCTCCGGATGTCCGGGATTTCGCACCCACAGAGCCGATGATCTGGTTCCCTATGGATCTCTAGCCTTGATCACGTCCGAGGGGGACTTGTCGAAATGAGCAGCATGCGAGTGAGGAAGCGCGTGACCAAGGGTGACGAGGGTGCCTCCGCGGTCGAGTACGGGTTGCTCGTCGCGGCGATCGCTGCCGTCATCGTGGTCATCATCTTCGCCTTGGGCGGCATCATCAAGAACGTGTTCTCACAGACCTGCAGCAGCATCAGCAGCAACGCCTCTGTCAGCGGCTCGTGCTCCTGACCCACTCACACACAAACCGCCCACAGGAGGATCCAGGCTCATGCTCACCTACATCCGCAAGACGCTCCAGAACAAGCGCGAGGAAGGCGCCTCGGCGGTCGAGTACGGCCTCCTGGTCGCTGCCATCGCTGCCGTCATCGTCATCATCATCTTCGCCCTGGGCGGGATCGTGAAGAACGTCTTCGGCAAGACCTGCTCCAGCATCTCGTCGAACGCCTCGGTCTCTGGCAACTGCAACTCCTGACCTAGAAGCTCGGGCGAGGGCGGTGGCTGAACAGCTGCCGCCCTCGCACGCTGCGCGCCAGGTGGACGCCTGGCAGCTGCTGGTCGTCGTCTCGGCGCTGGGAAGCGTGCTGCTCGTCCGAGGCCCCCTCAGGGACCCGGACGTCTTCTGGCACACCCTGGCCGGCCAGTACACGCTGGACGGGATGCGCTTCCCCCACCCCGATCCCTGGTCGTTCACACTGCCCGACGCTCATTGGCACACGACGGCCTGGCTTTCCGAGGCCGTCCTCGCGCTGGTCTACAACGGCGCGGGGCTAGCGGGACTGGTAGGGCTTCGACTCGCACTGCTGCTCATCTTGCTCCTGGCACTGCATCGGCTGCTGGTCCAGGGTTGGACCGGATGGTCAGGTCCCGTGGCGTTCACCGTGGTCGCCCTCCCGCTGACCAGCTTCGTCCAGGAGCGCCCGCAGACGGTGTCGCTCATCTTCTGCTGCTGGCTCGCAGCCCGGTCTCGAGACGTGCTCTTCGACGGCAGACTCCCGCGCCGATGGTCGTTCGTGGCCCTGACCTGGATATGGGCGCTCTTCCACGGACTGTTCGTCCTCGCTCCTGGCTGCCTTCTGCTGCTTGCTCTCGGGACGCTTCTCGACGGCCAGGAGGAAGGGCGCAAGCGCGCTCGCCACCTCGTGGGGACGGCACTGCTGGCACTCGCAGCAGCTGCGCTGACGCCCATGGGGCCGCGCCTGCTGCTCGCCCCGTTCACTGTGGCGGCAGCCGCTCAGCGCTACATCGCCGAGTGGGCACCCACCCGGCTGACCAGCATGGGCGCCTGGGGCTTTGCAGGTCTCACGGCGATCCTCGTCGTCGCGTGGAGCCGGTCCGGTGCCGCAGTCGCCCGCTCACAGCTGCTGTGGGTCTTGACCCTCGACGCCTTCGCGTTCTCCGCCAATCGCAATGCGGCGCCCGTGGCGATCCTGTTGGCTCCTGTCGCAGCGACCGCGATGGCCAATACCTGGTCGACCGTATCCACCATCCGGGTGTCGCGACGCCTGCTCGCCGTCAGCGGATTCGTAGGCCTGCTCGTCGTGAGCACGAGCTATGCGACCGCCCCAGCGCTCTCGACGTCGCAGCCGCGACGAATCGCCACCGTCCTGGCCGAACAGCCGGGTGTCCTCCGCGTGCTCGACGACTACAACGTGAGCGGGTACCTCCTCCGGGAGGCGTGGCCGCACATTCGCGTCGCTGTGGACGGACGCGCCGATCGGTACGGCGACAAGGAGCTCGTGCGCTACAGCGATGCCGTCAACGGCAGGCCAGGATGGCAGGCCTACGTGTCGGCGCTCCGGCCGGATGCCGCGGTGCTCCAGAAGGAGGCGGCGCTGTCGCAGTTGCTCGTCGAGGTGGACCACTGGCAGGTCGTTCGCACAGAGGGATCCTGGCAGTTGATCGCACCCCCGCAATCGCCCCTACTCGTCGCGAGCACGTCGTGACCCTCACGTCCGAGCATCCGGACGTAGCGCGGCAGGTGACAAGGGCTGGCCTCCCGACCGTGTGGGCCATGGTCGGCTGGGGTGTGAGCCGCGCGGTGCTTGCCCTGTTGATGCGCGCGCCGTTCGAGGGAGCGGCACTGTCGGACATCGCCACCTTCTACGACTGGGCCTCCGATGCATGGCACCGCTCCCTGGTGCCGGGACGAGACTTCCCTTGGGAGTACCCGCCTGGCGCCCTCCCGTTCGTCCTGCTTCCCGCGGTGGACCACGGGCCGTGGGGGTACCTCATGGTCTTCGCCTCGTTGATGGTCGTTGTCGACGGCCTCTTCTTCGTCTACGTGCTGCGAGCGTCGGGCCCTCGGTCACGTTCCGTTCTGCTGTGGCTGCTCGGGCCGCTGCTGCTCGGGCCGCTCTTTCTCGAGCGCTTCGACGTCGCCGCGGCCGTGCTTGCCGCGGCGGGTCTGGCACTGCTGAGACGCCGTCCCGCCGCGAGCGCAGCACTCATCACTCTCGCAGCTTCCGTCAAGCTGTGGCCTGCCGTGCTGTTGGGCCTCTTCCCGGCAGGATCCGCCTTGCGCAAGGCGGCTCGCGCTGCCGCGGGGTGCGCCGTCGCAGTGGTCGCGATCTCCGCGGCCACCGGTGTGCTTCCCGCGTTCTGGAGTGCCATCTCGCAGCAGCGCGATCGCGGCCTGCAGGTCGAGGCGGTCGCCGCCACGCCTTTCCTGCTGTCCCCGGCTCATCCGGTCTACCGGCACAGCTCATGGGAGATCCCCGGCGCTGGGGCCGATGCCGTTGGCGTTGCGGTCAGCCTTCTCGGTCTGATGGTCGTCGCGGCCCTCCTCGTCAGGTGGCACTGGCTGGCGCACCGAGCCGTCAGCGTGGACCCCACGGTGGCCGGCGCAACCCTGACTGCCGCGACACTGGTCTTCGACAAGGCGTTGAGCCCGCAATACCTGGTCTGGCTCTTGGCGTGCGTCACGGTGGCTGCCGCCCATCCGTTCCTTCACGCTCGATGGGTGACGTGGCTGACCCTGCTCACCTGCGCCCTTACCCAAGGGGTGTACCCACTGCAGTACACCCCCTTGCTGCACGGAGCCGTGGAGCCAGGGGTTCTCCTCCTCGCTCGCAACACGGGTCTCGTCATCATCACGGGACTTCTCGTTCATGCGACGTGCTTCCCGCACCCCTCCCGGTTGCATCGCGGCCGTGTCTGAGACGGGATCCACCGGATGGCTCGGCCCACAGCGGGTCCCCTTGTGGTCGATGCTGACCGTCGCCGCCGGCTGTGCGGTGCTGGTGCAATCGGTACGGCCGCTCGACGATCCCGACGTCTGGTGGCACGTGCGTACTGGCGACCTGATCCTGCGTACCCACCGGCTCCCAGGGCACGAGACCTGGGCCTGGACGGCCGAGGGACGCAGGTGGGTGCCGACTTCGTGGCTCTCCGACCTGATCCTCGCCGTTGCCCATCGCGTCGCCGGCTGGCAGGGCGTTCGGGTTCTGACCGCGGTCGTCGCCACCGTCTTCGCCGTCTCGCTCGCTCGCCTGCTTCGCCAGCGCTCCTCGGCTGTCGGGTCAGCCGCGGCGTACTGCCTGGTGGCCGCTGTCGCCGCCGGCTATCTCCGGGAACGTCCTCAGGCGGCGTCGCTCTGCCTCGTGGTGCTCTTGGCCGGATGGTGCGAGCGCACGCGCCTCGGCCATCCACCGCACTGGCTCCGCGCGGGCGCCGTCACGTGGGTATGGGCCTGCCTGCACGGGATGTGGGTACTCGCCCCGACGACCCTGCTGTTGGCGGCCGCGAGCGGCGGCAAGCGCAGCCTGCGCCTCGGTTTGCCCGCCGTGGCGGCGGGACTCGCCGCGTCCGCGATCACTCCCGTCGGTCCTCGACTCACCCTCCAGCCGTTCGTCGTGGCGGACCGCGCGCAGGACATCGCGGAGTGGGCGCCGGTGCAGCTGCTGTCATGGCAAGCGCTGCTGCTCGTCGGAATGGCCGTGGTGCTGTCCGCGGCACACCGCGACGAGCGGCTCTTCGCAGCGGGCGTCCTCGCCTTCGCATGCCTCGCCGTCCGCGACGTGGCCCCTGCCACGGTGCTCCTCAGTCCTCTGCTTGCCCGCCGGTTCGGAGCGATGCTCCCGAACTCCACCTCTACGCTCCCGGTCGCTGCCGCGAGAGCTCTCGCGGCCACAGGCGTCGCAATGGCATCTGCGATGGCTGCGCTGACCTCCCCGGTCGCGGAGTCGGTCCCGCAACGGTTGGTCGCCACCCTGGACGAGGACCACGGAGCGCACGTGCTCGTGGACTACGACATCGGCGGGCTCGTCACAGGCCAGGCCCGCAGCGTGTCAGCCGCCGTGGACGGTCGCACAGACATCTACGAACCTCGCTGGCTGCATGAGTACCTGCAGGCGACCCTGTTGAGGGGCGACTGGCAGGGCGTGCTGCGGGACCTGCACGCCGACCGCGCGGTACTACGTCGCGAGAGCCTGCTCAGCAAGGCGCTCGTCGCCCAGGGGTGGGAGGTAGACCTGACCGAGGGGGCATGGTCGCTGATGTCCGCTCCGACCAGTCAGATGTCGAGGACATGACGTGAACTCGCGCCTCTCGGATCGCAGGCTCTGGCTGCTGACGTGGGCCGGCTTCGCGCTCGTGTACGCCGTGACCGGTCATTGGTGGCACGGGGCTCTTTCCGTCGACACGGAGGCCGCTGACTGGGCATCCTGGCGGCTCGCACACACTGGCTCGCTGGATCTGGCTGACGTCGCCAACCTTCCACGCAACCCCTTCTTCGTCCCCGTGGGAAACCAGATCATCCCCGGCCGGACGATGGGGGTGATCCTCCTGGGCGTTCCTCTGCAGGTCCTGCTCAGCCCCTTCGCTCTGTCGCCCAACACACCTGGCGTCCTCACGGCCGTCATCTGCGGCGCAGCCACCATGGGCAACCTGATGATCGTGCTGCGTCGACTCGGCGGGAGCCTTGGCCGGGCCCTCGCTGTCACTGTCGTCGTCGGTCTGGGAACCGCCACGTGGACCGTCGCAAGCGGTCAGCTGTGGTCCCACACGTCAGCCCTGCTCTGGGCCTCAGCTGTACTCCTCGCCTTGACGACCGATGCGCTCTGGCTCGCGGCGATCGCCTCCATTCCGCTCATCTGGTCGCGCCCCCACCTCGCGGTCGTACCGGCAATCATCGCCGTCCTCCTGGCGCGTGAGAAGCGTGACCTGCGGGCACTCGTGCCATTTGTGGCCTGCGGGGCCGTGGCTTTCGGGGCTCTGCTGGTGTGGAACGACTGGGTCTTCGGGCATCCCTCTCTGGGTGGCGACTACTACGGTCAGTACGTCGGTGAGCGGGCGACATCCGCTGGCAGCGCCGCCGCCAACACCTGGCTCCAGAACGTCGTCGGTGCCCTGGTATCCCCCTATCGGGGACTGCTGCTGTACAGCCCGATTGCCATCCTTGCCGCGGTCGGCGTGGTCAAGGGCTGGAGGCCGTCTCCAGCCTGGGCCCGAGGCGCCGTCCTCGGGGGCCTCGCCTACCAAGCCATCCAGTTCAAGCTGAACGACTTCACGGGAGGTGCGGCGTTCTTCGGTAATCGTCTGGTCCTGGAGATGGTGCTGCTGTGCACGCCGACTGCCTACGTGGGCTACCTGTTGCTCGCGGAGACTCGACCTCGGATCGTCGTCCTCGCACGGATCCTTGCGGCGCTCTCGATCGCGCAGCACGCGACCGGTGCCGCCCTCGCGGGCGCCCACGCCAACTTCTGGTTTCCCGCGCACCCCTGGAGCACCTGGCTCCTGTGGGACGACGTGCGCGAGACTGGCCGGGTAGGACTGAGCACGCTGAGCCTCTCCCTGGTCGTTTGCCTCACGGTCGCCCTGGGTGCGCCCTCGCTCAAGCGGACCTACAGTCGTCATCCGGTCTCGCCGAAGGAGTGAAGTGGACCCCGTGCTCCAGGTCGAGGGCCTCATCGTCGACTTCGGTGAGGTCCGCGCCGTCGACGGCTTCGACCTGTCCGTGGGCGCCGGCACCTCGGTCGCCCTCGTCGGCCGCAACGGGGCTGGGAAGTCCACGACGATGCGGGTGCTCGCCGGCGTACTCCCCCCCACCTCCGGGCGGGTCGTCGTCGCTGGGACGGATGCCGCGGTCGACCCGTCCGCGGTGCGCGCGAAGGTGGGCTACTGCCCGGACGTGGGCGGGCTGATCCCCCGCGCGACGCCGTGGGAGCACCTGCAGCTCGCTGCCCGCCTCCGGGACATGCCGAAGGGCTGGGAGGCCCGCGCGACCGACCTGCTCGACCGGTTCGAGCTGGCGGAGGCCGCCGACCGGATCACGGCAGGGTTCTCGCACGGGATGGGCAGGCGGATGTCTGTCGTCCTGGCCGCCTTCCACGAGCCGCGGGTGCTGCTGCTCGACGAGCCGTTCGACGGGGTCGACCCGCTCGGCGTCGAGGCGACCATGCAGGTCATCCGCGAGCTCCGCGAGACGGGCACCGCGGTGCTCTGCAGCACCCACCTGCTGCACCTGGCCGTCGAGGCCTGCGACGAGGCGGTCGTGCTCAAGCGCGGTCGCGTGGTCGGTGCCTCCCCCGCGGCTGAGCTGGTCGGCGAGGCGGGCCGGGAGCGCTACCGAAGCCTGATCTCGTGAGCGCGTGGGCGCAGGTCCGGGCCCTCGTCTCGCTGCGCTGGCGGCTGGTCCGCTCCCCTGCGGTGCGCATCGGCTTGCTGTCGCTGCTCGGCTCTGTGCCCCTGCTCGCCCTGCTCCTCCTCTCGGTCCGCAACGGTGTCGACCCCGACGCCCTTGTCGCTTCCATCCACGCGGCCCCGGCGGCGTTCCTCGGGTTCGGGGCGCTGGCGGTGGTCGCGCCGCTGACCAGCTCGGCGGCGACGGAGCTCTTCCCGAGCGGGCAGCTGGTGGCGTACCCGCTGCGCCCCAGCACCCAGTTCCTCTCCTCGCTCGTGCTCGCCCCGCTGAACCTGGTGTGGATCGTCCAGCTGCTCGTCCTGACCGCCGAGACCGGGTTCCTCAGCGTCGGGCAGCCCCACCTGGGCCGCGCGCTGCTGACCGCGGGCTGCTTCGTGGTCGCCGCGACCGGCGTCGGTCAGGCGCTCGCGTGGACGGCCACCGGTCTGCGCTGCACAGCCCGCGGCCGGCTGGTCCTGCGCGGCACCCTCGCCGGCTTCGTCATCGCCGGCATCACCGTCGTCCGCACCGGCCACGGCAACGACGTCGTCGACAGCTCCTTCGCACCGTGGCTGGTGCGCACGATCGGCGCCGGCGCCCGTGGTGACGTGTCTGCCTGGCTCCCGGGCATCGCGCTGCTGGCCACGCTCGCGGTCGTGAGCCTGTACGCCGGGGCGCGGCTGTGCCGGTGGGCCGTCCGCATCCCCCAGGACCGTGCGGGCGCCCGGTCGTCGCGAGCCCACCACAGGCGGCCGCACCCGAGCGACGACTACCGCGCGCTGGTCGCCACCGACCGGGCGAGCGTGTGGCGGGCGCCGGCGCTGCGCCGAGGGGCCATCGTGCTCGCGCTCCTGCCCGGGGTGGCCGCGGCCGGCGTGGGCCTGCCCTGGCGCTCGCTGGTCTTCCTGCCGGGACTGGTGGCCGCGGGCGGTGGCCTGCTGTTCGGGTTCAACGTCTTCTGCCTGGACGCCACCGGCGCGGTCTGGCTCGCGTCACTGCCACATCAGCAAGGGCTGATCGCCCGCGCGAAGACCCGGGTGACCGCCGAAGCTGTCTTGCTCGGGTCAGTGCTCGCCGCGGCGATCGGCGCGCTGCGGGCCAAGGGGACGCCGACGCTGACCGAGGTCGTGGCGATCCTCGCGAGCACGACGACCTGCGCGCTGCTCGTGGTGGCGCTGTGCCTGTCGTCAGCGCTGCGCCGGCCCCATCGGGCCGACCTCAACGGGCCGCGCGACGCCGTGGCGCCGCCCGGGGCGCTGGTGCTCGCGAGCCTCAAGCTGGCCTTCCCGACGGCCATGCTCGGGGGCGTGCTCGAGGCGAGCGCGGCCGGACCGGTCTGGTGGGTGCCGCTGGCCATCGCCGCCCCGGTGGCTGCGCTGAGCGCAGCGTGGATCGCGGCGAACCTGCAGACCTACGACGACCCGCTGCGCCGCTCCCGGATCGTCCAGACCGTCAGCGCGGGGTGAGAACTCGTCATATGATCCACAAGCATGTACTACGTCGGATGCAGTTCGTAGTATGACGTCATGGGCCCTGTCGAAGCGAAGGTGACGCGGAACGGGCAGATGTCGCTGCCTGCGGAGATCCGGCACCGCTGGCAGGCGGGCGCGGTGCTCGTCATCGACCGCGGCGACTACGCCATCGTTCGGCCCATCCCTTCGGACACCGTGGCTGCTCTCCGAGGAGCCCATGCCGGGCCCGGCCCGAGCACCGACGAGGCGCGCGTGGCCGACCGCGCGGACGATCTGCGCCGGACGGCCCGCGGCAAGCGGCGTTGACCGTTCTCGACGCGTACGCCGTCCTTGCCTACCTGCGGGACGAGCCGTGCGCGGACGACGTCGCGGTGCTGCTGCGGGAGGGCACGAGGTTGTCTGCGGCCAACGCCGCCGAGGTGGTCGACCAGCTGACCCGGGTCTACGGCAGCGATCCCGACGACGTGCACGCCGATCTGGCGCTGCTCGCCAACGCGGGTATGCAGCTCTCTCCGGTGACCGCCGATCTCGGCCTGCAGGCAGGGCGGCTGCGTGCCAAGCACCACCAACGCGACCGAGTCGCCGTGAGCCTGGCTGACTGCATCGCCGCAGCGACGGCGCTCAGCAGTGACCGGCCGCTCGCCACCTCCGACCCGGCACTTGCCTACGTGGTCCGCGCCGAGGGCGGCACTGTGCACGGCCTCGCAGACAGCCGCGGACGCACCCCGTGAGCGGGCCGCTCAGCTCGGGGTGATCTCGGCCCACACGCGCTTGCCGCCGGGGACGGGCTGCTCGCCCCAGGACCGGGTGAGCGCCTGGACCAGCAGCATCCCGCGGCCGGACTCCTCGAGCGGCCCGGGGAGCTCGACCTCCGCCGGCACCGACGAGCCGTCCTCCACGGTCAGCACGACCTTGTGGGGCCGCCGGGCCACGAACAGCGTGATCGGTCCCGTGGCGTGCCGCAGCGCGTTGGTCACCAGCTCGCTGACCACGAGCGAGGCGACGTCCTCGGGGTCCTCGACGCCCCAGGTGCGATAGCAGTCCCGCACGAAGTCACGGGCAAGACCCACCGCTGCTGGGTCCTGGTCGAGCCTCAGCCGCCGCACCACGTCCATTGAGGACCTCCCGAGTCTGCACAGCATGTGCCCCGCACGCACCCAGGGCAAGCACCTCAGAACACCCGGCCGCGGGTCTGCGGCAGCCAGGCGTGGCAGCCTGCTACCCGTGAGCTTCGCGGTCGTCGACGTCCTGCGCGGCGTCTGGCTGCTCGCCGAGGCCAGATGACAAGCGGTGAAGAGGCTTCACGCGTCCTGCGAGGCGGTGTCCTCAGAGTGCTGGGGCACGCCGCCGGGGTGCTGCTGGCCGTCCTGGCGACAGCGGTCATCGCCCGACATCTCGGGGTGCGAGACTCGGGGCGCTTCATCACGGTCATCTCCCTGAGCGTGCTGGCGACCAACCTGCTCGACGCCGGGCTGCAGACGGTCGGTCTGCGGGAGTACGCCGTGCTCGACGCGGAGCCGCGGGCCGCGCTCATGCCGACCCTCATCGTCATGCGACTCGCCCTCGCCTCAGTCGCGGGGGCCGCGACCGTGCTCTACGCGTTGCTCGTGGGGTTCAGCACACCGATGGTCCTCGGCTGCGCCGTGTCAGCCGTCGCGGGTCTCCTTCAGACCCTCTACCTGACGCTCAGCACGGCCCTGCTCGCGGACCTCCGGATGGGATGGGCGTCCGGAGTGGAGGTGATTCGCCAGCTCACGACCACCTCTGCCGTGGTGGTTCTGGCGATCCTGGGTGGCTCCTTCGTGTCCTTCTTCGCGGCCGGTGTCATCGGGGCGATGGCGGCGCTGGGAGTCACATGGTGGGTCGTGGGTCGCCGGCGGATCGTCCGCGGAGGGTGGCAGCCGAGTGTTGCGCTGACGCTCTTGCGCGAGACCTACCCGTTCGCCATCGCCACGGCAGTTGCTGCGGCGTACACCCGGGTCACCATCCTCGTCGTGCAACTCATCGCAGGGCCGGAGCAGACCGGCTACTTCGGTGTGTCGACCCGAGTGACCGAGGGGCTGGTAGCGGTGCCAGCGCTGGCGGTGGGCGTCGCGTTCCCGGTCTTCGCCCGCGCTGCCCGCAACGACCCGGGCCGACTCACAAGAGCCGTGCAGCGGGCTCTCGAGGTCTCCGTGCTCATGGGCGTGGGAGTCGCGGCGGCTGTCGCTGTCGGCGCCGGGCTGGTCGTCGACGTCATCACAGGAGGCGGTGACTTCCGGCCGGCGGCAGGCGTGCTGCGCGTCCAAGCCATCGGGGTAGGTCTTGCGTTCGTGTCCGCTGTGCTGACCTACGCCCTGCTGGCCCTGAGACAGCACGTCCCGTTGCTTGTCGTCTCCGTGATCGGTCTCGCCGTGGTCCTGTCGGGCGGAGTGATCGGCTCCTACCAAGGCGGAGCCGCTGGTGCTGCGGTCGGGACGAGCGCCGGGGAGCTCGCTCTGACGTTGGCGGCGCTCGTCGCCGTACGCCGGTCCGGGCTGGACCTGCGACTGCGCGTCCTGCCGCGCGTGCTGGTCTGCCTCATCGTCGCCGGTGTCCCCGCACTGCTGCTCCCTGCGTGGGGCGGGTTGCCGGTCTTCGCTCTCGTCTACGCCTCCGCGGCCTGGCTGCTCGGGCTGGTCCGTCCGCTGATGGACGGGTTGAGGCCGGTGCAGGCGTCGTGAGCCGTCCGTTGCACGTCGGGCTCGACCTGACCTTCTGGTCACCGACATCGGGTGGCTCGGGCAGCTATGCCACTGGGCTCCTGCAGGCTCTGCACGCGGTCGAGCCCGGGACCCGCGTGACCGCCTGGGTGGGGAGGGACGCACCCGCCGACCTCAGTGAGCGCGACTGGGGGGGCGGCCACACCCAGTTCGTCCGGGTGCCGTTCCGATCAGCCCGCTCCCCCGGCCGGATCGCGTACGCACTGGCAGGACTGGGCCTCGACGCCCGGCGGCGCGGCGTCGACGTCGTGCACGGCCTCGCCTACGCCACCCCCCTCGTGGCCCCTCGCCTGGCCACCGTCGTCACGGTCCTGGACCTCGCCTGGATGCATCACCCCGAGACGGTGGAACCGCTTGCTCGGTGGATGTTCCGCGGGCTGACTGCCAGCTGCGGCAGGACAGCGGACCGGGTCATCGCGATCTCTGAGGCGGCCGCAGAAGACCTCGTCACGCATGCTCACCTCAGCGCCGATCGGATCGACGTGACACCGCTCGGTGTCACGCCCGCGCCGCGCGCCGCACCGACGTCGCCTCAGGACCTGCGTCGCCGGCTCGGGATCCCGCCGTCCAGCCAGGTGGTCCTCTGCGTCGCGCAGCTGGTCCCGCACAAGAACCTCGCGCGCCTCATCCAGGCCATGCCCGACCAGGCTCACCTGGTCCTCGTCGGCCGGATGACAGCACACGGTGAGCAGCTGGTGGAGCTCTCGGCCGGGAAGGCCGTGCACATCACCGGGTGGGTCAGCGACGCCGATCTCGAGGGCTACTACGAGATGGCCGACTGCCTCGTCCTCCCCTCCTTCACCGAAGGATTCGGGCTGCCGGTGCTCGAAGCCATGAGCCGCGGCGTACCCGTCGTCTGCGCGGACGCCTCCGCGCTGCCGGAGGTGGCCGGGGGCGCCGCGCGGCTCTTCGACCCGTTCTCTGTCACCGCACTCAGGGAAGCGCTGCTCGAGGTGCTCGGCGCCCAGGGACTGCGTCAGCAGTTGGCCGTAACAGGTCGCGCTCGGGCCGCCGAGCTCACGTGGGAAGCGACAGCCACCAAGACGTTGCGGTCCTACCGGAAGGCCTTGGAGCACAAGCGATGCGGGTAGCACTGAACTGCCTGTTCCTCGTGCCCGGGGCGACAGGTGGCCTCGAGGTCTACGCCCGGGAGCTGGCCGCGGCTCTCAGCGACGTCGAGGTCGTTGCTGTCGTGGGTCAGCAGGTGCCAAGCGGTGAGCTCGACGTTCCGCTCGAGGTGTTGCCGATCAGCACCGAGCACCCCGGAGCACGCACCCTCGCCGAGAACACCCTGCTGCCGAGGCTCGCGCGCGCACGGGGGTACGACCTCGTGCACTCACTCGCGTCCACTGGACCGCTGATCGGCTGCGGCCGTCGCGTCGTCACCCTGCAGGACCTGGCGTTCCGCACCGCACCGCAGGCGCACGGACGGGCGCGAGGCGCAGCGATGCGGCTGCTCGCGCCCGCGACGGCCCGGACCGCGCATCAGGTGATCGTGCCATCCCGGGCCACGGCGGAGCTGGCGCAGCGGCACCTCGGGCTGTCGCCGGACCGGCTGCGGGTGATCCCCCACGGCCCCGGCAGGCCACCTCACGCGACCATCCCGGCCGCGGCAGACGTCCGCCGGCGGCACGAGCTCGGGAGCAGCCCGGTGGTGCTCTGCCCCGGAGGCCGGCGACGCCACAAGAACGTCGACCTGGTGGTGCGGGCGCTCGCGCTCCTGCCGGTCGAGGAGCGGCCGGTTGCGGTGCTGTGCGGCTACCCGACGGCCTGGGACGCCGAGCTCTGGGTCCTCGCGCACGACCTGGGTGTAGCGCCGTGGATCAGGATGCCGTCGTGGCTCGAGGACGCAGACCTCGACGGTCTCTACGCCGTCAGTGACGTGGTCGTCGTGCCCTCCCTGGAGGAGGGGTTCGGCTTCCCGGTCGTCGAGGCCATGGCGCGTGGCGTGGCTGTCGTGTGCGCCGACCGAGGTGCACTCCCCGAGACCGCCGGTGGTGCCGCAGTGCTGTGCGACCCGTCCGACCCCGCCACCCTTGCCGTCAGCCTCGGCACCCTGCTCGGTGACCCGCTGGCCCGGCAAGATCTGGTCGAGCGCGGTCGCCGGCGCGTCACCGAGCTCAGCTGGCGCCGGACGGCGGAACTGACGGTCGAGGTCTACCGGGCAGCGCTGGTCAGGTAGGCCCGCTCCACAGCGTCGATCGACGCGTCCAGTGACGCTCGGCCGGACGTGCGAAACCACTCCCTGGTCGTCGCCCGAAGCGCCTCGCCACCCGCGAGCACCTGCTCGACCGCGCGCGCGATCGACGGCGCGGAGGGCGACTCCGCAACCGCGCCGTTGACGCCGGGAGCGACGAGCTCCACGGCCGCGTTCTCCGGACCCGCGACGACGACGACGGGGCAGCCGGCCGCCAGCGCCTCGATGACGACGCGACCGTAGCCCTCGCGCGCCGAGGGGAGCACGAAGCAGCCCGCGTCGCGCATCGCCGCCTCGAGCTCGTCGTCGGGGACGGTGCCGTGGCACATGACGTGCTGCTCGAGGCCGAGCTCGGCCACCAGCTGCTGGGTGCGGGGCAGCGTGGGACCGTCGCCGTAAAGGTGCAGCCGGAGATCGGGACGGTTCGCGAGCAGGACCGGCACAGCCTCGACAAGGAGGTGCACGCGCTTCTCCTCGGTGTGCCGGCCGGCATAGACGAGGCCGCCGAGCCCCGAGCCCTGCTGCACGACCACTGGGGCGTGCATGCCGGGCAGCACAACGGGCGTGGTGGGCATCTCGAGCTCCGCGAGCTTGCGCGCCGTCAGCCCCGCGAAGCAGAAGGCGTGCTGGCGAACGTGCGCGCAGCGCTTCTGCACCCACCAGCCGACCCTCCCCACCAGCGGGCCGCCGTAGGAGAGCCAGTAGTCACGGCTCCACACCTCGAGCCAGTCGACGACGAGCTGATAGCCGCGCACCGGCCGGACGACGGCCGCGGCCAGCAGCGAGAAGAACGGGAAGGACGCGGTGTGCACCACGTCGTACCTCTTGCCGTGGACCAGCAGATGCCGCAGGACGCCGAGACCGAACAGCACGGGTGGCAGGGTCCGGCGGCGTCCGGAGGAGCCGTAGAGCACATGTCGCCCTCCGACGCTGATGACTCGAACACCCGGGATCACCGGCGGCTCGTGCTTGTCCCACTGCCGCAACGTGAGGTAGGTGACGTCGTGGCCGCGCCGTGCCAAGCCCTCGGCCAGGGAGCGGTACCACCGCTCCGCACCGCCGAGCGTCCACGGGCTGAGGCAGTCGTAGACGATGCAGACGCGCACGACGGTCATGGCCCCCGCACAGTAGTCCCGATAGCGTGACCGGCTCATGAGCGAGTCCCCGGTCGTCTCGGTGGTCCTGCCCTGCCTCGACGAGGCGGACGCGATCGCCGAGTGCGTGCTGCGCGCGTTCGAGGCGCTGGAGGCCGGGAGCCTCGTCGGCGAGGTCATTGTGGTGGACAACGGGTCGCAGGACGACTCCGCGGCACTGGCGCGGGCCGCGGGCGCCGTCGTCGTGCACGAGCCACGACGCGGTTACGGGCGGGCCCTGCGCTCGGGCTTCGCGGCCGCGCGCGGCGAGTACGTCGTGATGGCCGACGCCGACCTCACCTACCCACTGAGTGACATCCCGCGCTTCGTTGCCGAGCTGCAAGGCGGCGCCGACCTCGTGATGGGCAACCGGCTCGACGCGATCGCGCCCGGCTCGATGCCCTGGCTGAACCGGCGGCTGGGCAACCCGGCCCTGACCCGGCTGCTGCAGGTGCTGTTCCACACCCGGGTCCGCGACGTGCACTGCGGGATGCGGGCATTTCGCCGCGAACGCATGGCAGGCCTCGGCCTCAGCTCCGACGGCATGGAGCTCGCCTCCGAGATGGTCCTGCGGTCGGTGCGAGGAGGGCTGCGGGTCGCCGAGCTCGACATCGAGTACGGCCCGCGGCTCGGCACGAGCAAGCTGCAGCCGATGCGCGACGGCTGGCGGCACGTCCGGTTGCTGCTCGTGCACGCGCCGCTGCACCTGTTCGTGCTTCCAGGGCTGGCGCTGCTCGGTGTCGGCGGGGCGCTGATGGTGCTGGTGCTCGCGCAGGTGGGCATCGCCGGCCGGCTCTTCTACGTGCACACCCTGATCGGGGGATGCTTCCTGGTGATGCTGGGCTGCCAGCTCGTCTGCTTCGGCTTGTGCGCCCAGGCCTACGCGACCGCCGTGCTCGGCGACCGGAGCAGGTGGTTCGCTCGGGTCCGGCGCGGCTGGAGGCTCGAGTCCGGACTGGCTCTCGGCGCCGTTCCCATCGCGGTAGGACTGGCACTCGGTGTGCGCGTGGCATCGATCTGGGCCGACAAGGGCTTCTCGACCCTGTCCCAGGAACGCGTGGCGCTGCTGGCCGGGACGAGCGTGGTCCTCGGTGTCCAGATCGTGTTCGCGGCGTTCCTCCTGGCGCTGCTCACCGCCGGAGAGTCGGGTTCCTGACACCTGCTTGTCGTGCGCCTCCGGGATGCTTATGGTGCGCTTTGCGGTATATCGGGGGAGGCACATCATGGCGTTCGACCAGCGTCTCAGGCGAGGCACTGTCAAGGCGGGAATCGTCGCGGCGACAGCTGTCGTCCTGACCGGTGGTGTCGCCTACGCCGCCATCCCTTCGAGCGACGGCACCATCCGGGGCTGCTACGACTCCAAGAAGGGCGACCTCCGGGTCATCGACTCCAGCGCCTTCTGCAACGCCGGCGAGACGCTCATCACCTGGAACCAGCGCGGCCCTGCCGGTCCCACCGGCCCTCAGGGACCGCAGGGCCCGCAGGGGGTGGCGGGTGCCACGGGTCCGCAGGGGCCGCAGGGAGTGCAGGGCCCGACCGGACCACGCGGGTTGCAGGGCTTCGACGGCCCCACCGGCCCGCAGGGTCCACAGGGCTTCATCGGTCCTACCGGCCCGCGAGGACCGCAAGGCTTCGACGGTCCTACCGGCCCGCAGGGCCCACAGGGCCCACAGGGCTTCATCGGGCCTACCGGCCCGCGAGGACCGCAAGGCTTCGACGGCCCCACCGGCCCCCGAGGCCCACAGGGCGTCTCTGGCATCGAGATCGTGACGGGCAGCGGCACCTCAGACGCCAACAACATCGCCTCTGCCTCGGCCACCTGCCCGAGCGGGAAGGTGGTGACCGGTGGCGGAGCGGCGGTCTTCGGCACGGTCCGCACGGCCGGTGGCACAGTCCAGAACGTCCAGTCCTACCCGAGCACCGCCGACACCTGGACCGCCCTCGCCCTCGGCGATCCCGGGTTCTCGGGATCCTTCACCGTCACGGCGTACGCCATCTGCGCCTACGCCGGCTGATCGACGTTCTGAGCGTGCGGCAACACTGATCCGGTGCTGCTCGCCTGGCTCCTGACGCCCCTCCTGCTCGGCGCGGTCACGACCGGGCTCGGGCTGCTCGCGTGCCTGGTCGCCCGGGTCGAGGTGCCGCGCTACCTCGTACCCGGTCTCGGCCTTGCGGTCGGGATCGTCCTCAGCGACCTCCTCGTCAGCATCCCCGGCGCTGCCCCGGCGGCCGTGCCGGTCGTGGCCGCGCTGGCCGCCGGTGGGTTGGTCGTCGAGGTGCTGACTCGCTGGCGCACGATCTCGGTCGCGGCCGCCCCGGTGCTCGTGGCGCTGATCGGCTTCGTCATCGCGGGCCTGCCGCTGTGGCTCACGTCGCAGGCCGGGATCCCCGGATACACCCGGCTCGACGACACCCCCACCTGGCTGCTCACCGTGGACCACGCCCTCACGGACGGGCGCGACCTCAGCGGGCTGCGGCCCAGCACGCCGACAGTGGTCCTCCAGACCTGGCTCGGCTCCGGCTACCCGATCGGCGGGCTGCTCCCCGTCGGCTGGGTGGGGCGGCTGACCGGCCAGGACCTCGCGGACGTGTACAGCCCGACCCTGGCGGCGTTGTCGGGCATCGTCGTGCTGTCGCTGGTGACTGTCGCGCGCGACTACCTGCGCGACCACCTGCTCGCCGCGGCTGCCGGGCTGGTCGCGGCCCAGGCCACCCTGTTCGTCGGCTACCGCCAGTGGGGCGGGGAGAAGGAGGTGGTGACGGCGGCCCTGCTGCCCGCTGCCGCTGCGCTCGCTGCCCGGTCCCGTCGGACCGCGCGAGCGCTTCCGCTGCTCGCGGTCGTGTGCGGCGCTCTGGTCGACGTGCTCGGTCCGCAGGGCGTCCTGTGGGCGGCCCCGGCGTTGCTGGTCGGCGTCGGCATGGCTGCCTCTGGGGGCGTCAGCAAGGACGTCCGGATCGGTGACCTGCTCTCGCGTCGGGCCCTCACCGCGCTGGTGGTGTCCGGCGTGGTGCTGGTCGTCGCCGTGGTGCCGGCGCTGACGAACCTGGGTTTCGCCAAGTTCGCGAAGCCCGGGGCCGTCCAGACGGCGGGTGACGAGCTCGGTGGTCTGGCTGCGGCGGTCCCGGTCATCCGGGCGGCGGGGCTGTGGCCGACCACCGCGCCGCTGGAACCGGGGAGCGGTGGCGGCCTGCGGCTTGCCCTCGCCGTCCTCTGCCTGCTGTGCGCCGTCGGTGCGCTGGCGAGCGCGGTCGGTTCCCGTCGGCTCGCGCTCCCCGTCACCGTCCTGCTCGTCGCGGGTGCGGGGTTCGTCGGCTGGCTGGTCGCCTCCCCCTGGGTGGATGCCAAGATCCTCGCGGTCGTGTCGCCGGTCTTGCTGCTCGCGGCCGTCCTGCTGCCCGTCGGGTTGCTCTGGTCCTCGGCCTGGCCGGTGCGGGTCGTCGCCTTCGGTGTGCTGGGAGCGCTGCTCGCCGGCACGGCGTGGTCGGCCGCGACGACCGCGCGCGGGGTGACGTCGACACCCCGCGAGAGGTTCTCCGACCTCGAGAAGGTGGGCCGGCTCGTCGCAGGTCGCGGCCCGGTTCTGCTGCTCGACCCGGAGCCGTATGCCTCCCGCTGGTTCCTCCGTAAGGGCGACGTCACTGGTGCGAGTGACCTGCGGGTCGACCCGGTACGACTGAGGTCGGGTCAGCTGCCCGGCAACCTGGCAACCGTCGACGTCGACGAACTGCCCCTCACGACCCTGTCCGCCTACCCGATCCTCGTCCGCCGCGAGTCGCCGTCGGCCAGCCGCCCGCCGGACTCCTACGACCTGATGGTCAGGATCGGCGAGTGGGAGGTGTGGCAGCGGAAGACGGACGTCACTCCCGACCTCGCCCTCATCCCGCTCGGCAACGGCGCCGATCCGACTTCGGTGTCGTCGTGCGACATCGTCAAGCAACTCACCCGGTTCCCGCGGGTGACGATGTTGGTGGCAGCCCGCCGGGAACCGCCCGTCATCGTGCCCATCCGACCCGAGCAGGCACCGCCGCCCTGGCGAGCGAACGGGCTGGTCGAGCCGTCGGGAAGCGGCAGCACCAGCGTCCATCTCGAGGTCCCTCGCGCCGGCGACTACCGCGTCTGGGTCGGTGGTGGCATCGCCGGCCGGCTGCGGGTGTCGGTGGACGGCAAGCCCGCGGGAACCCGCGCTCACGAGCTCGCCTTCGGTGCGCCGTGGACGAGGTTCGAGGTCGTCACCCTGGCGGCCGGCGGGCACGACGTACTGCTGCGCTACGACGACCGTGGCCGGACCGGCACGGAGCAGCGGCTGCCCCTGGGGCCCGTGGCGCTCACGCCGGCGCAGGATCAGGTGACGCTGCAGGAAGTGCCGATCGCCCATGCCAGCCAGCTGTGCGATGGGTCGCCCCTCGACTGGATCGCCCTCCGCCGCTGACGCCGCTGATCCACGGAGCCCTTGCTCGCTCCCTGGCACCTGGAACGCGAGCAACCGTTCCGTGGATCACCGGGAGGGGGCGCAACCTCAGGCGGAGCGGAGCTCCAGCAGGGTCTCGCTCTGCCTCGAGCCGCCTCCCACCGGACCGCCGCCGGGCAGGTAGAGGACGCCGCCGACCACTACCGCCCCGGTCCCCTGACGCCCGGCAGGAAGCGACGGCAGCCGGCCCCAGCGGCCCGTGGAGGGGTCGAAGGCGTCCACCTCGGTGTCGACGGACCGCTCCCCCGCCGGCTCGCCGCCCAGCACGACGAAGCGACCGTCGAGAGCCACCCCGGCCACGGACGACCGCCCCAGGGGCAGCGCGGGCAGGGCGGACCAGCGACCGGTGCGGAGGTCGAAGACCTCAGCCGACGTCAGGTCTCCGGGTCGGCCGGCGGCGACGAAGAGCCGCGACCCGACGACGGCCCCTGCGGCGTGGTCACGCGCCACGCGCAGCGGCGCGGCGGACGACCAGCGGTCCTGAGCGGGGTCGTAGACGAGGTGGGTGGCCACGTCCCGGCCGTGGCTCTTGCCGCCGACGTAGTGGATCCGGCCGCCGAGCGCGACGCACACCCCGGCGGCCCGCGGAGAAGGCAGGGAGGCGTGCGACGTCCAGCGGTCGGTCGCCGGGTCCCAGGAGCGCACGGCAGACGGGTCGCCGTACCCGCCGACGGCCCAGATCCGGCCGTCCAGCGCAGCCACACCGACGTGGTCGGCGGCGACCGGCAGCGGCGCGGCCTTGTGCCACCGGCCGGTGGCGGTGTCGAGGACGAGGTGGGTGGTCGAGCGGGGGTGACCGTCGACGTACCCGCCGATCACGTGCACCTGCGTGCCGAGCACGGCGACCCCCACCTCGGAGACGGCGACCGGCAGGGCGGGTCCGCTGCTCCAGTGGAGAGCCCTCGCCGCCGGGGATGGGGGTTCCACCGACGGCGAGGGAGTCAAGGGGGCTGCAGTCGAACGGGCGGCTGCGGAGTGCGTCGAGCAGGCCGCTGCGAGGAGCAGGACCAGGACGCGTCTCACCGCAGGACGCCGGTGTGGCCCAGCGAGAAGCGGCCGGGCTGCGGCCACACGCACAGCCCGTGCGGCTCGCCGCCGACCTTGATGCGGGCCAGCAGCTTGCCGGTGCGGGTGTCGAGGGCGTACACCTCGCCGGCGTAGCGGCCGGACAGCCACAGCACCTTGCCGTCCGCGGAGACCCCGCCCATGTCGGGCGAGCCCCCGGGGATCTGCCAGTAGGCGCGGATCTGGCCGGTCGCGAAGGACAGCACGGCGACGGAGCCGCTGTGCCGGTTGGTGATGTAGAGGTCGCGGCTGTCCCTGCTCACGTAGAGCCCGTGGGCGCCCAGGCCGGTGGTGAGGAAGCTGCGCACCTTGCGGGTGGCGGCGTCCACGGCGTACACGCCGTTGCTGTGCTCGTCGGCGACGTAGAACGTGCGCCCGTCCGGAGCGAGCTTCACGTCCTGCGGCTTCGGGCGCTGGCTCGTCTCGTGCGGCAGGTCGATGACCTGGTCCACGCGCCGGCGGACCATGTCGACCCAGAGCAGCTGGCCGCTGAACTCGCAGGAGAACAGCGCGTGCGTCCCGTCGACGGAGAAGTCCGCGTGGTCGACGCCCTGGCACGGCACGTGCAGGCTGCTCTGCAGCGCCATCGTGTGCGGGTCGCGGAAGTCCAGCCTGCGCAGCCGTTCCGCGACGACGACGGCGGAGCGGCCGTCGATGGTGAAGTAGAGGTTGTACGGGTCGGCGACCGGCACCTTCTTGCCGAACCGCCCGGTGCGCGGGTCGATCGGCGTGAGGCTGTTGCCCTGGTCGTTGTCGACCCAGAGGGTGCGCAGGTCCCACGACGGCGTGACGTGCTGCGGCAGCCGCCCGACCGGCTCCGTGCGAATCACCTTGTAGGTCCGCGGGTCGATCACGTAGACCCGGGCGTTGCGGTCGTCCGGGACGTAGACCAGGGGTACGGCGTGGCGAGCCTCGTCCGAGAGCAGACCGGGCCGGTCAGCGGCGTAGACGTCGCTCGAGCTGACCCTCGGAACCGGCGTCGGCGAGGGCGAGGGCGAGGCATGGGGGGCCGACACGACGGCCGGCTTGGCCGAGCAGGCAGACAGGAGGAGCAGCACCACTGCCGCCGAGAACCGCTTCACGACACAGAGCCTTCCCGAAGCCTCCTGAGCGACTCCTGTGGAGGTCAGCCGGCGAGCAGGCCGCGGAGCCGGGCGGCGAGGGTGTCCCACTGCCAGTCGCGCTCCACCCAGGCACGTCCGGCCGCTCCCAGCTGACGCGCCCGAGCCGGGTCCTCGAGCAGGCCGGCCACGCGGTCGGCCACCTCCGGCACCGAGGTGCCGTCCACGACGTAGCCGGTCTCGCCGTCGCGCACCGCGTCGGGCGAGCCCCCCGACCGGCCCGCGACCACCGGCTTGCCGGTGGCGGACGCCTCGAGGAAGACGATGCCGAGCCCCTCGACCTCGAGCCCGCCGTAGCGCGAGCGGCAGGGCATCGCGAACACGTCGCCGGCGTCGTGGTGCGCCGGCAGCTCCTCCCACGGCACCGAGCCGGTCATGACGACGTCGTCCGCGACGCCGAGCGACGCAGCGAGCTTCCGCAGCCTCGGCGCGAGCGGCCCGCCGCCGACGAGCAGCAGCGCGGCATCGGGCACCCGCTGCTGGATCACCGGCAGGGCACGCACGAGCACGTCCTGCCCCTTGCGGGGCACCAGGCGGGACACGCACACGACGACCGGCCGGTCCGTCAGCCCGAGCTTGCGTCGTACGACGTCTCCCCCGGACCCCGGACGGAACAGGTCGGTGTCGACACCCGGTGGCAGGTCGGTGAAGGGCGCGCGCATCACGGGTGCCAGCCGGCTGCGGGTGTACTGGCCCAGGCTGGTCAGCGCGTCGACGTCGCGCCCCACCCTGGTCAGCACCTGGCGCAGGGCAGGGAGCCGGGCCCAGGCGACCTCGTGCCCGTGCGTCGACGCGACCGAGCGCAGCCCCAGGCCACGGGCGAGCAGCCCGAGCGGCGCGGCGGCGCCGAACCACACCCGGTCGCACCCCTCCGCGGTCGCGACCTCGCGGGCCTCCCGCAGCGCACCGCGGGTCGGGAGCAGCACCGACGTGGCGGCGCGCACCACCGGGAAGGGCTGCTCGGCGTCGAACGCGGCGGCGCCCTTCCACGACGAGGCGTAGACCACGACCTCGTCCGCGGGCTGGCGCACGGCGAGGGCGTGCACGTAGGCCTGGATCCCCCCGGGGCGGGGCGGGAAGTCGTTGGTGACGACCAGCGTCCTCACGGGTGCAGCCGCTGCCACTCGCGGGCGAGCGCCAGCCGCTGCGGGTCCGACGGGTGCGTGAAGAACAGGTTGTAGACCAGCGGGTTCGGGTCGAGGTCCGAGAGGTTCGTGGTGGCCAGCCGCTTCTCGGAGGCGACGTAGGTCGGCACGTCGTGGGTGAGGTCGAGAGCGTGCATGTCGGCGCGCGCCTCGACGTGCCGGGAGACGAGGTTGGTCAGCGGCGCGAGCAGCAAGGGGGTGGCGGCCGCCAGGAACAGCACGAGAGGCACGACGCGAGGGTCGCCCGCCGACGTGGCACCGACGCGGCTGAGCAGCCCGCCCCACGACAGCAGCAGGAAGACCGCGATGACGCCGGCGGCTGCCCCGAAGGCACCGATCAGGGTGCCGTGCAGCACGTCCTTGCGCTTCGCGTGGCCGAGCTCGTGGGCGACGACGAGCTCGACCTCCTGGTCGGAGGCCTCCCTGAGCAGCGTGTCGTAGACGACGATCCGGCGCGTGGACCCGAAGCCGCTGACGTAGGCGTTGAGGGCGGTCGTCCGCTTCGAGGCGTCGGCGACCAGGACGTCGGTGACCTTGACCCCGTCGCGGTGGGCCAGCGCCAGCAGGTCGGTGCGCAGCTGGCCGGCGGGCAACGGCGTGAAGGAGTTGAACGCCGGCTCGATGACGACGGGATAGGCGAACGACGCCACCATCGTGAAGACGGCGGCGGTCACGGCACCGGGCAGCCACCAGCTCGCCGGCCACTTGCGCGCCAGCGCCAGCACCGTGACGAGGACCAGCCAGGTGGTGACGACCTTGATGCCGAGACCGCGCAGCAGGTCATCGGTCCAGCCGGCCCAGTCCTGCGTCGACAGGCCGTACCTGCGCAGCACCCGCTCGGCCTGCACGTCGAAGGGCAGCGTCACCAGCTGGCCGATGACGAAGACCAGCGCGCTGCCGAGCAGCACCTTGACCGTCCAGTGCCCCGGCATCGCACCGACGAGCCGGCCACCGAAGCGCGTCAGGCCCAGAAGCCCAGCAACGACAAGGGAGACAGCCAGTCCGAGGTACGCCGGGGGGCGGACCGCCGCGTGGTAGGCCTGCTCCCGCGAGACCTGCGCGGGCGTGAAGTCGCGCAGCACGTCGACGTGCGGGTGCGCACCCGGCAGCACAGGGAAGGGCACGGTCAGCAGCACCGTGACGACGGCCCCCGCGACGCAGGCCGCCAGGACGCACCAGGCGAGCCTCACAGCAGCTGGCGCTTCAGGCTCGCCGTCCAGCTCCTCGTGAACGCGCCGAGGCTGGTGTGCAGGTCCTCGGTGAAGGCGGCCTCCACCGTCTTCCCGCGGCCGATGTCGCGGTAGAGCTCGAGCATCGTCGCCCGTCCGTACCGGTCGGCGATCAGCGTGACGGCGAGCCAGCTCTGCTCGTACGTCGCGGCGAGGTCCGCGCGCCCCCCGGTGAAGGCGCCGTCCGACGGCAGCGACCTCGGGATGCGGCCGGCGCGCATCGCCTTGCGCAGCTCGAGGGCGCTGAGCGACAACGGGATGTCGGTGTGCAGGAAGCCGACGTAGTCGGCGAGTCCCTCGACGAACCAGGTGGGCTGGTGCGGCCCGGTCGCCGCTCGCGTCGCGACGTGCGTCACCTCGTGCGTGAGGACGACCCGGCGACCGAGCGGGCCGAGCTGCCCGAAGCTCTTCGGGTTGATCACCACCCGGTCGCCCGCCGGGTGGTAGCCGGACGAGGCGTCGATCAGCTCGGCCGTGGCGACGGCCGCGATGTTGGAGATGTCGCCGACGTCAGGGACGAGCTGCGTGAGCTCGGCCCCGCTGTCGGGCACGACGAGGACAACGCGCCGGATCCAGCCGGTGCCCCACACGGCGGTCACCCGCGGCACGGCCGCCTCGCACTCCCGCAGCGCCAGCGCGGCCATGCCGGCGCCGTGCGGGTGCGCGAGCACCAGGCACGCGCGCCCTCGCGTGACTCGCAGCTCGCCGGTGTCCCAGACGTCGCGCTGGCTCGGGTGACCCGCGCTCGCGAAGTCGGTGTCGGCGGCGAGGTACCAGCGGGAGTCGCGCCGCACGAACGTGAGGCCCTGCTCCTCCTCGGTGGCCGTGCGGTCGAACCCGGCGAGCGAGTAGCGCAGCGCCACGGCGGGTGCCCACCAGCTCCCCCGCCTGCTGTCCAGCGCGGCGGTGTGCGGCCGCTCGTCGGTCGGGTCGATCTCGTAGTGCCAGCCGGAAAACCGCAGCAGCGAGAGGTTGTCGAACACCCGCGCCTGCCGGGCCACGAAGGCGGGCTCCGTCGGGTCGAGGTCGGCGAGGAACGCGGCCCGGTCGCGGTCGACGACGGCCTGCGCGCGCCGGGCGAGCAGGGCACGCACGGCCGTGGTGCGCGCGTCGTGGTCCGCCTCGCGGACGGCGTCGGCCCGGCTGGTGCCGGGGCCGCGCCGGTCGTGCCCGTCGGGTCCCAGCGTGGCCGCGGTGGGTACGGCGACGAGCAGCTGCACCGCGAGGGCCGCCGCCACGGCGCGCTCGGCACGGCGCAGCGGGAACCTCACGCGACCAGCCTAGGGGCCCGCGCTCAGCGGATCGGGACGACGAGCACCTGGACGAGCGGCAGCTGCGGACTGAGGGTGCCGGCCGAGAACGCCCACGGGGCCGAGGAGGCCAGCTGGACGGCGTACAACGGCCGCGGCGCCATCGCGACCGACACCGAGTAGCCCTGACCCTGCGGCACCGAGACGAGGAAGTCCCAGTCGCACACGAAGCTGGACACCGCCGGCGACGACGGGTTGAGGTCCCCGGGGAAGCTCAGGTTGGCCTTGGTGATGACCGCACGGCGCGTCTTGCCCTCCGTGTCGCCGCGTGCCGCGAGGACCGGTTCCCAGGTGGCGCAGGAGGTCGGCCGCGGGCCCTTGCCGATCGAGGACCGGTAGACGTAGACGAGGTGCGCCGACCCGCGGCGGACGACGAGGCTGACGGCCGTCGGCACGGGCACGGGCAAGGTCGGTGACGGTGCAGCGGTGGGCGACACCGTGGGCGTCGCAGCGGCCGTCGGAGTCACGACGGGAGTGGGAGTCGGCTTCGCCGTGGGCTTGGCGACGGGCTTGGGGGTCGGTGTGGGTGTCGGCTCGGGTGGCTCCTCCGACGGCGTCGGCGACGGGGTCACCACGACCGCCGGCGGCGGCAGCTTGGGCACTGAGATCGAGGTGCTGCTCGCGGCGATCTTGTAGGTCGCCACGCAGACGACCGGCACCGAGAGCACGGCAACGGTCCACTGCACCAGCAGCTTGGGGGTCATCCTCACCTGGGGGTCTCCGCGGTCATCAGGTCGATCGTCTGGCGCTCCTCACCCTGCCGCGGCGCCGGGATGCTGCCGCGGGTGAGCAGGGCCGACACCTCGTCGGCGGGCTTCGGCCGCGACACGTGATAGCCCTGGGCGAGGCTGCACCCGAGCTCGCGCACCCGCTCCAGCTGGGCGCCGTCCTCGATGCCCTCGACCACTGTCCGGATCTCGAGGGCGTTGGCCAGCCCCACGATGGCAGCGACGATGGCGGCGTCGACCTGGCTGTGCTCGAGGTCGCGCACGAAGCTGCGGTCGATCTTGACCTCGTCGACCGGGAAGCGCTTCAAGTAGTTCAGCGACGAGTGGCCGGTGCCGAAGTCGTCGATCGCGAGCTCAACCCCGAGGCCCTTGAGCTCGCAGAGCGTCCGCACCGTCGCCTCGAGGTCCTGCATGGCGAGGCTCTCGGTGATCTCGAGGCAGAGCCGCTCCGGGGGCAGCTCGCTGAGGCGCAGCGCCGTCTCGATCTGGTGCGCGAGCCCGGGGTCCTGGAACTGCCGGGCCGACAGGTTCACGGCGACGCTGATCCGCGCGCCGAGCGCCTCCCACAGGTGCGCCTGCTGCGAGGCCTTGTTCAGGACGAAGCGGCCGAGCGGCAGGATGAGGCCGGACTCCTCGGCGATCGGGATGAACTCCCCCGGCATCCGCAGCCCCTGCTTGGGGTCGGGCCAGCGGATCAGGGCCTCGACGTCGCTGATCGTCCCGCGCTGCAGGTCGATCTTCGGCTGGTAGTAGACCTCGAGCTCGTCCTTGCGGATCGCGGCGCGCAGGTCGGTCTCGAGGTCGAAGCGGGCCACCGACCGGGCCTGCATCGCCGCGGGGTCGTAGCAGTGCACCCCTCCCACGCCGGCCGCCTTCGCCTGCGTCATCGCGACATCGGCGTCGTGCAGCACGTCGTCGCCCGTGACCTGTCCGGTCGTCATGGCGACACCGATGCTGACCGAGGCCACGACCTCGCGCCCGTCCGACAGCTTCACCGGGGCGGTGAGCTCGTTGACGATGAGCGACGCGAGCCGCTGGGCAGGCGCGACGTCCTTGACGTCCTCGACCAGGACCGTGAACTCGTCCCCGCCGAAGCGCGCGATCGTGTCGCCGGGCCGGGCGACCGCCGCGATGCGCCGGGCGATCTCCTCCAGCAGCTCGTCACCGGCCTGCTGGCCCAGGTTGTCGTTCAGGCTCTTGAAGCGGTCGACGTCGGCCAGCAGGACCGCGTGCTGGGTGCCGCTCCGCTTGCCGCGCAGCAGCGCCTGGTCGAGGCGGTCCAGGAACAGCCGCCGGTTCGGCAGCCCGGTGAGCTGGTCGTGGAAGGCGTTGTAGGCCAGGTCGTGCTCGGCGGCGATGCGCTCGCTCACGTCGCGGAAGACGAGCACCGCCCCCACCGCCTCTGTGCCCTCGAGCAGCGGCGCGCAGGTGTAGCTCACGGGGAACGTCGAGCCGTCGAACCGCAGGAAGATGCCGGCCTCGTCGCTGACCGGCACCTTGGAGCGCAGGCAGCGGTGCACCATGGCGATCAGGGCGGTCCGCGCGCTGTCGCGCATCGGGTCGGACGAGCCCTTCTGCACGAACGCACCCGGGGTGGTCGCGAGCAGCTCGGCGCCGGCCGGGTTGACGTAGATCGGCCAGCCGTGGGCGTCGAAGGCGAGCACGCCCTCCGCCAGGCCGCCCATGATGGCCGCGAGCTCGTCACGGTGCCGCTGCGTCCGCGAGTACATCTCCGCGTGCGACAGCGCCGAGCGCCCCACCGCGGCGAGCGCGTCGAGCAGCCGCTGGTCCGCCGCGTCGTAGGGCTCGGCGTGCGGCCGCCCCGCCAGGGCCAGCCACTCGGTCGTGCCGTCGAGGTCGATGCGGCTGCTGAGCTCGGCGGTGTCGGGCTGCGCCGGCGAGAGCCGGACCTGCGGGCAGCGCAGCAGCTCCCCCGCGGCCTTGTTCAGCTCGGCGCGCACGTCGGCGGTCGCCAGTGGCTCGTGCACCTTCAGGGTGGCGTCGAACAGGCCCAGCAGCCGGTCGCGGTCGTGCCGGGCGTCGAACCGGCCGGCGAGGACCCACCGCACCCCGAGGTACAGCGGCGGGAGCAGCACGATCGCCCACGACGCCGAGCGCGCCGCGAGCCCCACGGGCGCCGCGATCACGCAGCCGGCGGCGAGGACGAGCACCCAGAGCTCGGCGCCGTCGACCAGCGCCGCCCGCAGCGACGAGGCCGACGTCGCCACGAGGATCGCGGCGATGAGCAGCGCGCTGAGCACGCAGAACGTGCACACGCCGGCGAAGGCAAGGGCGAGGTCGGTCGCGGACGCGTCTCCCCCGGTCTCGAGTCCCAGGACCTGCGTCACGAGTACGGCGGAGGCCGCCGCCACCATGACGCCCGCCCAGTTGTAGGCGGCCTTCAGCAGCCCTCGTCGGTGCACGACCTGGCCCACCGCGGCAGCGACCGCGACGACGGTCAGCACCCCGACAGGTGGCAGCAGCAGCAGCGCCACGAGCAGCAGGCCCTCGTCGGCGTGCACCGCCTCGGACTCCTGCTTGCGGTAGACGATGAGCGGCCACGCCCACGCGGCCACCACCAGGCCGGTCAGCACGAGCAGCGTCCCCGCCGGGCCGAAGCCATCACTCCAGTAGTGCTGGCCCAGCCCACCGACCATGCCCACGGCCAGGGCAGCCACGACCGCGATCACGGCGCGGGCCCGCTGGGGCAGGGTCGGTGTCGTCATCGTGCTAGTTCCACATCGCCGAGTTCCACGCCGTGGAGTTCCACGCGGTGCTGTTCCAGGCGGTGCTGTTCCACGCCGTCGAGTTCCACGCCGTCGAGTTCCACGCCGTGCTGTTCCACGCCGTCGAGTTCCACGCGGTGGACTCGAAGACCGCACCGCCCACAGGCTGGGTGGCGGGGCCGGAGTAGGGCAGCGGGTAGAGCAGGCCGTCAGCCCAGCCGGAGGGCAGCTCGGTGCTGATGAGCGGGATGGCGGTGCCGAGCGCCGGCGTCAGGATCCCGGTGAAGTCCGGGGTGAGGTCGATGAGCGGCTCGGCGATCGCCCGGGCGACGTCGAGGACGCCGTGGCCCTGCTGGAACGGGTCCTGCGGCGGGGCAGGCCCTGCGTTGGTGGTCGTGAGCAGCGCCGCCTTGACGTTGCTCGGGCTCGCGGCCGGGTTCTCGTTGACCAGCATCGCGGCCGCGCCACTGGTGATGGCCGCGGCGAAGGACGTGCCTGAACCGATGAAGTTCGTCGAGCCGATCCGGGCCGAGGGGTTGTTGTTCCAGATCGCGGAGCGGTTGGAGATGACGCTGACGACGGACTTGCCGGGGGCCAGCACGTCGGGCTTCCACCACGCGTCGTACGAGGTCGGGCCGTGACTGCTGAAGGCCGGCACGCTGTCGTCGGCCGTGCTGACGGTGTGGGCGTCGTCGAGCGCACCGACGGTGATGACGAGCGGGTCGTCGCCGGGCGAGGTGATCGTGCCGCGCTGCGGTCCGCTGTTGCCCGCCGACGTGACGACGACGAAGTTGCTGCGCGTCATGGCCTCGACCGCTTGGTCGAGCGGGTTCAGCGCAGTCGGACCCACGGGGACGGCACCGAGCGACAGGTTGATGACGCGGATGTTGGTCGGGTGGTCCTTGATCCACTGCAGGCCCTGGATCACTGTCGAGACGTTGCTCTTGCCGTCCTTGCCGGCAACCTTGACCGGGACCAGGTCCGCTCCGGGTGCCTCCCCGACGTACGCGCCACCCGACGAGGCACCACTGCCGGCGATCAAGCCCGCGACGAAGGTCCCGTGGCCGTACTTGTCCGACTGGGCGTTGCCCTCGCCGCTGAGGTCGACGCCGGCCTTGAGCCGGGTCCCGAAGTCGGGCAGCGGGGCGATCCCGGTGTCGACCACGGCGATGCCGACGCCCTGTCCGGTGTTGCCCGAGACGTCTGAGGCATGGGTGACCTCGCGGAAGACGTTCACCGGCGGCGGAGGCGGCGGGGGTGGCTGGGAAGGCGTCGGCTTCGGTCCTGGCTTGCCTGCTGCCATGGAGGTCTGAACAACGGCATCTGGCGTGACGTTCAGCGTTGCGCTGAGAGCGGTCACCTCCGCCGGCGTCAGGGTGGCGACCACACCCGACACGAGCGGCAACGAGACGCCGAGCGTGCCACCGGCCAAGGTGACGGCAGTCTGGGCCGCGGAGACCGAGCTCGCTTGGACGATGTAGTTCGCCGTCGAGGTGCTCGCAGAGACCGCAGGCAGCGCACCGGCAACGGCGACAGCTACGGCAGCAGAGGCGGCGAGCCGCCATGGGCGGCGGGTGATCGGGGTCCGCATCGCATATCCCCCTCATCGGACGACTGGGCTCGACCTCGGTCAAGCCGACCACATCGTGTCGACGTAGGACATGGCCCGGAGGGGCGAGCCTGCGATTTGACGCCATGGGGCCATCAAGTCGGGGTGACCTGGCTCGAACGGGCCATGGAGGTCCCGTCCGAACGCGTCTTGCGAGCGGGACTCAGCGCCTGGTGCGCAGGGTGGCCAGGGCCCGGTCGGCGGCGGCCAGCGTGGCCCCCTGGACCGATGAGGGGGTGATCAGCGCCTCCGAGGCCTGCGCCAGCTGGGTGCGCGCGACCTCCAGGAAGCGCCGGCCCGGTCCGACGAGCACCGAGTAGGCGTCCGCCGCCTCCTTGTCGGTGCGGTACCACGGCGTCACGGCCCGGGTGATCCAGAGCTGCTCCTGGCCGTCGAGCGAGGTGTACTGCTGCCACGCGGTCCGCACCACGGCCTGGAACCGGGCCACGGCGGTGGCCTCGAGCCGGCCGTCGCGCACCACGTTGCCGAGCGCCGTGCGCGGGGGGCCGCTCACCGCCGTACGCGACCTGTCCAGCGCCGCGAGCGCGGCGCGGTAGTTGGCCACCAGCGTCGGCAGGTTCTGCACCGCGTCGTCGGCGCGGTGGACGGCTGCAGCCCCGGCACGCTGGCTGGTGCGGGCCGCGACGCCGTGACCCTTGGCGCAGACGGCGTCGGTCGCGTCGAGGGCGCGGGCGCCTGCTTGCACGGCCTCGACCGCCCGCAGGACGGCACCGCGCGCCGTGGTCAGCCCCGAGATGGAGCTGTCGAGCCGCCCGAGCGACGAGCCGCTGGGACCGGACGGCGACGAGCCGGTGCAGCCGGCCAGCAGGAGGATCAGGAGCAGGGCGATCCGCTTCAGCGGTCGGCTCCCGGCGTGGTCCCGAGCAGCACGTCGGCCCAGGCCGGCACGCTGGCCCGCTGCTTGCCCCTGGCGGCCTTGCGCGGCATCGGCTCCGGGTCCGGGACGACGCGCAGGGCGCGCCGCGGGGCCGGCTTGGACGCCGGCACGACCTTGACCGGAGGCGCGGAGACCTTCCTCGCGACCGGTGCCTTCCTCGCCGGGGCCTTCTTCGCCGCAGGTGCCTTCTTGGCCACCGCCTTCTTCGCTGCTGCCTTCTTGGCGGCCGGCTTCTTCGCCGGAGCCCTCTTGACGGCGGGCTTCTTCGCCGGCACGGGCTTGCGGCGCGCCGCCACCGCCTCGTCGGACTCGTGGAACGCCAGCGTCGCCGACGCCGGGTCGACGGGCGTGACCGCCTTCTCGGCAGGGTCGTAGACCCACGACGCCGACCGGCTGCGCTTGCGCGCGAACCAGCGCACGGTCACGACCCAGCAGCCGTCCTCCCGGCGGTACGTCGACCAGTCGGTGCTCTCGTCGTCGGCACCGCCTGCGGCGAGCGCGGCGTCCACCGCCGTACCCAGGTCCAGTGCGGAGCGGCCGAGCCGTCCTCGTACGACGAAGGAGGACCGGGTGGCGTCGATCATGCGCGCCATCTCGCCCTGCACCGGCCCGGAGTAGCGCTCGACGCGCGCGAGCGGGACGCCGGCGGCGCGGGCGATCTTCTCCACCGACTCGCCGGCCCGCAGCCGCGCCTGGATCTCCTTCGGGGAGATGTCGGGGACCTCGTCGTCACCCGGGCGCGGGAGGTCGCCCCGGACCGCGGCCGCGAGGGTCGCGTCGAGCGCCACCTTGAACGCGCCCTTGGACGAGCCGCGACGAGCGGCCAGCACGACGTGCCGACCGTCCTCGCTCACCGCGACGACGTGGAGCTCGCGCACCGTGCCTCCGTTCACGGCGTCGGGGGAAGGACGACGCCGGGACGCAGTCTCCCCGTCAGCAGGGGAACTGCACAAGCAGGCCCGTCAGGGCCGGACCGCTCCCGCGTAGTCGCTGCGGAACGCGTCCTGGATCTTCACGACGTCACCCGTGTGGGGTGCGCTGATCATGCGGCCGCCGCCGATGTAGATGCCGACGTGGTGGATCGGGGAGCCGTAGAAGGTCAGGTCACCGGGCTGCAGGTCGCCGCGGCTGACGTGCTGACCGCTGGAGTACTGCGCCTGGCTGGAGTGCGGCAGGGAGACGCCGGCCTTGCCCCACACCCACATGGTCAGCCCGGAGCAGTCGAAGCGGCTCGGGCCGGAGGCGCCCCACTCGTAGGGGCTGCCGAGCTTGTTGTACGCCTCCTGGACGGCGACGGCGGCGCGGCCGCTGGCGGGGCCGTTGTAGGTCGGGACGTCGAAGCTGCGGCTGCGCGAGGCCCGCTCGGCGGCGGCCGCCGCGGCGGCCCGGCGCTGCGCGGCGCGGAACCGGGCCCGCTCCTCCGCCTTCAGGCTGTTGAGCAGCTGCTGCTCCTCGGCCAGGGCGTTCTCGATGGTGGCCTTCTGCTTGGCCATCGTCTTGGTGACGGCGGCCTGCGCGGCGCGCTCGTGGGCGGCCTCGGCCTGCACGGCCGACAGCCGGTGGCGCGCGGTCGCGGCAGCGGCGATCTGGGCGCTCTGGCCCGCGGCGATGCGGTCGAGCGACGCGGCCTTGTCGAGGAAGGTCTGCGGGCTGCTGTTGCTGACCAGCTGCACGAACGGGTCGGTGCCGCCGGTGCGGTAGGCCGCGGCGGCCACGGAGCCCATCCGGCGCTTCACGGCGTCGAGCTCGGCCTGGGCGGCCCGGACCCGGGCCTGGGCGACGGCAGCGCGCCGGCTCGCGGCCGACAGCGCCAGCTTGGCGGTCGCGTAGGCCTCGACAGCGTCGTCGACCTTCGCGTTGAGGGCGTTCACGCGGGCCTCGACCTGGCGCAGCGTGGGCCGGGGGTCGGCGGAGCTGCTGCCGGGCAGCACGCTCAGGACACCAGCTGCGGCGACGGCGACGACGAGGAGGGGGCGCAGGGTGGTACGGGGGCTCGGCAAGGTAGCCGGGTCTCCTTCTTCCTCTACCGCCTACCGGGTGAGCTGACGGGTTCGGGCGGGAAGGTGCCCTACGACGCCTCCGCCCGGGTCACCCCGGTCCTCGGCGCCGATTCACCCCAGGGAACGTGGTTCCCCGGCTCCGCGTGTCGGGAGGGGACCCTGACGCAGACTCGGCGGTGACCCTGGTGCCGCGCCCCGGATGGGGTGCTGTCGCGCCGTTGGGCCGAACAGCAGGTTACCGGTTGCCGACGGACGGCCACAACGCCCCCCGGCACGTGTCGAGAGTCTCAACCCGCCCTTGAGCCCGGTTCGTCCTGGTTCGGGATCGGGACACCGAGGGGCACAAGCCGCAAAGGGGGCACCAGCCCCTGGTCGGCGAGGACGTCGAGCGCCAGCGCCTCGCCGGGGTCCACGTCGTACACCCCGCGGACTCCCAGCAGCACCGTCATCACGCAGTCGCCGCACTGCAGGTCGCGCACCGCGCAGGTGTCGCAGTCGATCCGCACCTTCCGCTCCACTTCTCCGACGGCTCGGGCGGCCGTGGCGCGGACGCTAGGAGGGTGCTCCGACAGTTCAGCTGGCGGTGGGGCGCGGGACGACCTCGACGGCGTCCACGGCGGAGCACCAGCGGCAGCTGACGTGCTCGACCACGTCCTGGGTGATCTCGCGCTCCTCGACGGCCTGCTCCCCGGCGAGGTCCACGTGCACGTACTCCCGGGCCCGCGTCGTCCGCGTCACGTCGAACCGGGTCAGGTTGCCGCACTGCCGGCACCGCCATCGGGTGTCGGGTCCAGGCAGCGGCACAGGCACGCCGCCCACCCTATTGCCGCCTCGCTTGCGTCCTCAGAACTGGCCCGAGGGTCAGGCTCGGGAGCAAGGACGCAAGGTCAGGAGAGGATGTCCTTGCGGCGGAAGTTCCAGAAGGCGAGGGCCAGCGGGACGACGACCCACGGGACCATCTCGATCAGGCCCCGGGTCATCTGGGAGGCGTCGACCGGGTCGACCAGCAGGTCCAGCCAGGCCAGCCAGTAGTGCGTCGGCAGGTACGACCGCACCGACCCCAGTGCCGACACCTGGTCGAGGATCTCGCTCACCACGACCAGCACGACCGCGCCGCCCACCGCGCTCAGCGGCGCGTCGGTCATCGTGGAGAACAGGAACGCCAGCGCCACCACCACCGCCATGCAGGCCACGACGTACCCGGTCCCCAGCGCCAGCCGGGACAGTCCGGTGTTGACGCCGAGCGCGCCCGCCAGCGGCGTCTGCACCGACGACCAGCCGAAGGCGACGGTCCCCATGGCCAGCGAGGCGAGGGGTACGAGGACGACGGCCGCAGCGGCGTAGAGCGCGGCCACCACGAGCTTGGTGCGCAGCAGCCGGAACCGCGGGATGGGCCGGGTCAGCAGGTACCGCAGCGACCCCCACTGCCCCTCGCTCGCCACGGCGTCCCCGGCGAACAGCGACACGACGACGACGAGCAGGAACTGCGAGGTCGCCAGCAGCATGAACAGCGCGAAGTTCAGCCCGCTGGACGACGCGACGTCCACCAGCTCCGGCGGCCGGCCCTCCCGGGGCGGGCCGCCGTTGGTCAGCAGGGCGACCAGCACGATCACGGGGATCGCGACCAGCGCGAGGAACGAGTAGAGCGTCCGCCGGCGCCGGGCCTGCCGCTTGATCTCGACGGCGATCATCGCGCGCTCCCGAGCAGCTCGAGGAACACGTCCTCCAGGCGGCGGCGGGACCCCACCCCGAGGACACCGACCCCGGCCAGGACCAGGCGGGCGACCACCGTGGAGCGCGGCTGGTCGTGCAGGTGCACCACCAGGACGCCGTCGACCACCTCGGTCTCCAGGTCGTCGAGCGCGCGCTGCGCCGCCGCGAGGTCGTCGACCTCCAGGTGCACGGTGTCCTCCTCGGCCAGCAGCTCCTCGACCGGGCCGGCCGCGAGCATCCGGCCCTTGCTCATGACGGCGACGTGGGTGCAGGTCTGCTCCACCTCGGCCAGCATGTGGCTGCTCACCAGCACCGTCCGGCCGGTGTCGGCGATCCGGCGCAGCACCTCGCGGATCTCCTTGATCTGCGGGGGGTCCAGGCCGTTGGTGGGCTCGTCGAGCACCAGCAGGTCGGGGCGGCCGAGCATCGCCTGGGCGATCGCGAGGCGCTGCTTCATGCCGTGGCTGTAGGTCCGCACCGGCCGGTGCACGGCGTTGCCGAGCCCCGCGATGTCGAGGGCCTCCTCGACGTAGGAGCCCTCCATCGACGGGGCCGTGCTGGTCCAGTAGAGCCGCAGGTTCTCCATGCCGGTCAGGTGCGGCAGCAGCCCGGGGCCCTCGACGAAGAACCCGACGCGCTGCAGCACCGGGGCGCCGCTGACGACCTCGCGGCCGAACAGCTGCACCGACCCGGCGCTGGGCGAGATCAGCCCGGCCAGCATCCGCAGCGTGGTGGTCTTGCCGGCGCCGTTGGGCCCGAGCAGGCCGAGCACCTGGCCCTTCTCGACCACGAGGTCGACGCCGTCGACGGCCCGGAACCCGTCGGCGTAGGACTTCGCGAGCCCGCGGATCACCACGGGCGGCACGTCGTCGTCACCGAGGTCCGGCGGCTTCCGGTGCCGGCGCGCCCAGACGACCGCCCCGATGAGCACCATCCCGAGCGCGATCAGCCCCGCGACGAGCGCCAGGGCGCCGTACCCCTTGGCCTTGGAGAGCGCGACGAGCGGCAGCGCCAGCTGCGGCGCGGACAGGGTGTACGACGCGGGGCTCGTGGGTCCGGCGTAGCCGAGGTCGGTCGAGGAGACCGTGACGCGGATCCGGTGGCCCGCGGGCACCACGTGCGCGAGGGCGGGCAGTGCGATGGTCACGTCGCCGTTGCGGACCCGCACCGGGGCGATCTGGCCGTTCGGGAGGCTGGCGCTGCCCTCCGGCGAGACGTCCAGCACCTTGGCGAAGAGCACCGCGGAGCCGGTGCTGCTCTCGACGTGCAGGGTCAGGGTGCCGGCCCCGACGATCTCGCGGGTGCTGCGCAGGACCGGTGTCTCCCAGGAGGCGCTCTGGCCGGGGATGTCGAGGCCGAGCGCGCCGGCCAGGTCACCGGCAGAGCCCGCACCCGGCAGGCTGCTGACCGAGGCGGGCCGGCCGCCGGCGGGGTTCGTGATCGTCTTGTCGCCGCCGCTGAGGCGCAGGGCCGAGGGCACCCGCGTCGGCAGGTCCGCGGACCGGCCGTCCGCGCCCGTGCTGCGGTGCCACTCGAAGGTCGGTCCCGTGCTGATCCGGCGGTGCTTGAGCCAGCGGTCGAACCACGTGCCGGCCATGGCGCGGATCCGCGCCTCGGTGGCGCTGCTGAAGCTCTTGTCGTGGCCGCCCTTGAGCCAGCGCAGGGCGACCGGCACCCCTCGCGCGTGCAGCGCCTTCGCCGTGGTGAGCGACTCCGTCAGCGGGAACAAGGTGTCGTCCTCGCCCTGGACCAGCAGGGTGGGCGCCGTGATCGCGCCCAGGTCGGGGCTCGAGTAGTCGAGCAGCCGCAGGTCGGTCGCGTCCGGCACGCCGGTCACGGCGAGGTGGGCGTAGGTCTTGCAGATCCGCGCGGCGAACAGGGTGCACCCGGCGCGGTTGGCGAGGCTGAAGAAGACGGCGGCGTACTCCGCCTTGAACACCCCGCCCGGGACCAGCGCGCTGCGCAGCGAGCTCCACGTGATCACGGGGACGATGGCGTCCACCCGCTTGTCGAGGCTGGCTCCCATGAGCGCGATGCCCCCGCCGTACGACTCCCCCATCAGGCCGACCCGGGGGTCACCGGGTCCGTCCTGGAGCACGTCCTTGCGCTTGCTCAGCAGGGTGATGAGCGCCTTGAGGTCCTGGACCTCGGTGTCCGGGGCGTCCAGGGCGATCCGGCCGCCCTGGGTGTTGAAGAGCTGGAAGCCGCGCATCGTCCAGGCCAGCGCGACGTAGCCGTGGCGAGCGAGGTAGCGCGCGTCGGTCGCGACGTCGCTCTCGGTCTGGCCGAAGCCGGGACTGACGATGACGGCCGGCGCGGGCGTGGTGGCCGGCAGGTAGACGGTCGTGGGCAGCCGCACGCTCCTGTCGAAGGTCGGGCCGCCGGGCAGCTCCTCGACCTGCTTCTCGGTGCGGACGGGCGGACCCTCCGGGTCGGCCTGGACGCTGCCGGTGCTGATGAGCCCGGCCAGCAGCGTGGCCGCCGCGGCCGCGGCCACCAGTCGCTCACGCCTCATCCGTGAACCCTATGTCTCTGGAGGGTCTCCGACCCTACGTCGGCGCGCCTGAGAGCCCGCTGTCGGAGCCGGTGCCTACCGTCGGCGACGTGCAGATGACCCTCGACGAGCTGGGGACCCCGCTGCGGGAGACCACGTTCGTCGTCGTCGACCTCGAGACGACCGGCGGGTCGCACCTCGACTGCGCCATCACCGAGATCGGCGCCGTGAAGGTGCGCGGCGGCGAGGTGATCGGGGAGTTCCAGACGCTGGTCAACCCGGCGGTGTCGATCCCGCCGTTCATCCAGGTGCTGACCGGCATCACCGACGCGATGGTGGCGTCCGCCCCCCGGCTCGGGCAGGCGCTGCCGGCGTTCCTGGAGTTCGCGCGCGGGGCGGTGCTCGTCGCCCACAACGCGCCCTTCGACCTGGGGTTCCTGCGGTCCGGCTGCGTCGCGCTCGGCATCGAGTGGCCGCGGGCGGTGTCGCTGGACACCGCGGTGATCGCGCGCCGGGTCCTGACCCGGGACGAGGCGCCGAACTGCAAGCTCTCCACCCTGGCACGGGTCTTCCGCGCCGGCACCACGCCGGACCACCGGGCGCTGCACGACGCGCGCGCGACCGTCGACGTCCTGCACGGCCTGATCGGGCGGCTCGGCAACCTCGGGGTGCAGACGGTCGAGGAGCTGCGGACGTTCACCTCGCTGGTCCCGGAGGGGGTACGACGCAAGCGCGGGCTGGCCGACGCGCTGCCGCACGCGCCGGGGGTCTACCTGTTCCGGGACGGGCAGGGCCGGGTGCTGTACGTCGGCAAGTCCCGCGACCTGCGCTCGCGGGTGCGGACCTACTTCACCGCCTCCGAGGGCCGGACCCGGATGGTCGAGATGGTCGGCATCAGCGAGCGGGTCGACCCGGTCGTGTGCGCGACCGACCTGGAGGCCGAGGTCCGCGAGCTGCGGCTGATCGCCGAGCACCGGCCGCGGTACAACCGCCGCTCGAAGTTCCCGGAGAAGGCCTCCTGGGTGAAGCTGACGGTCGAGGCCTTCCCCCGGCTGTCGCTCGTGCGCCGGGTGCTCGACGACGGGGCCGTCTACCTCGGGCCGTTCGGGTCGTCGCGCACCGCCGAGATGGTGCTGGCGGCGGTGCACGAGGCCATCCCGCTGCGGCAGTGCTCCAAGCGGCTGTCGATCCGCACGCCGTCCTCGGCCTGCGTGCTCGCCGACATGGGCCGCTGCGGCGCGCCCTGCCTCGGCCACCTCGCGGGCGAGTCGGTGGAGGCCTACGCCCTGCACGCCGATGCGTTCCGGGCGCTGGTCCGGTCCGACGCCTCCGCCGTGGTCTCGGTCCTGTCGGCCCGCATCGACGGGCTGTCCCAGGCGCAGCGGTTCGAGGACGCCGCCGTCGCCCGCGACCGGTTGGTCGCCCTGATCCGGTCGCTGGCCCGGCTGCAGCGCCTCGTGTCGCTCACCTCGGTGGCCGAGCTGGTGGCCGCGCGCCCGACGCCCACGATGGGGTGGGAGCTCGTCGTGGTGCGGCACGGCCGGCTGGCGGGCACCTCCGTCGTACCCCGTGGCGCCTCGCCGCTGCCCTACGTGGAGGCGCTGCTCGCGACGGCCGAGACCGTCCTGCCGGGTCCGGGCCCGCTCCCGGCGGCGACCGCCGAGGAGGTGCACTGCGTGCTGCGGTGGCTGGAGTCCGACGGCGTCCGGCTGGTGCGGGGCACGTGGGCCTCCCCCGCGCTCGGTGCCGGCCGGCTGCGGGCGTGGCTGGGTGAGCTCAGCCCCGCGCGGGTCGACCCCTTCCGCGACGCCCGCTCGCTGCGGCCGCAGTCCCGCCCCGCCCGCGCCAGCTGAGGCGGGTTCCCCTTAACGTGGCAGGCATGACGTTGGACCCGCAGATCGCCGCCTTCCTGCCCATGCTCGCGAGCGCGCCGCCGATGTCGGACCCGGTCGCCGCGCGCGCCGGGATGCGGCTGTTCACGGTCGACATGCGCGACCCGGCCACGCTCGCGCCGGTGCGCAGCACGGAGGACACCACCTTCGGGGACCTCCGGGCGCGGATCTACCGCCCCGAGGTGGAGGGGCCGACACCGACGGTGCTGTTCATCCACGGCGGTGGCTACGTCATCGGCGACATCGACACCCACGACGACCACGCGCGGCTGATCTGCGACAAGGTCGGCGCGACGGTGTTCTCCATCGACTACCGGCTCGCGCCCGAGCACCCGTTCCCCGCGGGCCCGGAGGACTGCGCGGCCGCGCTCGAGCACGTGGTCGCCCGCGTCGACGAGCTCGGCGGCGACCCGGCCCGCATCGGGGTCGCGGGCGACAGCGCCGGCGGCAACCTCAGCGCCGGGGTCGCGCAGCACGCCCGCGACGAGGGCCTGCCGCTGGCGGCGCAGTGCCTCATCTACCCGAGCACCGACTTCCGGCCCGACGCCGACTACCCGAGCCGGGTCGAGAACGCGGAGGGCTACCTGCTCACCGCGACCGACATGCTGTGGTTCCGGGAGCAGTACCAGCCGACCGAGCACCCCCGGGCCTCGGTCATCAACGGCGACCTCACCGGCCTGGCACCCGCCGTGGTCGTCACCGCCGAGTACGACCCGCTGCGCGACGAGGGCGAGGCCTACGCGGCGGCCCTCCAGGCGGCGGGGGTGCGCACCATCGCCAAGCGGTACGACGGGCTGATCCACGGCTTCTTCGGCCTCGGCCCCTACAGCGCCGGCGCCGCCAAGGCGATCGACGACATCTGCCAGGACTTCAAGGAGCTGCTCGGGTGATCACCGCGATCGTCAACATCAGCTGCGCCGTCGACCGGATCCCTGAGGTCGCACAGGCGGTCGCGGACCTCGAGGGCGTCAGCGAGGTCTACTCGGTCGCCGGCGACGTCGACCTCGTCGCGATGGTCCGGGTGCGTGAGCACGACGAGCTGGCGGACGTCATCGCCGGGCGGCTCAACAAGGTCGAGGGCATCACCGCGACCCAGACGCTCGTCGCGTTCCAGGCCTACAGCAAGCACGACCTGGAGGCGACCTTCAGCCTCGGTCTGGAGTAGCCAGGCTCTGCGAGACCCGCACCCAGCGGTCGAGCACGGCGGACGCCGAGCCGTCGTCCAGGGCCTGACCGGCACGGGCCAGCCCCTCGGCCAGCCGGTCCTGCAGCGGCCCTGAGCCGCCGGCGTGCGCCGCGAGGGCCGCGGCCGCGTTGAGCAGCACGGCGTCGCGCACCGGCCCGGGCTTGCCGGCCAGCAGGTCGCGGACGACGCCGGCGTTGAGGGCCGCGTCCCCGCCCCGCAGGTCCGTCAGCGAGGCCCGCGGCACGCCGAGCACCGCGGGGTCGAAGGACGACTCCGTGACCGTCCCACCCGACACCGTCCACACCGTGGACGGCCCCGTGGTGGTCAGCTCGTCGAGCCCGTCGTCCCCGCGGAAGACCAGGGCGTCCGCGCCGCGCACAGCGAGCACGCCGGCCATCACCGGCGCGAGCCGGGCGTCGGAGACCCCGACGGCCTGTGCCGCGGGGCGGGTGGGGTTGGTGAGCGGCCCGAGGATGTTGAAGACCGTCGGGACGCCGAGGTCCCGGCGCGGGACGGCCGTGTGCCGCATCGACGGGTGGAAGACCGGCGCGAAGCAGAACGCGATCCCGGCCTGCTCGAGGCAGGGCGCGATCGCGGCCGCCGGCAGGTCCACCCGCACGCCCAGCGCCTCGAGCACGTCCGCCGAGCCGCAGGCCGAGGACGCCGCCCGGTTGCCGTGCTTGGCGACCGGTGCCCCCGCGCCCGCGACCACCAGCGCCGCCATCGTGGAGATGTTGACGGTGTGGGCCCGGTCGCCACCGGTGCCGCAGGTGTCCACCACCCGCACCGGCACGCTCACCGGGGCGGCGAACTCGAGCATGGTGTCGACGAAGCCCGCGACCTCCTCCGGCGTCTCGCCCTTGGCGCGCAGCGCGATGACGAAGCCCGCGGTCTGCGCCGGGGTCGCGTCGCCGCTCATGACCTCCCGCATCACCCAGCGGGTGTCCTCACGGGTGAGCGACTCGCCCCGGAGCAGCGTCGACAGCAGCTCCGGCCAGCGGGACACGGGTCTAGAGCGCGGCGGCGCGGCGCACGGGCAGCGCCTGCTCGCGGTGCTTGAGCAGCTCGACCACGGCAGCGGTCGTGGCGGGGGCGTCGACGGGCAGCGGCAGCACGGCGTCGGCCAGCGACCACTTCGCCAGCCAGCTGTCGTCCTTGCGCGCGATCATGACGAGCACGGGCGGGCAGTCCTCGAGCTCGTCCTTGAGCTGCTTGGCCAGCCCGAAGCCACCGGTCGGCCGGGCCTCGCCGTCGATGACGACGACGTCCACCCCACCGGCGTCGACCGCCGCGAGCAGCTCGGCACCGGTCGCGGCCTCGACGAGGTCGACCCGGTCGAGGTCCGGCGACGGCCGGCGTCCGACGGCCAGCCGCACGGCGTCGCGGAACGCGGGGTCGTCGCTGTAGACCAAGACCTGGGACATGCGCGCCAGCCTACCGAGGCTGTTGCTGGAGAGCCTCGAGGCGGTCGAGGCGGCGGTCCTCGCGCGCGGCCTCACGGTCGCTGGCCGCCATCCACTGCGCGGCGGCCACCCCGATGAACAGCAGGCCGACCACGTCGCCGGAGGCCCAGATCAGCCCGCCGCCGACCTGCTGCTGGAAGACGGCCCGCGACAGCCCCACGACCGCCCGGTAGTGCTCCTCGGCGATCAGGCCGTGCCCGTTGTCGTCCACCGTCATGATCGCGACGCCCAGGAACGCGTGGAACGGCATCGTCGCGAACAGCATGAGGATCCGGAACGGGTGGCTGACCCGCCCCGGGACCGGGTCCACCCCGATGATCGGCCAGAAGAACAGGCAGCCCATCAGCACGAAGTGCAGGTGCAGCAGGTCATGGAGGGCCCGGTTGTCCAGCGTGGCGGCGTACCAGCCCGAGAAGTAGAGGGCGAACGGCGACCCGACGAACAGCAGCCACGGGACCGCGGGGAACGTCACGACCTTCGCCAGACGTGAGTGGAGCACGCTCAACAACGTCGCGCGGGACCGCTTGCCGAGCGTCCGCAGCGCGAGCGTGACCGGCGCCCCGAGCGCGAGGAAGACCGGCGCCACCATCGCGAGCAGCATGTGCTGGACCATGTGGACGCCGAACAGCGTGGTGTCGAACGCCTCCAGCCCCGAGACGAGGGCCACCGCGAGGACCAGCTCGCCCGTCAGCCACGCCGCGACCCGCGCCCACGACCAGGCGTCGCCCCGCCGGCGGAGCCGCTGCACGGCGTACAGGTAGAGGCCCGTCGTGACCACGATCACCGCAGTGGGTACGAGGGGAAGGCGCGCGTCCGTGAGCACGGTTGCCGGTCCGAAGGGCGCCACTGCCACGCCCCCAGACTAGGGCCGCGACGCGCCGGGGACCCCCGCGTGGAAGCCGAGCCCCGACCCTGCCAGAATGCCCGCGTGACAACTGCCTCTGCCACAGCTCATACGGCCCCCCGGGCCCAAGGGCACACGCTCACCCGGCCCAACATGGTGTCTGTCGGCACCATCGTCTGGCTGTCGTCGGAGCTGATGTTCTTCGCGGCGCTGTTCGCGATGTACTTCACGATCCGGGCGACCACGGGTCATGACGCGGCCAACGACCACTGGCCGCCTGCGCACGTGCACCTGAACATCCCGTACTCGCTGTTCTTCACGGTCATCCTGGTGCTGTCGTCCGGGACCTGCCAGTGGGGCGTGTTCAAGGCGGAGAAGGGCGACGTGCACGGCATGCGGCTGTGGTTCTTCATCACCTTCGTGATGGGCCTGGCGTTCGTGCTCGGGCAGGCCAACGAGTTCCGCGCGCAGTACGCCGAGGGCAACAAGCTCAGCACCGACGGCTACGGCTCGATGTTCTACCTGACCGAGGGCTTCCACGGGCTGCACGTCATCGGCGGCCTGGTGGCCTTCATCTTCGTGCTGCTGAGGTCCACCGTCGGCAGGTACACGCCCGAGAAGGCGACCTCCGCGATCGTCGTGTCGTACTACTGGCACTTCGTCGACGTGGTCTGGATCGGCCTGTTCGCGACCATCTACATGATCAAGTGAGGACCTCCTCCGTGCGCTCGCGCGTCTCCAGCTACGTGGTCGTCCTGCTCGCGCTCGCGATGGTCGGTGGCCTGTACACCGCGTTCATGAGCCCCAAGAGCAAGGCCGACGACGGCACCAACCAGTCGATGGCCGTCCAGGCCGGCCGCCAGCTCTACCTCCAGGGCTGCTCGACCTGCCACGGGCTCAACAACGAGGGCCTGACCGGACCCTCCCTCATCGGCGTCGGCTCAGCCGCCGTCGTGTTCCAGGTCGAGTCCGGCCGGATGCCGCTGGCCAACGGCGCCGCGCAGGCGCCCCGCAAGTCCGTGAAGTACGACCGCACCCAGATCGACCAGCTCGCGGCCTACATCCAGTCCAAGGGCGGCGGTCCCGTCGCGCCGACCAGCGTCGACTACTCCGACGGCGACCTGGCGCTCGGCGGTGACCTGTTCCGCACCAACTGCTCGAGCTGCCACAACTTCGCCGGCGCCGGCGGCGCGCTGACCCGCTCGAAGTACGCGCCCCCGCTCAAGGAGGCCGACGCCCGGGTCATCTACACGGCCATGCAGTCCGGCCCGGAGAACATGCCGCGGTTCGGCGACAACACCCTGACGCCGCAGGAGAAGATCAACATCGTCAAGTACGTGCGCTTCATCACGTCGCAGAACAAGGACCCGGGCGGCGCCGCGCTGGGTCACTACGGACCCATCCCCGAGGGCCTGGTGATCTTCCTGGTCGGTGTCGGCCTCTGCATCCTCGTCACGCTCTGGATCGGTGCACGCGCATGAGCTCTATCCGCGACCGCCTCAAGTCGTCCCCCGAGCCCGAGCAGCCCGGCCCCGGCTTCGAGCAGCACGACACCCGCTCCGCCGGTGGCGGGCAGGCCGAGTCCGACCCGGTGGCGATCAGCCACGACGGAGCGCCCGCCGACACGCGCCGCGCCGAGCTCGCGGTGTCCGCGCTGTTCCTGCTGGCCGCCGTCGGTGCGGTCGGCTTCATCGCGACCTTCGTCGCCTGGCCGTACAAGTACGGCGAGAACGGCTACGAGTGGTTCACGCCGCTGCTCGGCGTGAGCATGACGGTCGCGCTCGTCGGCATCGGTGCCGGCGCCGTGCTCTGGTCGAAGACCCTCATGGTCGACGAGGAGACGGTGCAGGAGCGCCACCACCTCAACTCCGACCCGGAGGACCGCGCCGCCGCCGCGGAGGTGCTGCGCCAGGGCGCCGCTGACTCCGGCCTCGGCAAGCACCCGATCCTGCGCCGCACCTTCCTGCTGTCCCAGGCTGCGCTCGCGGTGCTGCCGATCCCGCTGCTGTTCGGCCTCGGCCACTTCCAGCACAAGGAACGCGCGATGGCCAAGACCGGCTGGAAGCGCGGCTCCAAGCTGCTCGACGAGCTCGGCCGCCCCGTCAAGCTCGGCGACCTCGAGGTCGGCGGCGTGAAGTCGGTCTTCCCGGACGTCCCCGGCGGCCGCCGGATGGCCGACTCCGCCGCCCTGCTCATCCGGATGCGACCCGACCAGCTCGAGCCCATGAAGGGCCGGGAGAACTGGGTCGTGGACGGCCACATCGTCTACTCCGTCATCTGCACGCACCTCGGCTGCCCGGTGAAGCTGTACGAGCAGCAGACCCACCACCTGTTCTGCCCCTGCCACCAGTCGACGTTCGACGCCGCGCGGGGCGCCAAGGTGCTGTTCGGGCCGGCGGCGCGCAACCTGCCGCAGCTGGCGATCACCGTCGACGCCGACGGCTACTTCGTGGCACGGGACGACTTCAACGAGCCGGTCGGGCCCTCGTACTGGGAGCGCAAGCCCTCGTACAAGGAGCCCAAGTACGACGGGACGGGGCTGTAATGCCAACGACGAAAACGGCCAAGCAGAACCCCGCAGAGGGCGTCGCGGTCTGGATCGACGACCGGCTGTCGCCGTCCAACTTCCTCAAGCGCAGCCTGAACAAGGTCTTCCCGGACCACTGGTCGTTCATGCTGGGCGAGGTGGCGATGTACTCCTTCGTCATCCTGCTGCTCACCGGCACCTACCTGTCGCTGTTCTTCGAGGGCAGCAGCCGCGAGGTCATCTACAACGGCAGCTACACGCCGCTCAAGGGCATCCCGATGTCCGCGGC
>CAMLIA010000003.1 GCA_946479905.1 uncultured Frankiales bacterium | reverse complement strand
CTCGCTGCGCGACGAGCTCGGCTGCGCGATCGTCATCGTCGAGCACGACATGCCGCTGCTGCTGTCGCTCTGCGACCGCGTCTACTGCCTCGAGAACGGTGCCGTGATCGCGCACGGCACACCTGAGCAGGTCCGTGAGGACCCGCTCGTCATCGCGTCCTACCTCGGCACCGACCCGACCGCGGTCGCCCGGTCCGGGAGCGGTGCCCCTCGTCGTACCCGCAAGAAGACAGGAACCCCAGCATGACCCCAGGCATGCAGATCCGGCTCTGGCTGCGCACCGCGGCCCGCTCCCAGGTGGCACTGGCGGCGGTCGCCGTCGCCGCGGTCGTCGCCCTGCTGGTCGCGTCGATGCCCCAGGACGCCCACCCGGCGACCAGCACCGACAGCCTCGGGCAGACGACCGGTGGTGGCACCGGCGGGCAGGTCGGCACCTCGACCACCGGAGGCACCACGGGTGCCGGCACCTCCACGACGACGGGTACGACGGTGGGCCCGGGCTCCGGAACGACCACTGGCCTCGTCGGCGGGACCTCTGGCAGCACAGGGGGCTCGGCGTCAGGGACGAGCGGCACCGCCACGTCAGGGAGCGCCGGGACCGGGACCACGGGCGGCGCCGGCTTCGACATCACCAAGGCCACGGATCGCGGGGTCAACAACTGCGCCGGCCACAAGACCTGCGTGAAGCTCGGCGTGCTCATCGCCAAGATCGGTGGCCTCGACGCGAGCGGCTTCGCCCTCGCCGTCCGCACCGACACCCAGCAGGTCGTGCAGGCCTACATCGACGACCAGAACAAGCGCGGCGGCATCAACGGCCGGCCCATCGTGCCGGTGTTCCGCACGACCGACCCGATCAGCGAGGACGACCAGAACCAGGCGTGCACCCAGATGGCCGACGACCAGAAGGTCTTCGCCGTCATCGACACGCAGTCGTTCATCTTCGCCAAGCCGCAGGCCTGCCTGACGCAGACCAAGAAGACGCCCTACGTGCACGGGTACGCCGAGTCGGAGGCGTTCATGGACGCCGCGCACGGCTACGACGTCAGCGAGACCCGATCGCTCGACCGCATCGCCGTCGAGTGGGTCGACGAGATCGCCCGCCTGAGGTTCCTCAAGGGCGGCGAGAAGGTCGGCATCCTCGAGGACAACTGCGAGCCGTCGCACTCGGTCGTCGACAAGTACCTCGTCGCCGGCATCAAGAAGCTCAAGCCGGCCTCGGTGAAGACCTACGAGAGCGACTGCTCCGCGGCCTACGCCCAGTCGCAGCCGCCCGCGCGGCAGCAGCAGATGTGCATCGACGGCGTCACCCACGTCGTGCTCGCCACGTCGTTCGTCGCGGCGCAGACCTTCCTGCAGTCGGCCGACAACGGACCGTGCGGTTCGGGTGCCCGCAAGTACAAGTACATGGCGTCGGACTACTCGCTGCTGGCCTCGGACCTCTTCACCCGCAACTTCAACAAGAACCAGTTCGACGGCAGCCTCGCGATCACCAACTTCTACACCGGCATCACGAAGACCTCGGCGCAGCTGCAGCGCTGCTCAGCGGTGCTGAAGAAGGCCGGCCTGCCGGGGCTGGACAACACCTACCCGAACGCCGACGCCGACGCGATGTGCGACTACTTCGCGCTGTTCGTGAAGGCCGCCACGGCCGCCGGTCCTGACCTCACCCGGGCGGGCTGGGCCGCGGCGATCCAGCAGCTCGGCAGGTACGACGGGGCCTACAGCCCGCAGTCGCTCTTCGCCCCCGGGAAGACGAACGGCGGTGAGCTCGTGCACGCGATGGTCTGGCACGCCGACTGCACCTGCTACCGGCAGACCGGGCCGCTGCACGTCGGCAAGGGCTAGCGAGGCTCCAGCACGACGACAGGGATGGTGCGGTCGGTCCACTGCTGGTACTTCGCGAAGTCGGCGTACAGCTCGACGAGCCGCGGCCACAGCTGATCGCGCTCCTCCCCGACGGCCTCGCGCGCCCGGACGCGGCGCACGCCCTCCCTCGCGACGCGGACGGTGGTGTCGGGTGCGGCGAGCAGGTTGGCGTACCACTGCGGGTTCTTCGGCAGGCCGCCCTGGCTCGCGACGACGACGAGGTCCTTGCCGTCCTCCAGGTAGAGCAGCGGGGTCGTGAACCGCTTGCCGGACTTCCGCCCGACATGGTCGAGCAGCAGCGTCGGTACCGGCTTCTTCCAGCCGGCGCCGATCCGCCAGGTGCGGCCGACGCGGCCGTTGGTCGCCTTGAACGCGGCGACCTGGGCCCTGGCCATGTACTTGATGACCTTGCCCGTGACCGGCGAGTCGAGGCCGTCGGGGCGGTCCTGCGGGAGTCCCATGAGCAGCAGCCTGCCAAACGGGAGAGAACCGAACCGTGCCAGCCTGCGTCCCATGTCCATGCGCACCTGTCTCGCTGCTGCCGTCGTCGCGGCCGGGCTGCTCGCCGGCTGCGGCGCCGGGTCGACCCCGGACCACGTGGTCGCGGTCCCGACGCCCACGGTGTCCGCCGACCCGATGGCGCTGGTCGGCATGTGGAAGCTGCAGGTCGACGGCAAGGACGCCGGCGTCCTGCGGGTGGCGGAGGAGATGACGCTGTTCCAGGACTGCGGCGGGCTCGAGGCGTCCTGGGAGGCCTCCCACGACGGTGGCTTCATCGCCTTCAACGCGGGTGGCAGCAGCAGCTGCTACAAGGGGAACGTGCCGCAGCTGCCGACCTGGGTGCACGCGGCGCGCGGGTTCCGCGTCGACGGCGACACCCGCGTGCTCGTCGACGAGGCCGGGAGGACGCTCGTCACCCTGCTGCCGGGCGGGAAGCCGCGCATCCCCTCGACGATGAGCGCCGAGTACTACAGCACGGTCCCCACCCCGTCCGCCCAGCTCGCGAAGCGGATGGCGGAGCCGGCACCTCTCCCCTCCGCTCTGACCGCTGCGACCGAGACGACCCTCACCCGGCGGTGGCAGGCACCCGACAACGCCAAGGCCTACCTCGAGTTCCACGCCGACGCGAGCTTCTCCGGCAGCGACGGCTGCAACGGCGAGGGCGGCCGCTGGTCGCTGGGGCCCTCCGGCGAGCTGCTCACCGTGAGCGGCGGCCACACGCTCATCGGCTGCGGCAACTCCCAGGCCGGCAGCTGGCTGGCCGCTGCGGCGCGGGCCGGGATCGACGGTGACCAGCTCGTCCTGCTCGACGCCGACGCCCACGAGCTGGGCCGGTTGCGCGCGTCCTAGGCTGGGCGGCACCCGGGAGGGTTCGCATAGTGGACGAGTGCAGCCGCCTTGAAAGCGGCCAGACGGTTGATCCCGTCTCGTGGGTTCAAATCCCACACCCTCCGCTCAGCGGATGCGTGCCCGCTTCAGCGGCCTCGTCTCGATGAGGTCGATCGACAGCTCACGGCGCGCGAACAGCCACGTCCCGTCGACCTGCCGGTAGGTGTCGGCGTACCGCAGGTGCCAGACGAGGTCGGTGAGCTCGTCGATGACGTGGTGGGCCACGCACGCGACGCGTCCGGTGCTCTCCCCGTACACCTCGCCCACGATGGCGTGGAAGGTCGGCGGCAGGCCGCTGGTCGCGGCGACGATCGCCTCGCGACCGCTGTGCGTGATCACAGGGTCCAGGACGTCCGGCGGGTCGGGGACGACGAGCACGGCGTCCTCGGCGAACAGCGCGCCGATCGGCTGCCGGTCGTCGAGCCGAGCCGCGTAGGTGTGCACGAGTCGCGACAGCTCCCTGCTCACGAGAGACCCAGCCGGGAGGCGCAGGCGGTCAGCTCCTCGAGCGCCGCGGACAGGTCGGTGGTCGGCGCGGGGTCGAGCACGATGCGGTGCGCCCCGAGCGCGGCCATCCTCTCGGCCTTCCCGGCGTCGATGCGCCCCACGAGGTGGCCGAGCGACAGCTCGAGCGCGGCAGGGTCGCGGCCGGCGTCGACCGCGGACGAGTGCATCACGTCCACCAGTCGGCGCAGGTCGTCGCCCGCCACCCCCAGCGGCTGCAGGCCGTCGCCGAGCCGACCGGCCCGGCGGGCCGCTGCGACGGTGTGGCCGCCGATGTGGACCGGCACCTGCGCCGCGGGACGGCAGACGGCCTGGGTGAAGGAGAAGAACTCTCCGTCGTGGTCGACCGGCTCGCCGGTCCAGAGCTTGCGCAGCACCTCGATCTGCTCGTCGCCGCGACGGCCGCGAGCCTCGAAGGGGGCGCCGCAGGCCTCGATCTCCTCCTTCATCCAGCCCATGCCGACGCACAGCCGCACCCTCCCGCCGGACAGCGCGTCGAGGGTGGCCACGCGCTTCGCCAGCGGGACGGGGTGGTGGTTGGGCAGGACGAGGACGCCGGTCGCCAGTCCCAGGGTCGTGGTCCGGCCGGCGAGGAACCCCAGCAGCTGCAGCGGGTCCGGGAGGTCGCAGTCCTCGTCGATGCTCATCCGCCCTGACGGGTCGTAGGGGTAGCTCGAGGAGTAGCCCCGGACCACGACCGTGTGCTCCACGACCACCAGCGACTCGAAGCCGCACGCCTCGGCCTGCTGGGCGTACTCGGTGATCCAGACCGGGTCCGCGGACACTCCGGTGGTGCTGGGGGCGATGACGGCGAACTTCACGCCTGGCACGCTCCCACACATGCCCGCTCACCAGCCCCACCGCGTCGCGCTCGTCACCGGTGCCAGTCGCGGCATCGGCCGCCAGACCGCCCTCGTCCTGGCCCGGCAGGGGTGGGACGTCGCCGTGACCGCGCGGACCCTCGAGGAGGGCACGGGCAGCGTGCCGTCGCGGTTCGGCGAGCGCGTGGTCCCGGTCGAGGGCAGCCTGCAGACCACCGCCCGGCTCATCGAGGAGGCGGGCGGCCGGGCTCTCCCGATCGTCATGGACCTGCTCGACCTGGCCAGTGTGCGCGCCGCCGCAGCGACCGTGCTCGAGACCTGGGGCCGGGTGGACCTGCTGGTGAACAACGCCATCGTGCAGCTGGGTGGCGGTCACGAGCGGCTGCTCGCCCAGGACCTCGACGTCGCCGAGCGGATGGTGCGCGGCAACTACCTGGCCCAGCTCGCCCTGGTCCAGGCGGTGCTGCCCGCGATGGTCGCGCAGGGCGGTGGCACGATCGTCACCATGGCCTCCGGGTCGGCGACCACCGATCCGCCCGCGCCGCCGGACGAGGGCGGCTGGAGCCTCGCCTACGCCGCGAGCAAGGCCGCGTGCGGACGCATCGCCGGCGCGGTGAACGCGGAGTACCTCAGCCAGGGGATCCGCGCCTTCAACGTCGACCCGGGCTTCGTCGTCACCGAGGCGATGCGGGCGCGAGGAGGCGCCGAGGCCATCGAGGAGAAGGGGTTCGAGCTCGCGCCGGTCGACGCCGCGGGGCGCGTGATCGCCTGGCTGGCGGGCGATCCCGCAGCCGACACCTGGCTCGGCAAGGTCATCTGGTCGCCCAAGCTGGTGGAGAAGCTGTGATCCTCGCCGGCAAGACCGCGATCGTCACCGGCGGCGCCCGCGGCATCGGACGCGGCATCGCCCTCGCGCTCGCGAAGGAGGGCGCCACCGTGGCCGTCGCCGACATCCGGGACGCCACACCGGTCGTCGACGAGATCGAGGCACGGGGCGGCCGGGCGACCAGTGACCGCTGCGACATCCGCGAGTCCGGCCAGGTCGACGCGTTCGTCGCCCAGACCGCGCAGGCCTTCGGCACCGTCGACATCCTCGTCAACAACGCGATGGCGGCGCGGGTGGGCGTCCCAGTCGAGCAGCTCACCGACGACGACATCGCCCTCGCCCTCACGACCGGACCGGCGGCGACGCTGTACTTCATGCGGGCCTGCCACCCGCACCTCGTCGGGGGCGGCCGGGTCATCAACCTGCGCAGCGGCTCGGATCTGTCCGGGATCCCGGGCTACACGGCGTACCTCGCCGCGAAGGCCGCGATCGCCGGGATCACCCGGAACGCGGCGCGCGAGTGGGGCCGGCAGGGCATCACCGTGAACGCGATCTGCCCGTTCGCGCTGAGCGAGTCGGCGCAGGCGACCTTCGACGCGACCCCCGGGATGCTCGAGGGCATCTACGCCCAGCTGGCGATCCCCCGCACCGGTGACCCGGAGACCGACATCGGCAGGACCGTCGTGTTCCTGGCCGGCCCCGACGCCTCCTACATCACCGGCTGCACCATCGCCGTCGACGGCGGCGGCACCTTCGTCAGCTGACCCGCCGTCGCAGACCGGCGGCGACCAGCAGCACCAGCCCGACGGCGGCCAGCCCGACGGGCAGGCCGGTCGCCGCCAGTCCCGATCCGTGCTTCGCGGGAGGTACGACGGCAGGCGGCTGCTCCGATGCCGCGCTCACGGTCACCAGCCGACCGACGAGCCCACGGGTCTGGCCGCCGTTCGCCGTACAACCTGGCGAGTCCGGCGTCGGGCCGCAGTCGAGGGTGAACGAGCCCCAGGCGGTGCCGTCCGGTCCGAGGGCCACGCCGAGGAAGTCGTTGCCGAAGGTCTGGTCGTCGAAGGGCGGCGGGAACGGCACGTGCGTGCCGAGCGGCCCGCCGATCGTCCCGGCGCCGCGGACTGCGGGGCCGAGCTGGTTGCTGCCGTACAGCACGACGTCGCGGACCTTGCCGCTGACCACCGTCGTCCCGCCCGTGGTGAGCAGCGACTGCGGGTGACGCACCACCCCGACCCAGGCGGACCACGACTCCTTGCCGGCCGCCTGGCCCAGGTAGGCCAGCGCGAGAGCGGAGCCGCGCGACGTCACGGTCCACGTCGCGGCCTTCGCGTTGCCGGGAGCCGTCACGTCGACGGCCGGGCTCCAGTGCTTGCCCTCGTCGGCGCTGACCCGCAGCCGCAGCCGGCCGGACTCGATGTCGGTCACGGCGAGGGTGCCGTCGCCGAGCACCTGCAGCGCGGAGCTGTTGAAGTCGGGGACGGCCGCGGCGGGGAGCGGGACGGTCCGGGGCCCCTCGCCGCGCTTGAGCGTGACGAAGGTCAGCGCCTCGTCGGTGCTGCGGGCGAGGAACGTCAGCGGGCCGCAGGAGACCATGAGGTACAGCGATCCGTCCGGCGCCGGCTGCGGGTAGTGGCCGTCCATCGCCGAGAGGTTCTCGCCCTGACCGTTGCACTCGGGGTGGACGGGCACGCTGCTGCGCAGGATCACCGACCGCAGCGAGAAGGTGCGGCCGTCGAGGGAGCGGTAGCAGTTGCGCTGGGCGATGAGCGGCGACGTGAACCCGATCGAGTTGTTGGCGCAGAAGTAGGTCACCCGCGGGTAGCCGACCGGCCTGTCGCCGCCGGCCGGCGGCGGGGCCGCGGTGAACTGCGGGTTCTCCGGCAGCTGCACGTCGCGCAGCACGGAGTGCGTCCAGGTCGCACCGCGGTCCGCGCTCACGTTGAGGTGGGCGGGGCCCTCCTGGTCGGCACCGAACGCGGCGAACGTCGGGATCGGTCCGTAGTCCTCGAAGAACAGCCGACCGGTGACCGGGTCGACGTAGTCACCGTGGTCCGTGGGGTTCCACGTCGTGCCGGACGGCTTCACGAGCGACCAGTGCGCGCCGTCGTCGCGGCTCATCGTCAGCGCACCGGGGCTCGCGTTGGACTGGGGGGCGCCGCCCGGCTCCACCGGCACCTCGCCCGTGCCGCCCAGACCGGAGGGGAGCACCGCCGGTGTCATGACGACCGTGCCGTCGGGGAAGACGTTGAGGTGGCTCTCGGCGGTCGCGTACCCGGTGGACGTCGCACAGGCCAGCACCGGGACGCCGGTGGCCGTTCCCCGGCCGGCCTGGTGGATGACGGCGTGCGTGCCCGTGCACCCCACCGGCAGGGCGGGTGTCGCGGTCCCTCCGGGCACCGCCGCCAGCACGAGGAGGACCAGCGCTGCTCCGAACGGGCGACGTCGCACAACCCGGAAGGTAGACCCGGGATCGCCTGGGTAGTAGCAGGTCACATCCCCCCGACCTTGGAGGTTCCAGTGCTCGGCTTCCTTCTCACCATGCTCATCGTCGGCCTCGTGGCCGGCTTCCTGGCCCGCGCCCTCGTCCCTGGCGACGACTCGATGAGCATCGGCATGACCATCGTGCTCGGCGTCGTCGGCAGCTTCGTCGGCGGCTTCCTGGGCTACCTGCTGTTCGGCAAGGACCTGAACGAGGGCGCGCTGCAGCCCAGCGGGATCATCGGGTCCGTGCTAGGCGCCATCGCCGTCCTGCTCGTCGTCCGCGCCACCCGGCACGGCCACGGCTCGCACGTGTAGCCCGACACCGGCCCCACGAGGCGGCGGTACGTTCCAGCAATGGAGTACCGCCGCCTCGGCACGTCCGGGCTCGTCGTCAGCGTCGTGGGTCTCGGGACCAACAACTTCGGGTTCAAGCTGGACGACGAAGGGTGCCGCGAGGTGCTCGACGCGGCCCTTGACGAGGGCATCACGCTGCTCGACACCGCCGACTCCTACGGTGCCTCGGAAGCGCGGCTCGGGTCCCTGCTGAAGGGCCGCCGCGACGACGTCGTGCTCGCCACCAAGTTCGGCAGCGATGTGACGCGCGGAGGCCTCGACAACGGCAAGGACTGGGGCGCACGCGGATCGCGGCGGTACGTCCGGCGGGCTGTCGAGGCGTCGCTGACCCGGCTGCAGACCGACTGGATCGACCTCTACCAGCTGCACCGCCCCGACCCGGAGACGCCGATCGAGGAGACCCTCTCGGCCCTCGACGACCTCGTGCACGAGGGCAAGGTGCGCTACGTCGGCCACTCCAACTTCAGCGGCTTCCAGACCGCCCACGCCGAGTGGGTCGCGCGGACCCGCGGCTTCGAGCGGTTCATCAGCGCGCAGAACGAGTACAGCCTGCTGAAGACCCGCGCCGAGACCGAGCTGGTGCCGGCCCTGCAGGAGTACGGCATCGGCCTGCTGCCCTACTTCCCGCTCGCCTCCGGCCTGCTCACCGGCAAGTACCAGCGCGGCGCCGAGCTGCCCGAGGGCAGTCGCCTGAAGCTGTGGGGGATGACCGTGTCCGACCGGGACTTCGACAAGGTCGAACGGCTCACCGCCTTCGCCGAGGAGCGCGGGCGGTCGCTGCTCGACGTCGCCATGGGCGGGCTCGCAGCCCGGCCGACGGTCGCCTCCGTCATCGCCGGCGCCACGAGTGCCGAGCAGGTCCGGGCCAACGTCGCCGCCGGGTCCTGGGTGCCGACGGCCGAGGACGCCGCGGCCCTGCGGGAGATCGCGTGAGCTACCCCGACACCGAGGTGGTCGAGGCCTTCCACGCCTTCTGGATCGCCGGCGCGACGAACGAGGACTGGTCGGCCTGGGCCGACCACCTCACCGAGGACGTCGAGTACGTCGAGCGGCAGCTCGGCACCATGCAGGGCCGCGAGGCGGTGCGGACCTGGATCACCGAGCTGATGGCGGTCTCCTACGACGTGCACGCCGTGCTCAACTGGTACATCGTCGCCGGCGACCGCGTGGTCTTCGACATGTGGAACCGGTACTTCCACCCGGACCCGGCGCAGCCCCCGATCGACTTCGCCGGGCTGACGGTCCTGACCTACGGCGGCGACGGGCTGTTCAGGCGCGAGGAGGACTACTGGGACCAGGCCACAGCTCGCACCGCCTACGCCGCGTGGTCGTCTGCCTGCCGCGAGTGGGGGAGCAAGGGCGACCCGGACCACCTGGCCGCGCTCGACGCGCAACGCCGGGCCGACCAGCTCGAGACGCTGCGGTCGGGCCGGATCCGCTGAGCCATAGGCGAAGCCGCGCTCTCGGCGTACGTTCCCAGGCATGGACATCTGCGCGCTGCACCGCCAGGCCCTGGACGCGACCCGCCGGCTGGTCGCCGCGACCCGGGACGACCAGCTCGACCTCCCGACACCCGACGACGACTGGGACGTGCGCGCCCTGCTGAACCACGTCGTCGCCGGCAACTGGTGGGCGGCCGAGCTGACGGCCGGCAAGACCATCGAGGAGGTCGGTGACCGCCTCGACGGCGACCTCGTGGGCTCCGACTGGCTCGCTGCCTACGACGCCTCGGCGGAGGCCGCGGCTGTCGCGTTCGAGGTGCCGGGCGCGCTCCAGGCCCCGTGCGCCGTGTCCTACGGCCCGGTGCCGGGGGAGGTCTACGCAGGGCACCGGTACCTCGACGTGCTCCTGCACGGCTGGGACCTCGCGAAGGCCACGGGGCAGAGCAGCGAGCTCGACCCGGAGCTGGTGTCAGGTGCCCTCGCCGTGCTGGAGCCGCAGTACGACGCGCTGCGCGGCAGCGGCGCCTTCAAGACCGACGTGCCCGTGCCCGACGGCGGCGACCCGCAGACCCGGCTGCTCGCGATGGTGGGGCGCCGCCCCTGATCAGCTCCGGCCCTAACGCAGCAGGGTGCCCATGTCGAGGGGCAGCGCGATCCCGGTGAACTCCGCCGCCTCGTCGGAGCACAGCCAGGCGACGGCCGCCGCGATGTGCTCGGCCGGCGTCGAGGTGATCGGCAGCGCGTTCATGAAGATCGGGCCCAGCGTGTGCGCGGCGCCGCTGACGAGGGGGAAGAGCTCGGGGGTCGTCATGCCGGTCGGGACCGAGGCGGGGTGGATCGTGTTGACCCGGATGCGGTGCTGCGCCACCTCGTTGGCGACCGAGCGCGCCAGGCCCGTGATGGCGTGCTTGGACGTCGAGTAGTCGGACAGGAACGGCAGGCCGCGCAGCCCGGCGACGCTGGAGGTCACGCAGATCGCCCCGCCGCGGCCCTGGTCGACGAGCACCGGGACGGTCGCCTGCAGGGTGTTCCACGTCCCCGTGACGTTGACCGACATGGTCGCCTCGAACTGCTCGGGTGACACGTCCACGAAGGCCGAGCCGGTGCAGATGCCCGCGTTCGCGACGACGACGTCGAGACCGCCCAGCTCGCCGGTGATGGTGTCCACCGCGTCCCGCATCGCCGTCCGGTCGCGGGTGTCGGCGACGAAGGACAGGCAGCGGCGACCCTCCTTCTCCACGAGGGCGACGGTCTCGGCCAGGTCGTCCGGCGTCGGACCGTCGTAGCCGGTCGTCGGGAACGTCCGGCAGATGTCGAGCACCGCGACGTCGGCGCCCTCCTGGGCGAAGCGGACCGCCTCGGCACGGCCCTGCCCGCGGGCGGCTCCGGTGACGAAGCAGACCTTGTTCTCGTAGCGGTTGTCGAAGCGCATGGGTGTCCTCTAGACGACGGGCTCGGCGAGCAGGGTGGGGTCGACGTGGGTCGTGGCGCGCTTCTCGCTCGCGGTGAGGGCGACGACGGGCAGCAGCGACAGGACGGTGAGGGCGACCACCACGGCGTAGGTGGTGCCGAAGCTGGTGGTCCGCTGCAGCACGACGACGAACAGCGCCGTGCCGAGCGAGCTCCCGACGCGCTGCAGCACGAACAGCTGCGCGGTCGCGTCACCGGCCTTGGCGTTGCTGATGGTGCGCAGCGCCGCCGCCATCAGCGGCATGCCGCACAGCGCGGTGCCGAGCCCGCGGAAGAACATCGCGGTGCAGATGAACCAGTACGACGAGTCGTCGGTGATCCACGCGAGCGGCAGCGTGGACACCGCCACGACCGCCGTGCCGATCGTGGCGATCCGCCCCCCGCCGTACCGGTCGGTGAGGTGCCCGCTCCGGCGCATCAGCAGGACCACGCCGATCGCGGTGGGCGCGACCAGGAGCCCGGTGGTGGTGGCGGACTCACCGCGCACGCCCTGCAGGTACAGCGGCAGCAGGATGAGACCACCGAGGCTGGTGGCGCCGTTCACGAAGACGCCCATCGAGGACAGCGAGTAGGTGCGGTCGCGGAACAGCCGCAGGTCCAGCAGCGGGTGCTCCCGGCCGAGCGCGTGCCGGACGAACACGACGAGCAGCACCAGGCCCACGACGACGGGCCCGACGACCTGGAGCCGGACGATCGCAGGGTCGGACGCGACCTCGGACAGCCCGTAGGTCACGAGGGACATGCCGGCGGAGCCGAGGACGAGGCCGAGCCAGTCGAGGCGGTACGTCGGCTGGCCCTCGTCCCGGGGCAGCAGCCGCAGCCCGAGGACGAACGCGAGGATCCCGACCGGGATGTTGATGAGGAAGATGGCCCGCCACGACAGCGCCTCGAGCAGCCAGCCGCCGAGGGTCGGGCCGACGACCGGCGCCAGGACGGTGGGGACGCCCAGTGTGCCCATCACCTTGCCGAGGTTCGCCCGCCCCGCAGCGTTGACGATGATCGACTGCCCGACTGGCATCAGCAGCGCACCGCCCGCGCCCTGGAGCACGCGGGCGACGACCAGCGACGGGGTGTCCCAGGCGAGGCCGCACGCCAGCGAGCCGAGGGTGAACAGCACGAGGGAGATGAGGTACAGCCGACGGGTCCCGAGCCGGCGCGAGGCCCACCCGGCGATCGGCGAGATGGCCGCGATGGCCAGCAGGTACGCCGTGACCACCCAGGAGATCGCGCTCAGGTCGGCGTGCAGCGCCCGGGACAGCGGTTCGAGGGCGACGTTGACGATCGTCGTGTCGAGCACGGACATGACCGTCCCGAGCACGGTCACCGTGCCGATGCGCCACACCCGCGGGTCGACCGTGCTCACGACCCGGAACTGTAACCCGTTCTAGTCTGCCGCGTGCTTGAGTGAGCGGGTGAGGCGCCCCGTGACCGTGCTGCTCGGGACGCTCACCGTGCTGCTCGGGGTGCCGACCCTCGTCCGCCTGATCGGCGATCGCGGGCACGTCCCGCTCGTCCTGCTCGTGGTGACGCTGCCCTTCACGGTCCCACCGCTGGGCGTGCTGCTGGTCGCCCAGCTGGCCCTGCACCGGCGACGGACTGCCGCGCTCACGGCCGTACTCCTTCTCCTGAACGTGGTCTGGATGCTGCCGCGGTTCGTCGGGGACGGCGCCGGCCGAGGACGTCCGCTCACGGTCATGACCGCCAACCTGCGGTACGGCGAGGCGGACCCCTTCCGGATCGTGCGGCTCGTGACGTCGCAGCACGTCGACGTGCTCGCGACCGAGGAGCTCACGCAGTCGGCCGTCGACGACCTCCGGGGGGCCGGGCTGGCGGTCGAGCTGCCGTACTTCACGGGACTGCCCGACCCGAAGCCCGGGCCGGACGGGGGCGGGCTGTGGTCCCGGTACCCCCTCACACCCCAGCCGGACTGGCCGCTGCGGTTCAACGCGCCCGGGGCGCTGGTGCAGGCCCCCGGGGGCGACGTGCTGGTCCGGGTGGTGCACGCGGCACCGCCGGTCGCCGAGGAGAAGGGGGTCTACCGGCGCGACTACGACACGATCCTGCGCAGCGCGCGGGCGCTGCCGACCAGTCGTCCGACCGTCGTGCTCGGCGACTTCAACGCCACGCTCGACAACAGCCTGCTGCGCTCGCTGCAGGGCCGCAGGTTCCGGGACGCGGGCGAGAAGGCGGGTTCGGGACTGGTGCGGACCTGGGGCAGCCAGCCCGGGTCGCTGTCGCTGCTCGACCTCGACCACGTCTTCGTGGACGGCCGGATCGGGGTGCGCTCGACCCGCGTGTTCGACCTGCCGCGCAGCGACCACGACGCCCTGCTGGCGAGACTGGTCGTCCGTTGACGGCCTGGTTGCGAGGAATGTCGGTGGTCGAAGGCAGGTTGTGCGTGGCAACCTTGTGAAAAACTGCGAGGGGACCCCGGGGAGGAGGGTGCGTTGGACGTGCTCGCTTCGCGGCTGTCGTGGCGCCGCCTCCCCTGGCTGATCGAGGTCCTCTCGATCGGCATCGGCTACGGCGTGTACGCCGTCATCAGGCTCTACACCCCGGGCCACCGCAGCGTCGCCGACGTGCACGCCCTCGAGGTCATCCGCCTCGAGAAGGTGGTCGGCGTCTACCACGAGCTCGCGCTCAACCAGTTCATCACCGGCAAGGCCTGGTTGGAGGTGCCCGCGAGCTACTACTACGCCACGCTGCACTTCATCGTCACGCCGCTCGTGCTCGCGTGGCTGTTCCGTCGGCACCAGCACGTCTACGCGCCGCTGCGCAGCGCGATCGTCATAGCCACGGCGGCAGCGCTCGTCGTCTACGCCACCTGGCCGCTGTCGCCGCCGCGGTACGTCGTCGCGGGCACCTTCGACACGGTCCTGCAGCACCCGGTCGCGTGGGCGGTCAACGGGCACGGCGTCTCCGGCTTCGTCAACGAGATCGCCGCCATGCCGTCGCTGCACGTCGGCTGGGCGGTCTGGTGCGCCGTCGCCGTCTGCACGGCGCTGCGCTCACCGTGGCGCTACCTCGCCTGGCTCTACCCGCTCGGCACGACCCTCGTCGTCGTCGCGACCGCCAACCACTACGTCCTCGACGCCGTCGCCGGCACCGCGGTGGTCGCCGTGGCGCTCCAGCTGTGCGGCGTGCGTCCCTCGGGTCGGGTCGCCCCGGCCGTGATCACCGTCCAGCGGATGCCGGTCGCCGCCCAGCCGCAGCTCGAGGAAGCGGTCTAGGAGCCGGTCTAGGAGCGCAGCGCTCCGGGTGCCGAGGCGGGCACCGCCGGCCGTTGCGGAGGCACCGGCGAGACCCGCTGGTAGGCCTCGCCCTGCCCTGGCCGCGGGTCGGCGTCGCCCGCGTTGGGCCACATCGACATCGCCCGCTCGGCCTGGGCCGTGATCGTGAGGCTCGGGTTCACGCCGAGGTTGGCGCTGATCGCGGCGCCGTCGACGACGTGCAGGGTCGGGTAGCCGTGCACCCGGTGGTAGGCGTCGATGACACCGGTCTCGGGGCTGTCGCTGATGACGCAGCCGCCGATGATGTGGGCGGTCATCGGGACGTTGGCGATGTCGCCGACGGTGCCGCCGGGGAAGCCGCCGATCTCCTGCGCGATCCGCCGGGTGGCCTCGTGCGCGACCGGGATCCACGTCGGGTTGGGGGCACCGTGGCCGGGGCCGCTGGTGAGCTTCCCGCGCCGGGTGCGCCGCACGCTGATGCTGTTGTCGAGGGTCTGCATGACCAGGACGATGATCGTCTTCTCCGACCAGTGCCGGACGCTGAGGCTCCTGGCGAAGACGTACGGGTGCCGCAGCACCTGCAGCAGGAACCGCAGCGGTCGCGGGAGGCGACCGCCGCCGTCGACGAGGATGGTGCTGAGCAGCCCCATCGCGTTGGAGCCCTTGCCGTAGCGGACCGGCTCCACGTGCGTGACCTCGTCGGGGTGGAAGCTGCTCGTGATCGCGACCCCCTGGTTGAACGGCTGCGCCGGCACCGTCGCGGTCTGCGCCCCGAGCAGCGCCTCGGAGTTGGTGCGGGTCACCATGCCGAGCCTCGGGCTGATCCGCGGCAGCACGCCGGTGTCGCGCATCTCGTGCAGCAGCCGCTGGGTGCCCAGGGTGCCGGCGGCCAGCACCACCTGGGCCGCGCGGCGCGTGGTCACAGGGCCCTTCCGGCCGGTCGGCACGGTGTCGACCTCCCAGCCCTCCGGGGTCTGCCGGAGCGCGGTGGCCGTGGTGAGCGGCTCGACCGTCGCGCCGAGCCGCTCGGCGAGGTACAGGTAGTTGGTGTCCAGCCGGTTCTTCGCCCCGAACCGGCAGCCGATCATGCAGTTGCCGCACTGGATGCAGCCGGTCCGGTCCGGTCCGGCGCCGCCGAAGTACGGGTCGCTGACCGTCTTGCCGGGCTCGCCGAAGAACACCCCGACCGGCGTCGGGTGGTAGGTGTGGCCCACGCCCATGTCCGCGGCGACCTTCTGCATGACGACGTCGCTCGGCGTGGTCGTCGGGTTCTCGACCACACCGAGCATCCGCTGCGCCTGGTCGTAGTGCGGGGCGAGCTCGGACTGCCAGTCGGTGATGCCCGCCCACTGCGGGTCCTGGAAGAACGCGGGCGGGGGCGTGTAGAGGGTGTTCGCGTAGACCAGGCTGCCGCCCCCGACGCCGGCGCCGGAGAGGATGACGACGTCCTTGAGCCAGGTGATCCGCTGCATGCCGGTCAGGCCGAGCCGGGGCATCCACAGGAACGCCTTCAGGTCCCACGAGCTCTTCGGCAGCGTCTCGGGGGTGAACCGCTGCCCGGCCTCGAGCACCGTGACCCGGTAGCCCTTCTCCGCCAGCCGCAGCGCGGAGACCGAACCGCCGAAGCCGGAGCCGACCACGATGACATCGGCTGTTGTCTCATTCACCATGGGTCAACGGTACAGGCTGCGGCTCCGCTAGTCTTCTTCCTCCGGTAGCCCTCGGGCTCCCAGGAGGCTTCGCCTAGTCCGGTCTATGGCGCCGCACTGCTAATGCGGTTTGGGTCTCAAGCCCATCCGGGGTTCAAATCCCCGAGCCTCCGCCACGCTCCACAGCCTGGCCGTGCCTCCACCGCTGTGTCGGTCCGCGTCCCTACGGTTGCGGCGTGCGCCTCCTCCACACCTCCGACTGGCACCTGGGCCGGTCGCTGCACCGCGCCTCGCTGGCCGCGGCCCAGGAGGCCTTCGTCGACCACCTGGTGGACGTCGTGCGTTCGTCGCAGGTCGACGTCGTGGTGGTCTCCGGCGACGTGTACGACCGGGCGGTGCCGCCGCTGGAGGCGGTGGAGCTCTGCTCGTCGGCCTTCGCCCGGCTGCGGGACGCCGGTGCGCGGGTCGTGGTCATCAGCGGCAACCACGACAGCGCCCGTCGGCTCGGCTTCGGTGCGGCGCTCATCGACGCATCGGGCGTCTTCCTCCGTACCTCTCTCGACACCGTCCACGTCCCCGTCGTCCTCGACGGAGTGCCGTTCTTCGCGGTGCCCTACCTCGAGCCGTCCGCGTACGGCTTCCCCTCCCACGTGTCGGTGCTCTCGGACGCGCTGGCGCGGGTCCGCGCCGTGGCGCCCCCGTCGTCGGTGGTCCTGGCGCACTGCTGGGTCGCCGGTGGGGAGGCGTCGGAGTCCGAGCGCGACATCTCGGTCGGTGGCGTCTCGCGGGTCCCGGTGTCGCTCTTCGACGGGTTCGGCTACGGCGCGCTCGGGCACCTGCACGGGGCGCAGGTGCTCTCCGAGTCCTTGCGCTACAGCGGATCGCCGCTCGCGTACTCGTTCTCCGAGGCCGCCCAGGTGAAGGGCTCGTGGCTGGTGGAGCTCGGCGGCGCCGTCGAGTTCGTCCCTGCTCCCGTGCCGCGCCGGCTGTCCGTCGTACGAGGCGCCTTGTCCGACCTGCTGTGCTCTCGGGAGTACGACGACGCCGAGGACGACTGGCTGTCGGTGACCCTCACCGACGCCGCGCGCCCCGAGCAGGCGATGGAACGGCTCAGCGCGCGGTTCCCGCACCTGCTGGTGCTCGGCTTCGCACCGGCGGGGGTCGAGCGGACAGCTGAGTCCTACACGGCGCGGGTGCGCGGGTCCGACGTCGAGGTGGCGCAGGCGTTCGTCTCGCACGTCCGTGGCACGCCGGTGACGGCGGGTGAGTCGGCGCTGCTGGCGTCGGCCTTCGAGGCCGTGCGGGTGGCCGGATGAGGCCGCACGCGCTGACGATGACGGCCTTCGGGCCGTTCGCGTCGACCGTCTCGCTGGACCTCGATGCCCTGTCGTCCGGCGGCCTTTTCCTGCTGCACGGCGCGACCGGCGCCGGCAAGACGACGCTGCTCGACGGGATCGGGTTCGCGCTGTTCGGTCGGGTCCCCGGGGCGCGGGGGCAGGCGAAGCGGCTGCGGTCGGACCACTGCGCGCCGGACGTGCGGACGTCGGTGACCCTCGAAGCGACGTTCGGCGCCCGGCGGGTCCGGATCACGCGGTCCCCCGCATGGGCGCGTGCGAAGACGCGCGGCACCGGTGTGGTGACCGAGCAGGCCCGGGTGCTGCTCGAGGAGCTCCGCGACGGCAGCTGGGAGACGCTGTCGACCCGGCCGCGCGAGGCCGACGACGAGGTCCTGGACCTGGTCGGGATGTCGGCCGAGCAGTTCTTCCAGGTCGTGCTGCTGCCGCAGGGCGAGTTCGCGACCTTCCTGCGGGCCTCGTCGCCGGAACGCGTCGAGCTCCTCAAGAAGCTGTTCGCCACCGAGCGCTTCGCCGACGTCGAGGACTGGCTGGCCGCCCGCCGCCGCACCTGCGGTGAGCGCGTCGCCGCCGCCCGGGCGGTCGTCGACGACCTCGCGGCCCGGATCGCAGAGGTCGCGGAGGCACCGCTGCCGTCGGAGGTCTCGGCGGCGTGGGCTCTCGAGCTGTGCTCGTCCGCGCGCGAGCGGCTGCTGTCCCTTGACGAGGGGGTGCGCCTTCGGCTGGAGGAGCGGGACTTCCGCCGCGCCGCAGCCGCTGAGGCCACCCGGATCGCCGGGCTGCAGAGCCGCCGGCGCGCCGCGCTGACACGGCAGTCGGCGCTGGAGGCCGACCGTCCGGCACGGCTCGCCCGCCAGGTCGAGCTCGACGCGGCCGCCCGCGCCGCCGAGGTGGCGCCGGTCCTGACGGCGCTCCAGGCCCGCCGCGTCGCGCGTGACGCCGCGCTGAGCGCGGTGACGTCGGCGCTGCCCCTGGACGAGGTGCGCACCCGCGCTGCGTCCGCCGTTGCCCAGCGGCACCGCCTCGAGGGCCTGCGCGCCGTGGACGAGGCCCGGCGGGACGCCCTGGGTGTCATCGGCATGGCACGCGCCGAGCAGGCCGACGCCCTGGCCGAGGTGGCCGCCTGCGAGGTCGAGCTGGCCGTGCTCCCCACCCGGCGGGCCGAGCTTGCCGCGCACCTGGCGGCGGCGCGGGAGGCCGTCGCGTCCGTCCCCGCGCTCCGGCTGGAGCGGGACACCCTGGCGGCGCTGCGCCCGCTCGTCGTCGAGCTGGGCGTGACCTCGGCGGCGGTCGCCGGCCTGCGCGAGTCCGTGCTGTCTGCCCGCGAGACCGCCGTGGCGCTCGAGACCAAGGCCCTCGACCTGCGGGTGGCCTCGACCCACTCGATGGTGGCCCGGCTGGCGGCGCTGCTCGAGGACGGCGTGCCCTGCGAGGTCTGCGGCTCGCCGACCCACCCGGACCCCAGCGCGCTGCGCGACGAAGGCGTCACCGTCCAGGACGAGGAGCGCGCCCGCCGCGAGGCCGACGACGCCCAGGGCGTCGTGCTCGACCTGACGGCCCAGCTCGCCGCCGCCGCCTCGCGGGCGGCGGCGCTCGCCGAGCGCGTCGCCCCGTGGACGGGTGCTGCCCTGGACGACCGCATCGCCGAGCTCGACCTGTCCCTCGACGTCCTGCTCGCCGCCGCCACCCAGCTCGAGGCCCGCGAGCTCGACCTCACCCGGCTCGAGTCCCGCCGCGCCGAGCTGTCCAACCTGCTGGTCGCCGCCAGCACCCGTGCCGAGGCGGCCGCCCGCCGCGGCGCCGAGGCGACCGCCACGGCCGCCGGGCTCGCCGCCGACCTCGCCGCAGCGGGCGCCGCCGACCTCCCTGCGGCCCTCGCCCTCGCCGAGCAGGACGCAGCCCAGTGGACGGCCGCCCGCACCGCTGCCGAGGCGCTCGCGACCGCCACGACGGAGCTCGAGGCGGCGGCTGCCGCCGCGGCGGAGGCCAGCCTCGAGGCCGGCTTCGCGCAGGTCGCCGACGCGATGGCCGCCGCCCGCTCCGCCGAGTGGCGCACCGCCACCACCGCAGCGCTCCGGACCGCGGCAGACGCCGAGGCCGCCCTCGCCGCCGAGCTGGCCGACCCCTCGCTCGACGTCGACCTGACCACGCCGGCACCCGTCGCCGAGACGTCCGCGGCACTCGCTGCTGCCGACGCGGCCCTGTCGGTCGTCGTCGCCGACCAGGGCGTCGCGCGGCAGCGCGCGCAGGCCCTCGAGCGGCTCGCCCCCGCGCTGGCCGGCGCACTTCAGGACCTCCTGCCGCTCGAGCAGGTCGCCCGCGAGGTCCGGGCGCTCGCCGACCTCTGCTCCGGCGCCGGCGCGAACGGGCTCAAGATGACCCTCACCTCCTTCGTGCTCGCCGCCCGGCTCGAGGAGGTCGCCGCCGCCGCCACCGTGCGACTGCTGCGGATGACGCAGGGGCGCTACGAGCTGATCCACACCGACGGGTCGGCCCGTGCCGGCGCCCGATCCGGCCTCGGCCTGCTCGTCCGCGACGCGTGGTCCGGGCAGGACCGGGACACGGCCACGCTGTCCGGCGGGGAGACGTTCCTCGCCGCCCTCGCCCTCGCCCTCGGCCTCGCCGACGTCGTCACCGCTGAGGCCGGCGGTGCGCGCATCGGTGCGCTGTTCGTCGACGAGGGCTTCGGCACCCTGGACGAGGAGACCCTCGACGAGGTGATGGACGTCCTCGACGGCCTGCGCGAAGGAGGCCGGGTCGTGGGGCTCGTGTCGCACGTCGCCGAGCTGCGGCAGCGGATCCCCGTGCGGGTCGAGGTCCGCAAGACCCGCGTCGGCAGCGGTGTCGTGGTGCACGGCTGCTGACACACTGTGTCCCGTGGACCTGGACGCCCTCACCGAGGCCGGTCTGTACGACCCGGCGGCGGAGAACGCCGTGCAGCGACGGGAGCTTCTCGAGTTCCTGGTGTCCGAGGGATGCACCCTCGAGGAGATGACGCTCGCGGAGTCGCGGGGCCGGCTGTTCGCGCTCGCAGGAGATCGGCAGATCAGGCCGCTCGTCGGGCTGCTCAGCCTGCGGGACGCAGCTGCTCGGCTGGAGGTCGAGCCGGCGGTCCTCGTGCGCGTCTGGCGAACCCTGGGCCTTCCGGACAAGGGTGACGACGCACCGTCGCTGACCGAGGCGGACGTAGAAGCCCTCGGCACCTACCTCGAGGTACGTGGCTTCCTTGGTGAGAACACCGCGCTCGGCGTCTCACGGGTCGTCGGGGCGGCCCTGGCCAGGATCACCGAGGCCGAGTCGTCGGCCATGCGGGCAGGGATGGAAGGTGTCATCGACCTCGCAGTCACCGGTGACGAGGTGAAGACCGCCAAGGCCTACGCCGCCGTGACGAGACTGGTCCCGCGGATCGGGCAGATGCTCGACACCCTGCACCGCCAGCACCTCGAGGCGACCCGAGTGCACTTCGAGGACATCGACCGGGAGCGGACCGAACGCACCGCCTTCCGTTGCGGCATCGGGTTCGCCGACCTCTCCGGGTTCACCCGGTTGTCCCAGCAGCTTCCGCTCGCGTCGCTCTCGGAGGTCCTCTCGGCCTTCGAGGAGACGGCCATGGACACCATCCACGCGAGGGGCGGCAGGGTCGTGAAGTTCCTCGGCGACGCTGTGATGTGGGTCAGCGCCCTCCCCGAGGACCTGGTCCGGATCGCGCTCGACCTGGTCACGCACCCCCGCGCGGCGGAGGCCGGCATCGACTGCCGGGCAGGGGTGGCCTACGGCAGCGTGCTGGCGCAGGACGGGGACTACTTCGGTCCCTCGGTCAACCTCGCGTCGCGGCTGGTCGCGGTAGCCGAGCCCGGGCAGGTGATCACCGCCGGCGAGCTCGTCGAGCTCCTCGGCGCCGAGTGGATGGCGGTTCCAGGTGTGCCTCAGGTGCTCAGGGGGTTCGACGATCCCGTCACTCCCTACACGCTGTCCGCGGGCTGACGGCTCACGCCACCATCGGTGGGTCGAGCGGCTTGCGCAGCCAGGGCACGTCGAGGTCGGGCAGGAGCAGCCGGCCCTGGTGCCACATGACGTGGTGCCGGCGGCACAGCAGCGCAAGGTTCTCGAGCGACGTCGGGCCGCCGTCCTCCCGCGCGATCAGGTGGTGGACGTCGCAGAAGGCGGGGGGCCGGTGACAGCCGCGGGCGACGCAGCGCCGGTCGCGCGCGGAGACGGCTCGTCGCTGCGCCATCGTGATCTCGTCGTTGACGGACTCGAGGGAGCGCACCTGGCCTGAGCTGTCGAGCAGCAGCCGGGACAGCCGTGCATCGCACAGCAGCGCCTCCATCCGGGCGCGCGTCTGGGGTCCGGTCCAGGCGCCGGTCGCCGGGGTGGCGCCGCGCTGGGCGGCCGCCCACTCGGCGCTGATGACGTAGCAGACCTGGGTGCGCTGCCCACCGGCGTTCGGCAGGTCGGCCCAGCGGGCCGCGCCGGCGAACACGTCGGCGAAGGCGTCCGCTCGCCGCTGGGCGGCGGTCCGTTCGTCGGCGTCGCCGGCCTTGCGGGCCAGCGGCTCAAGGACGGTCAGGTAGGGCTCGGCGTCCTCGGCCGGGAGCGCGAAGCTGCCGCGGACCATCCCGTCAGCGTCGGTCCGGTGCCGCAGGTACCGCTTGTCCGCGGCGGCTTCCTGCTCGAGCTCGAGGTCCTTGTCGGAGTTCATGGCGATGAGGTGGCGCACCCACTGGCCGATGCTGTCGACGGTACGGCCCGCGGCTCCGTCGATGAGGAGCGGCTGGGAGTCGTGCAGCTCCACCTCGTCGATCTTGCCGACGAGAGGGACGAGGGCGCCGGCCTGCTCCAGCGACAGCCGGCCGTCGACCACGGCCTCGGCCACCGAGGGGAGCGAGCGGAGCCCTGTCGCCCGACGCAGCGCATGGCCGGCGGCCTCTCCGCTGATGCCGGTGGCGTCGCGCCACCACCAGGCGGCGCCCTCCGGCTCCCGCGCCGCCACCTCGCCGAGGGCGGCGCTCGCGAGCCCCCGCAGCCGGCCGGCGGCCTTCTCCGCCGTGACCGCGAGCTCGCGCAGCGCGTCGGTGTCCAGCGCGGCGGGCTCGAGCGCGCAGACGGCGGCGACGGCGTCGGTGAGGTCGGACAGGTTCACGTCCGGCAGCCTGGACCACGGCAGGGTGCCGGTGGGGCGCGCGCCGACGTTCTGTGGACGAGCTCAGGCGAGGGGGAGCCGGACCCGGAAGGTCGCGCCGCCACCAGGTGTGTCGGCCACCTCTACCGATCCGCCGTGCGCGGCGACGAGCGCCGCCACGATGGACAAGCCGAGCCCCGTCCCGCCGGAGGCGCGGGTGCGCGAGGAGTCGGTCCGGAAGAACCGCTCGAAGACACGCTCTCGCTCCGCCGCCGGGATGCCCGGTCCCGAGTCGACGACCTCGACGGTCGCCTCGGAGGCCGAGGTGGCGACCCGGACCACCACCGGCGTACCTGCCGGGGTGTGCGTCAGGGCGTTGCTCACCAGGTTGCCGAAGACCTGCCTCAGCCGCCCGGCGTCACCCGACACCACCGGTGGTGGCCCGGCAGCCACCGCCTCCAGGGTGACGGCGCGGCTCGGGTCGACGGCCTGCGCGTCGGCGACGGCGTCGCGCGCGAGCTCCAGCAGGTCGACCGCGGCACGCTCGAGCGGTCGCTGCTGGTCGAGCCGCGCGAGCAGCAGCAGGTCCTCGACGAGCAGGCCCATCCGCGCGGCCTCGCCCTCGACGCGCGACATGGCACGGGCGACGTCGTCGGCCGACGGCAGCGCCCCCTGCCGGTACAGCTCGGCGAACCCGCGGATCGACGTCAGCGGGGTGCGCAGCTCGTGCGAGGCGTCGCCCACGAAGCGCCGCATCCGCTCCTCCGACGCGCGCGCGTCGGCTTCCGACGCGGCCTGCTCCGAGAACGCTGTCTCGAGCCGCGCCACCATGGTGTTGAACGACTGCGACAGCGACCCCACCTCGGTCCGCGGGTCGGACTCGGGCACCCGCTGCGACAGGTCGCCTTCCGCGATCGCTTCGGCGGCGGACTCGACGGCGACGAGCGGCCGCAGGGAGCGGCGTACGACGAGAGTCCCGGCCGCGGCCAGCAGGAGCAGCACGACACCGCCGATGACGGCCTCGATGACCTCCAGCCTCCCGACGGTCTGCTGGACCTCGTCGAGGGGGACGGCCACGTACAGCTCGCCGGTGACCCCTGCCGTGGTGGGCACCGACCTGTTGATGACTCGCCACGACCCGCCTCCGCCCGCGGACCCGACCGTGTACGGCTTGCTGTCACGCGGCTTGTCGGGCACCGACGGTGCCGCTGTCCCCTCGGGCAGGGTGCTGCGCTGGGACACCGTCCCGTCCGGCAGGACGAGGGACACGTAGATCAGGCCGAAGGCGTCAGGACGGCCCGGACCATCGCCATCGGGCGATCCGCCGAAGCCTCGCAGCAACCCGTTGATGGCACCCGTGTCGTGGACGGCAGCACCCAGCTGCTGGTCGACGCGGTCCAGCAGGTAGCCGTGCAGCGCGCGGCTCGCCGCGACGCCGCTGATCCCGAGCCCGACCCCGGCGAGCAGGACGAGCGCGACGACGAGCCTGACCCGCAGCGGGGTGCGGGCCCACAACCCGGTCACGAACGGGGGATGCGCATCACGTAGCCGACGCCGCGCAGGGTGTGCAGCAGGCGGGGCTCGGTGGTGTCGATCTTGCGGCGCAGGTACGAGACGTAGGACTCGACCACGTTCGCGTCACCGCCGAAGTCGTAGTTCCAGACGTGGTCGAGGATCTGCGCCTTCGACAGCACCCGGCCGGTGTTCTGCATGAAGTACCGCAGCAGCTTGAACTCGGTCGGCGAGAGCGCGACGAGCTCGCCGTTCTTCCAGACCTCGTGGGTGTCCTCGTCGAGCTCGATGTCGGCGAACGACAGGTGCTTGGCCGCGGCCGGCGACGCCGACACGCGGCGGAGCACCGCGCGGATCCGCGCCACGACCTCCTCCAGGGAGAACGGCTTCGTCACGTAGTCGTCGCCGCCCAGGGTCAGCCCCTGGACCTTGTCCTCGGTGGCGTCCTTCGCCGTGAGGAACACGACGGGGGTACGGACGCCGTCCTGGCGCAGCCGGCGCACCACACCGAAGCCGTCGAGTCCCGGCATCATGACGTCGAGGACGAGCAGGTCCGGGCGGAAGGTGCGCGCTTTGTCGACCGCCTCGAGACCCCCGGACGCGGTCTCCACCTCGAACCCGGCGAAGCGGAGCGAGGCCGAGAGCAGCTCGACGATGTTCGGCTCGTCGTCGACGACGAGCAGGCGGGCCTCGGGGGCGGTGGTCGTCATCGCTCCACCATCGCGGTCCTGGGCTCGGCGGCGGCTGGGGAGACGCTGGGAACTCGCTGTGAGCCGAGCGCCCAGGCCACGGCTGCTGTCGCGCCTCCGGCGACGACGTCGACGAGGTAGTGGTTGCCGGTGACGATCACGAAGAACACCGTGAGCGCGACGTGCAGCCAGCCCAGCGCCCACCACCGCCTGCCAGCCGTCATCGTCATCACGGTGAGTGCGACCCACACGGCCCAGGCCGTGTGCAGGGACGGCATCGAGCCGTACTCGTTCGGGTGCTGCACCGCGCCGTTGCCGGCACCCCAGGTGCCGGACTGCGCCACGACGTCGACGAAGCCTGAGCCGGGGAGCAGCCGTGGGGGCGCGACGGGGTAGAGGAAGAACGTCACCAGGCCGATCACGTTGATGAGCACCAGCGAGTTGCGGGCGCGCCGGTAGGCGGCCGGCACCCACCACCAGCAGACGAGCAGCGCCACCATCGTGACGTTGATGTGGGCCAGGTCGTAGTAGTACGACGCGGGGTCCTGCAGCCAGCCGAGCCCGGCGAGCCAGTGGTCGGCGCGCAGCTCCAGGCCACCGGGGGTGAGCCGGAGCATCGCGCGCCCGTGGGCGTACGCGACCGCCGGGGTGGCCCGCGACTGCGACGCCACCCAGTCGTAGACGACGAGGAGCCCGACCACCACGAGCAGCTCTCCGGCGAGCCGCGGTCTCCTGCGCACCCATCCATCCTGCCAGGATGCGCAGGTGAGCCACGCCGTCGATCTCGCGCTCCTCGCAGGATGCGGGCTGCTCCTGGTCGCGGTGCTCGCGGTCCGGCTGAGCAGCAGGACCGGCGTACCGGCACTGCTGGTCTACCTCGCGCTCGGGCTCACCCTGGGCGAGGCGGGCCTCGGGATCCGCTTCGAGGACTACGACCTGACCGGGGAGATCGGCCTCGTCGCGCTCGCCGTCATCCTGGCCGAGGGCGGTCTCACGACGCGCTGGTCGCAGGTCCGGCCGGCCGTCGGCCCGGCCGCGCTGCTGTCGACCGTCGGGGTCTTCGTGAGCGTCGGCGTCGTCGCGAGCTCGACGGTCTGGCTGCTGGGCACCAGCTGGCGGACGGCTCTGCTGCTCGGCGCCGCCGTCGCCTCCACCGACGCTGCCGCGGTCTTCAGCGTGCTGCGCCGACTGCCGCTCAAGGGCCGGCTGGGACGGTTGCTGGAGGCCGAGTCCGGCCTCAACGACGCCCCGACGGTCGTCCTGGTGACGCTGGTCAGCTCCGACTCGTGGACGAGCACCAGCGCCTGGGAGGTCGCGGGCCTGGTGTGCTTCGAGCTCCTCGTCGGCCTCGCGGTCGGCCTCGTGATCGGTGCGGTCGGGCGCGTCGGCCTCGGTCGCCTGGCGCTCCCCAGCGCCGGGCTCTACCCCCTGGCCACCGTCGGGCTGGTGCTGCTCAGCTTCGGGGTGGCCGGCGTCCTGCACGGCAGCGGGTTCCTGGCGGTCTACGTCGCAGGGCTCGTCGTCGGCAGTGCCCGGCTGCCGCACCGGCGGGCGGTGCTCGGCTTCGCGACCAGCCTCGCCCTGCTCGCGGAGCTCGGCCTGTTCGTGCTGCTCGGCCTGCTGGCCAGCCCGTCGCGGCTGGTCGAGGCGATCCCGACCGCCCTGGTCGTCGGCGCGGCGGCGCTGTTCGTCGGCCGCCCCCTCGCCGTGCTCCTCACCACCACGCCGTTCCGGGTGTCGCTGCGCGAGCAGCTGTTCCTCGCCTGGTCGGGACTGCGCGGGGCGGTGCCCATCGTGCTCGCCATCGTCCCGGTGACCCAGCACGTTCCCGGCGCCAGCAGGGTGCTCGACGCGGTCTTCGTCCTGGTCGTGATCTACACGCTGGTGCAGGCACCGACGCTGCCCTACGTCGGCCGCTGGCTCGGCGTGGTCGAGGACGTCGAGGCGCGCGACCTCGAGGTCGAGGCAGCCCCGCTGGAGTCCGTCGGTGCGGACCTGCTCCAGGTGACCGTGCGTCCGGGGTCCCACCTGCACGGCGTGTACGTCGATGAGCTCCGCCTCCCCACGGGTGCCGTCCTGAGCCTGGTCGTACGCGGTCGGGAGGGCACGGTCCCGACGAGCGACACCCGGCTCGAGCACGGCGACCAGCTGCTCATCGTCGCGACCACCGAGAGCCGGGCGGCGGCCGAGGACAGGCTGCGGGCGGTGAGCAGGGACGGGAAGCTGGCCCGCTGGTACGCACCGAAGCTCTGACGCCCGAGGTGGAGGTCCGTCGCTCCGGTATGCTCTGCCGGTCGTCCTCGTCGGCGACGCGCACCCGTAGCTCAACGGATAGAGCACTTGACTACGGATCAAGAGGTTAGGGGTTCGAATCCCTTCGGGTGCACTCGAGTCTGGTGTCCAGAGCGTCACGTCACCACGCGGGCGCAGCGGAGCCGGGTCGTGGCGCCGGGTCCGGCGTTGACCGCGTCGACGCAGACCGTGTGGGTGCCCCGCGCGACCGGCAGCGCGAACCGGAACCCGTGGTCGTCACCCCAGCCTGGGTGGGCGCGCCCCACGTCGGGCCGGTAGGTGTTCGCGACCTGTGCTGCCCGCGGGTGGCCGTCGACGTAGGGCACCACGCTGATCGCGGCCGCGGTGTCCGGGTCGAGTGCCCACCCGGACAAAAGGACCGCCGACGGTGTCCCCGCCGCACTGTCGAGGTAGCCGACGGGGCTGTTGGACACGACGACGGACCGGCAGCCGAGAACGGTGTCGTCACCGGCTCCCGCGACGTCGACCCCGATGGCGCAGACCTGGTGCGCCCCGCCCGCGGTAAACGGGAACGTGACGACCAGCCCGTGAGAGCCGCCGAACCTCGGGTACGCCTTGGCCAGGGCCGCCCCGTAGGTGCCGGCCCGGTACCGGCCGACGCCTCGACCGTCGACGTAGAGGTCGGCCAGTGCACTTCCGGTGGTGCTCGGGTCGATCACCCAGCCGTCGACGCGGAGCCCACCCGGCCAGCGGGTCACCCGGTCGTAGGAGCCGAACGGGCTGTCGGCCGGGTAGCCCTTCCGCCCGTACAGGTCGACGAAGGCGTAGCCGTGGGCGCGGTAGAAGTCGATGATCGGGCCGAGCGCCGCCACGGTCGCCGGGTTCCCTGCGGCCTGGTTGTGCAGCAGGATCACGGGGTGGGTCTGCGTGATGCCGGCCTCGGCGCGGCGGACGATCCGGCTGATCCAGTACGACGAGGACGTGCCCGCTGCCTTCCAGTCCTCCGGGTCGACCGACCACGTGTACACCTGCAGGTTGCGCTGCGCGGCGAGCGTCAGGGTGGCGGTGTTGTACGACCCGTACGGCGGCCGGAACAGGCACGGCAGCCGGCCGACGAGCGCGGCTTGCTCGGCGCTGGCGCGGCTCAGCTCGCTCGCCTGCGCCGAGGCGGTCAGTGTGGTCAGCCGCGTGTGGTCCCACGTGTGGTTGCCGACCACCGAGCCGCTGTTCACCTCGGCCCGGACGGTCTGCGCCGCCGCCGCGCTCGCCGTGCCGAGGTTGAAGAACGTCGCCCGCACCCTCTTCGACCGGAGCACCGACAGCATCGCGCCGGTGCTGGGACCCGGACCGTCGTCGAAGGTGAGGGCGACCGTCCTGCCCGTCCCGGGCGCCACGCGGTGGACGCCGTACGGCGCCGCGGGACAGCTGGCGGCTGCGGCGACCGGTGTGGTGGCGTGCGCGGGGGGTACGGCGGTCGTCAGGGCGAGCGCACAGCCCAGCAGTGCCGGCCAGCAGGCCCGTAGCCGTCGTCGCAGGTCCACTGCCCCACGGTGGTGCGGCGCGTGCCGGCGCGACAGGGCCGTTCGTCGCCGCGAGCCGGGACCGAAGGTCAGAGATCCGTGCGGGAGGCGGCTCTGCGCCGGCGGGGCTCGACGTCCTCGGCGGGGTAGGCCTCGGCGGGACCGCCGGCCTGCGCGAGCACGGTCTCGAACACCTGGCGGAAGTCGAGGAAGGCGTTGCGGATGGCCTCGGTCCCGGCGGTGCCGGCCTGGTTGGCCACCTCCACCTCGTGTGCGGCGCGGTAGGAGTCCATCACGTCGGAGTGGTCGACCGAGAGCAGCCGTGCCTTGGTGTCGAAGTCGTCGACCGGGTAGCCGCGCTCGGTGAGCAGCTGCGTCACCAGGGTGTCGGCCTGGGTCAGGGCGAGCGCCGGGGTGTCGACGAAGGAGCTCTGCGCGCTGGCCCAGGCGTCGGTGAAGCGCTGCCGCGCCGCAGGGGTGAGGTCGCGCAGGGTGAGCTGCTCGTGCTCCTCCTTGCGGGCCCGCAGGTCGCGCTCGTCGGCCCGGTCGTACTCCGGACCGAACTCCGCGCGCAGCGCGGAGCTGCGTCGCTTCCGGACGGCGATCACTGCCACGACCAGCAGGGCGGCGAGAACGATCAGGACCAGAGCGACGACTGACGCGGTCGACATGACGAGCCTCCTCGAGCGAGTGGTGCCCCCGGAGAGGTTCTGCCCGGTGATCCGGGCCTCACGCGTCAGCGGAAGGTGAACCCGCCCCAGTAGGTCTGCAGGCTGCCGGTCCGCCAGTCACCCCAGGCGGCGTAGAACCTGTCGTGGGTCAGCCAGATCGCGGACGTGTCGTCCCCGGCGACCCAGACCCCCTGGTTCTTCGGGGAGTCGACCTTGCTGATCCGCCTCACCGTGAAGTGCCGGCCGTCGTCGAACGACACCGCCCCCCAGAAGCCGTAGCTGCCGTCGGCGAGGGTGCCGCGCCAGCCGACGCCGAGGACGCCTTCCCGGGTCCAGTCCAGCCACATCTTGGCGGGGCTCCTGCCGGGTACGGCGATCCGGCCGACCTTCGCCCAGCGCTTGCCGGCGTCCCCGGTGAGCCACACGTCCAGGGCGCCGCTGCCGTCCTTGGCGAACATCGCGAAGCGGCCCTGGTGCCGGGGGTCGGCGACGACGGGCGGGCTCCCGCCGCCGGGGATCATCGTCGGGTAGCGGGTGATGCTGCGGCCGCCGTCGGTGCTGACGATGACGTTGGTGCAGTCGCTGCACTCCCCGGCACCGCCGGTCGCCGGCGGGGGCGAGGTGAACAGCACGATCCCGTGAGCGGCGGCGAGCTGGGTCGCGGCGGCGTTGCCGACGGCGATCGCGTTGCCCCAGGTGCGGCCGCCGTCACGGGAGGTCGCGAGGTACTCGATGTTGCCCTGCGCGTCGGCGGCAGCCCGCCCCTGGGTGCCGTTGACGTAGAGGTAGCCGGTGTCCCGGTCGAGGGCCATGAACTCGCGGTCGTCGTAGAACCGGATGCCCTGCCACTGACCGGGGTCGCTGCCCGGGCTCAGCGCGGCCGGCGACACCACGGAGGGCTTGGTCCAGGTGCGGCCGCCGTCGTAGGAGCGGATCAGCCGGAAGTCGCCCTGGCCGGCGGCGAAGGAGGGGAACTGGAAGTTGGAGCCCACGACGTAGGCGACGCCCTTGTCGTCGAACAGCACGAGGGTGTCGGAGCAGTTGGGGCGGGTCGGGTCCGTCTGGAAGCTCGCGACCGGCAGCTGCTGGCGCTTCCAGTGCTTGCCGCCGTCGAAGGTGAGCAGCTCGTCGCAGCCCTGCATGGCCTGCTCGCGGTCGCGGGCGTTGGTGGGCGGGTGCCCGTGCTCCACGCCGTAGAAGCCGTAGCCGACGTTGGCCAGGAACGTGACGATGATGTTGCGGTGGTCGCGTGGGTTCACCGCGATGCTCGGCTCACCCTCGGCGTAGCTGTCGTCGAACGTCAGCTGCTGCTCGAAGACGTGGCTGATCCGCGGCGCCTGCGCGGTCGCGGGATGCGCGAGCAGCAGCGAGCCGGCGAGCAGCGGGACCGCGAGCTGGGTGATGCGTCGCATGTGGGGGTGTGTAACACGTTTCACCCCCGTTTGTCGCTACAGGTGGAAGGCCTTGCCGAGCGACGGGGCATGGGCCGCCATGCGCAGGGCGGGGGCGCCGACGAGGTCGGTCATCCACCGGCTCCACGACAGGTGGCTGAGGGGCGTACCGACCCGGGTGGCGTGCAGGCCCGGGGCGACGACCACCGTCAGCAGCGTCCCGGTGCCGCCCTCCTCCACCTCGTCGAAGGTGATGACGACGGCCAGCCGCCCGGCGGACCAGTCGGGTCCCGAGAGCACGGTCCGCATCACGTCCCGCAGGTAGCCGTCGGCCTGGCCCAGTGGGCAGTCGTGGGCGTCGTGGCACAGGTCCGGAACGAGCAGCCCCACGTCCGGGAGCTCGCCCGCCGCGACGTCCGCGTCGATCTCGCCGGCCGGGACGTCGAGGTCGAGGCAGCGGGTGCTCTCCGTGAAGTAGGTCCAGGTGTTGTGCCGGGCCGCGTAGGTCCCGCCGGAGCTGCGGTCGCAGTTGGTGGGCATCGACTCGGCGTACACCTTGGCCGTGTGCCCGTGGGCCAGTGCCAGGTCGAACACCGACGGGCCGCTCACCGGGTGGGAGGACGGTCCGTGGTCGTCGGTGATGCCGAGGGTGGAGCCGGCCGTCATGGCGAGGTAGTTCGGCAGTGACGGGTGCGCGAGGGAGCGGTAGTCGGTGGCCACGCCGTACTGCCGGGCGAGACCGGCGAGGTAGGGCATGCCGCTGCGCGCGGACGCGGTCCCGTGGTTCTCCTCCACGATGGTGAGCACCTTCGTCACGCCCTGCGCCGCCGGTGACGGGTGCACCGGGGACGCGGTGGTGGATGCCGTGGTGGATGCCGTGGTGGGTGCCGGGGTGGGCGCTGCTGCGGGGGAGCCGTGCGAGCAGGCCGTCGCTCCCGCCAGCAGGAGCATCAGCAGGCGCCTCATCGGCACCACCGTAGGCGGTCGAGGAGACTGGGCGCATGCCTGCTCAGCACGCCTTCAGTGACGACGCGCTCGGCGACCTGGACGGGCTGGCCGTCGCGGCGCGGATCCGCGACCGGGAGGTCAGCCGGCGTGAGGTGATCGAGGCCGCGCTGGCCCGGACCGCCAAGGTCGACGGGCTGAACGCCGTGCAGCTGCTCGACGCCGGACGGGCGCTGTCCGCACCGCCGGTGCCAGGGCCGTTCAGCGGTGTCCCCACCTTCGTGAAGAGCAACGTCGACGTCGCGGGCTGGCCCACCACGATGGGCTCGGAGGCGTTCGTCGCCAAGGCGGCGCGGCGGACGAGCGTCTCCGCGCGGACGTTCCTGAGCACCGGCGTGGTGGCGCTGGGCACGTCGCGGATGCCGGAGTTCGGGCTCAACGCCTCGACCGAGTTCCGGGCCGGCGAGCCGGTCCGCAACCCGTGGGACACGGCGTACTCCGCCGGGGCGTCGTCCGGCGGAGCCGCGTCGCTCGTCGCCGCCGGTGTGGTGCCGATCGCCCACGCCAACGACGGGGGCGGGTCGATCCGGATCCCGGCGGCTGTCAACGGCCTGGTCGGGCTCAAGCCGACCCGGGGGCGGTGGGCCCTGGACCCGCTGGACCGGGTCATGCCGGTCCGGCTCGTCAACAACGGGTGCGTCTCGCGGACCGTCCGGGACACGGCGCACCTGCTGGCCCACACCGAGCACCGGGGCCGGCTGCGCCCGGTCGGGCTGGTGGAGGGCCCGTCGCCGCGACGGCTGCGGATCGGTGTGCTGTCCCACAGCATCAGGGGCGAGTCCGATGCGGAGACGGTCGCGGCGGTGCGGGCCACCGCCGAGCTGCTGGCGGGGCTGGGGCACCACGTCGAGGAGATGCCCATGCCCTTCGACGAGCAGTTCGCGCAGGACTTCCGGCTCTACTGGGGGTTCTGCGGGTGGTTCGCCATGAAGGCCGGTCCGCGGTTCCTCCCGGGCTGGGACGGCACGAAGGCCGACGGTCTCACCGTCGGCCTGGAGGGCTACTTCACCGAGCGCCGGGCGCAGTTCCCGGCCGCGGTCCGCCGGTTGCGCGCCAGCAGGCACGCGTACGCCGAGGCCTTCCGCACCCGCGACCTCGTGCTGTCACCCGTGCTCTCCCACACGACACCGGAGATCGGCTACCTGTCGCCGAACGTGCCCTTCGACGTGCTCTTCGAGCGGCTGCGCGACTACGCCGGCTTCACGCCGCTGAACAACGCCGCCGGTGGACCGGCGATCAGCCTGCCGCTGGCCCGGACCGCAGCCGGCCTCCCCCTCGGGATGCACCTGTCCGCCGCGCACGGCGACGAGCGCACCCTGCTCGAGATCGGCTACGAGCTCGAGGAGGCGCAGCCGTTCCCGAGGCTGGGTCAGACCGCCGGGTAGGAGTCGGCCATCTCGCGGAGGACGTTCTTGGCGACCTTCTCCAGGGTGGCGCGGGGGAACTCGTCGACGACGTACACGGCCCGCGGCACCTTGAAGTCCGCGAGGCTCGCAGCGCACGCCTCGATGATCGCCTTCTCGAAGGCCGAGTCGTCCTCGGGCGCGCCGGGGCCCTTGATGACGAAGGCGACGGGCACCATCGACAGCCACTCGTGCGTCTTGCCCACGACGGCGATCTCGGCGATGCCTGGCACCACCCGCGCGGCGTCCTCCACCTCGCGGGCGCTGACGTTCTCACCGCCGACCTTCAGCAGGTCCTTGTCGCGGTCGGTGTAGACGACGTTGCCGCCCTCGACCACCTTCACCATGTCGCCGGTCTTGAACCACCCGTCGTCGGTGAAGGACGAGGCGTTCGCCTCGGGGTTGTCGAAGTACTCGAGGAACAGCTGGATGCCGCGGGTGCCCCGCATCCAGAGCTCGCCGGTCTCGCCCATCGCGACCGGCTGCCCGGTCTCCTTGGACACGACCAGCATCTCGTAGCCGGGCGTCGGGTGACCCATCGACATCCGGGGCCAGCCCTCCTGCGGGCGGCCGGTGATGGCGTGGGTGACCGTCTCCGTCATGCCGTAGGCGGCGTAGACGCGCAGGCCCAGCCAGGCGTCCACCTCGGGCATGATCATGCCGAACACGCCTGCCCGGATGGTGTGCTCCTTGGGGGTCTCCGGCAGCTGGAACGCCGCGAAGACGAAGGGCATCAGGCTGATGTGGGTGATGGCGTGCTTCTGCACGACGGGCCAGAAGTTCGACGTCGACCACTTCGGGGTGAGGACGGCCGTCGCGCCGACGCCGAGGACCGACCACAACGTCCACGACTGCGCGTTGACGTGGAAGAACGGCAGGTAGATCAGGTACTTGTCGTCGCGGTTGAGGTCGATGTTGCGCGGCCCGATGCGGCCGGCCCACAGGGCGTTGGCGTGCGTGTGCACCACGGCCTTCGGCTTGGACGTGGTGCCGGACGTGAAGAGGATGCCGGCCGGCAGCATCGGCTCGGGATCCCTGGTGGGGCAGTCGTTCTCGTCGCCGTAGAGGTTCTCCAGGGCGTCGGTGGTGACGACCCAGCGCAGGCCCTCGCTGATGCCGAACACGAGGTCGGCGTGGTCGGGGTGCGTGATGGCCGCGACGCACTGCGCCTTCTCGATGAAGTACTGGACCTCGGCGGCCACGGAGCGGGTGTTGGTGGTGACGCCGACGGCCCCGAGGAAGGCGCACGCGTACCACGCGATCACCATCTCGGGGCAGTTGTCGGAGTGGATGAGGACCTTGTCGCCCTTCTCGATCCCGCGCGCCGCGAGGCCGGCTGCCAGCCGCCGCACGTCGGTGAGGAACTGCGCGTAGGTCCACGTGCGGCCCTCGCCCTCGCGCGGCTCCCACACCAGCAGCGGGTGGTCGGGCTGCACGGTCGCCCAGTGGGTGAGCAGCCAGGGGATGTCCTGGCCCTGCATCTGCAGCGCCGCGACCTCGGAGGCGGTGGGCATCAGACAGGCTCCTCGGCGAGCAGCTTGCCGAGCTTGAGCAGCTGGCGGGTGCCGCTGCCCAGCGTCAGCTCGTTGTGCTTGGCGGCGACGTAGTAGCGGTGCAGGGGGTACTCGCGGGAGACCCCCATGCCGCCGTGCAGGTGCGCGGCGGCACGGACGACGCGCTGGCCGGCGTCGGAGGCGAAGTACTTCGCGACCGCGACCTGCTTGCTCGCGTCGAGGCCCTGCGCGAGCGACCAGGCCGCCTGCAGGACGGTCAGCCGGATGGTGAGGGTGTCGATGAAGCAGTCGGCCGCGCGCTGCCCGACCGCTTGGAAGTGCGCGATGGGGTGACCGAACTGCTCGCGGGTCTTGGTGTACTCCGCGGTGAGGCGGGTGGCCTCGGCGGCGGTGCCGACCTGGTGCGCGGCGACCAGCGTGGTGGCGACCGCCAGCAGGTCGGTGAAGGTCGTCGCGTCACCGACGGGTGTGGCCGGGGCGCCGTCGAGGAGCACGAGCGCCTCGGGCCGGTAGGTGATGGTGTCCTGCCGCTCGACGGTGACGGCAGCGGCCTCGACCAGGAAGACCCGCGGGCCGTCGGGGGTCGCGGCCGTGACGAGGAACGCGTCGGCGTACAGGCCGGACGGGACGCAGGTCTTGGTGCCGGTGAGCGTCCCGCCGGAGAACGTCGTGGTCGGCGCCTCGTCGTCACCGAGCGGCTCGACGATCGCAGGGGCGACGATCCGCGACCCGTCCGCGAGGCCGTCGACCGGTGCGCCCGCGCGGGCGAGCACCGTCGCGCTGGTCGTGTGCGCGACCAGCGGCACGGCGGCCGCGAAGCGGCCGGCCTCCTCGAGCAGGATGGCGGCCTCGAGGACGGTGAGGCCGAGGCCGCCCGCTGACTCGGGGAGAGCGACGCCGAGCAGTCCGGACTCGGCGAGCTTGGACCAGAGGGCGCGGTCGAAGCCGGGCTCGGCGGAGTCCTCGTTGGCCCGCAGCACGTCGTGCGTGCAGTGGTCCTTGAGCAGCTCGTTCGCGAGCGAGCGGACCGTCGTCTGGTCCTCGGAGAGGGTGAAGTCCACGACGTACCGCCTTATCTCTTGACCATGGGCATGCCCAGGCCGAACACGGTGATGAGGTCGCGCTGGACCTCGTTGACGCCGCCGCCGAACGTGAGGATCACGATGGAGCGGTAGGCGGCCTCGAGCCGCGACTGCAGGACCGCCTCGGGCGTGCCCTTCTTGAGGTACGCCGTCTGGCCGACGACCTCCATGAGCAGCCGGACGTTGTCGAGGTTGCGCTCGGTGCCGAAGACCTTGGTGGCGCTGGCGTCCTCGATGTTGAGGACCCCGTTCTCGGCGTCGCAGGCGATCTTCCAGTTCTGCAGCCGCAGGAACTCGAGGTTCGCGTGCACCTGGGCCAGGTTGAGCTGCACCCACTCCTGGTCGATGACCCGGCGGCCGTCGGGGAGCTTCGTGCTCTGCGCCCAGCGCCGCACGTCGGCGAGGTGCGAGTCGAACATGCCGGGGGCGCACAGGGTCACGCGCTCGTGGTTGAGCTGACCGGTGATGAGCGACCAGCCGTTGTTGAGGCCGCCGACGACGTTCTTCAGCGGGACGCGGACGTCCTCGTAGTGGACCTCGGCGATCGGGTGCGCCTCGCCGAGCAGCTCGAGCGGGCGCGGCGTGATGCCGGGGGTGTCCATCGGGACCAGCACGATCGACAGGCCGCGGTGCTTCTTCACCTCGGGGTCGGTGCGGACCGCGAGCCAGCACCAGTCGGCGGTGGTCCCGTACGACGTCCAGAGCTTGGTGCCGTTGATGACGAGCTCGTCGCCCTCGACGACGCCGCGGGTCTTCAGCGACGCGAGGTCGGTGCCGGCGTCCGGCTCGGAGTAGCCGATGCAGAAGTCGAGCTCGCCCTTGAGGATCCGGGACAGGAAGTAGTCCTTCTGCTCCTCGGTCCCGTGCTGCTGGATCTGCGGGCCCACGGTGTTGATGGTGAGGATCGGCAGCGGCACGCCGTTGCGCATCGACTCGTCGTAGAAGATCCACTGGTCGATGGGCCCGCGGTCCTTGCCGCCGTACCGGCTGGGCCACCCGATGCCGAGCCAGCCGTCCGAGCCCATCTGGCGCACGACCTGGCGCTTGGTGGGCTCGTGCGTGGCGGGGTCGTCGAGCAGCGCCCGGACCTCCGGGGTCAGGAGCTCGGCGTAGTAGGAGCGCAGCGTGCGCCGCAGCTCCTCCTGCTCGTCGGTGTACGCGAGGTGCATCTGTCCGCCCTGAACTAGAACGTGTTCTCGTCGGAGCCGCATCGTAACCGCACCGGCGCCGCGGGATCTAGGGTCGAGCGATGGACGTCGTGAGCCCAGCGCCCGCCGACGTCTGGGAGGCTGCCGTGGCCGCCGACCCGTTCGCGCTCGCGGACGCGACACCGGCGTGGACGCGCGCGGTCTGCACGGAGCGCTGGCAGGACGCGAGCCGGGCCTACCTGCTCCCGGACGGCCGCACGGCGGTGCTGCCCCTGGTCCGGCGCTCGGCCGTCGGCTGGTACGCCTCGATGCCACCCGGCTGGGGCTACGGCGGCCTGGTGGGGACCGCCGCCCGTGACCAGGCGGTCGTGGCCGCCGTGCTGGCCGACCTGCGGCGGCTCGGTGCCCTGACGATGCGCATCCGGCCGCTGCCGGGCGACGCCTCGCTGTGGGCAGGGCACTCCGGCCTGCTGCAGCTGTCCAAGCGGGCCCACGTCCTGGACCTGTCCCCCGGCCGGGACGCGCTGTTCGCCCAGCTGCGCCGCTCGACCCGGCGCGCCGCCCGCCAGCAGGTCGAGGTCGACGTCGGCCACGACGTGGATGCCTACGAAGCGCTCTGGTGGCGGTCGGTGGACCGGTGGGCCCGCCGGCAGGGCGAGCCGCTCCCGCTCGCGCGGCGCCGGGCGGCCTGGCGGGACCCGCCCCGCCGGCTGCGGGCGCTCGCCGCCGAGCTGGGCAGCGACTTCCAGGTGTGGGTGGCTCGGGTGGACGGCCGCGCCGTCGCCGCCAACGTCATCGCCTTCGCCGGGAGCGCGCACGTGATGCGCGCGGTCTCCGACCCGGAGGTCGCCCCGTCGGGGGTGATGCAGCGTCTCGACTGGCTCGGCATCGAGGAGGCCTGCGCGCGTGGCTGCGCGCTGCTGCACATGGGGGAGAGCGGGACGTCGCAGTCGCTGGCGTTCTACAAGCAGGGCTTCGGCGCGGCACCGCACGACTACGCCGAGCTGCGCCTGGAGCGGGTCCCGCTGACGGCCGTCGACAGGACCGCCCGCCGGGCCGTCAAGCGCGTCATCGGGTTCAGGGACTGACGTGCGACGGGTCGTGGTGGCGGGCTCGGCCGGAGCCGGCAAGTCGACGGTCGCGCAGCACATCGGGCGTGCTCTCGGGCTGCCGTTCGTCGAGCTGGACAGCTACCTCGAGGGACCGGGCTGGACGGTCCTGCCCGACTTCGTGGAGCGCACGGCCGAGCTGGCCGGCAGCGAGCGGTGGGTGACCGACAGCCTGATGTACCCCGAGGTGGAGCGGCTGCTGCTGGACCGCGCCGACACCGTCGTGTGGCTCGACCTGCCCAAGCCGGTCGTCATGCGGCGGGTGGCTCGGCGCACCCTGCGCCGTGGGCTGCCACCCCGGCCCGTCCTCACCAACGGCAACAAGGAGCGGCTCTGGGCGGTGCTGCTCCCGAGCTCGCCGCTGCGGACCGCCTGGCGCGAGCACGAGGCGCACCGCGAGCACCTGGAGGGTGTCCTGCCGAGCCCCGGTCGGACGGTGATCCGGATCCGCAGCGTCGACGAGCAGCGGGCCTTCCTGCAGGACCTGACCCCGCCTTCCACGTAGGGTTCCGGGCAGGAGTTTCCTCAGCAGGCTCTCAGGGAAAACCGCACGGAGCAGGAGGGAGCACGTGGTGCAGGGTCGGGACCTGCCCGTGCTCGAGCTGCTCGCGGCTGACCCGCCTCCGCTCGCGGGTGGGCCGCTGCTGCTGACCGTGCACGGCGCCCCGCTGGGCTTCGCCGCGCCCGGGGACCCGGACCCGCGGGCCACCGGCCTCGCGGTGCACGCGGCCGAGGTCGCTGCGCACGACCACCCGCCGGAGACCTGCGGCTGGGAGGCCGCTCTGCTGGGCCGCCGCCCCGCCGCCACCGTCGTCGTGAACACGATCGGCGACCGGCCGGAGTCGCTCGACCGGCTGCTGGAGGCGCTGCTGGAGCAGAGCTACCAGCCGCTCGAGGTCGTCGTGGTCGACAACCGGCCCGGGCGCTGGGACCGGTCGGTGCTGCGGGCGCACGAGCGGATCCGGGTCGTGGAGCGCTCCCTGCCGGGCATCTCTGCTGCCCGCAACGCCGGTCTGGCGGCGACCACCACGCCTGTGGTGCTGTTCACGGACGACGACGTCGTGCCCGCGCCCGACTGGGCGGCGTGGCTGGTCGCGGCGCTGCACAGCGGTCCGCGGACGGCGTGCGCCACCGGCCTGATCCTGCCGCTGGACACCAGCCACGAGGCGCAGCGGCTCGCCGAGCAGTGGGGTGGCTACTCCAAGGGCTTCCAGCGGCGGGTGCACCAGCACCCGCACCCGTCGCCCCCGACGGCTCTCTACCCCTACGAGCCGGGGCTCTACGGGTCCGGTGGGAGCGTCGGCTTCTGGGCCGACCGGCTCCGTGACCTCGGGGGGTACGACGAGGTGCTCGGCACCGGGACGCCCGCCCGCGGCGGGGAGGACCTCGCCATGCACATGACCGTGGTCCTCAACGGCCTGCACCTCGTGTACGAGCCGCGGGCCGTCCTCTGGCACACGCACCGCACCTCCGAGCTCGAGTGGCGACGGCAGCTCTTCGCCTACGGCGTCGGGCTCTCGGCCGCCATGACGCGGCGCGCGCTGTCGTCACCGCGCGACCTGCTGAGCGTGCTCGCCCGGCTGCCCGCCGCCGTCCGGCACGCGGCGCACCTGGCCAGCGCCCGCAACCCGGCCCGCACCCGCAAGCAGGACACTGCCCCTGCCCGGCGCTACCCCCGCCGGCTGGTGCTGATGGAGGCGCTCGGGATGGCGATCGGGCCGGTGGCGCTCGCCAGGAGCTGGCTGTGGCGGCGCCGGGCGATCAGCGAGGATCGTGCGGCATGACGCCCGTCCCCGTCCTGCTGTTCCACGCCGTCCTGGACGACGGTGACGCCTGGGCGGTGACGCCGCGTCGCTTCACCGAGCACCTCCAGCGGGTGCTGGCCTGCGGCCGCACCCCTGTCACGGTCGCGGAGCTGTCCCGCCGGCTGCGTGCGGGCGAGTCCCTCGACCGGCTCGTCGCGGTGAGCTTCGACGACGGGGAGGCGTCGCAGCTCGCGGCCGCGACCGAGCTGGCCGAGGCCGGCGTGCCGTCCAGCGTCTACGTGACGATGGACTACGTCGACCGGCCCGGCATGCTCGACGGTGCCCAGCTGCGCGCGCTGGCCGACGTCCCCGGCATCGACCTCGGGTCCCACTCGGTGCACCACGTGCACCTCGACGTGCTGTCCGGGGCCGACGCCCGCCGCGAGCTGCGCGACAGCAAGGCGGCCCTCGAGGACGTCGTCCAGCGGCCGGTCCTGGGGGTGGCCTACCCGCACGGGTCGCACGACCGCGGGGTGCTGCGCGCCACCGAGGAGGCCGGGTACGTCAGTGGCGCCGCCGTGCGCAACGCGCTGTCCCACGACGGCGAGCACCCGCTGTCGGTGTCGCGGCTCACCGTGACGATGGCGACCGAGGACCAGCAGGTCGAGCGCTTCCTGCGGGGCGAGGGCCGGCTCGGCGAGGTGCGGCCCCGGCTGCGCACCCGCGGCTTCCGGGTCTACCGGAAGCTCCGGCACCGGGTCAGCGGCAGGGCTCGCGGATGAGGGAGCCGCACGCCGGGTAGCCGGTGTGCCGGTTCGGGTCGTTCGGGACGACCGGGAGGACCAGCCGGGACGGGTGGCGGGCGTCGGTGTAGACGGTGTTGACGGCGGCGACGGGGTAGTCCGCGAACGCCCACAGCTCCGGCAGGACCGTCGGTGCCTCGACCGTGACGCGCAGCCGGGACCCCTTGCGCAGCAGGGCGCCGAACGGGAACACCTCGACCCGCACGGGGACAGCGGTGCCGGGCTGCAGCGGCTGGACGTCTGCCGCGCGGTGCGTCTGGAACGGGCGCAGCGCCGTGGACTGCGCCGGGTCGAGCTTGCGCTGCGACGCCTTCAGCCAGCCCTTCTGGAGGTACATCTCCTGGCCGTCCGGGCGCACCTCGGACAGCGTCACCTGCAGGTCGGTGTCGGGTGCCGTGCTCGCCAGCCACAGGTCGAGCGAGGCGGACCCGAGCAGGGTGGTGTCGTGCGTCAGCGCACCGGTCGTCCAGGAGACCGAGCTGCCGGGCGGCGGCTTCTGGGACCAGAGGTAGGCGCTCGGCGGGCCGCTGACGCCGCCGTAGGCGGGGTTCCCGATCCCCTCGGAGCCGGCGCCGGGCAGGTAGGCGTAGCTGCGGGTCGGCTCGGCGGCGGCGGGCCGCCGGGCGTCGAGGGTCCCGTCGCCGTGCAGGGTCAGGGGCGTCGGCGCCAGCCGGTGCTCGGCGATGCGCAGGTCCTCGGCCCAGTGGTCCAGACCGGTGGTCCACGTCGGGGCGCGGTCCTTCACGGTGGCGTCCCACCACACGCGGACCCGCGGCCGCTTCTCCCAGCCGTTGTCCACCCCCTTGAGGAAGTGGTCGTAGAAGCGGTGCAGGTCGGCGTACTCGGTCTTCGTCCGCATCATCCCGTGGTCGCCGTTGGTGACGGTCATCCACCAGTTGCGCCGGTGCAGGTCGTCGAGCCGGGCGAGCAGGTCGGTGCCCCGGGAGCCGAGCTGCTCGTCCTGCCAGGACAGGGTGGCCAGCATCGGCACCCTGATCCGGTCGACGTGCGGGAGCGGCGACCGCTCGTGGAACAGCGCGTCGTCGTACGGGTGCTGCTGGAGCTGCACGAACGGGTTGGTCGGCAGTCCTCGTACCTCGCCCGTCTTGCCGTTGAGGCAGTTGTCCTGGAACTCGTACGACGGCCGGGCGATGAAGCTCCACAGCGAGGCGAACCCGTAGTTCTGGATCCCGCCCGGACGGGCGATGTCCCGGTAGGCGTCGCCGAAGAAGTGGCCGGGCGCGATCGCCAGCAGGCCGGGCGGCTGCTGCTCGGCCACGAACAGCTGGGTGATGCCGGGGTAGCTCTTGCCGATCATGCCGACCTTGCCGTTGCTCCACGGCTGCCGGCGGATCCAGGCGATGACGGCGACCGCGTCCTTGGCCTCGGCCGGCTGGAAGAAGTCGAAGGTGCCGCTCGAGCAGCCGGTCCCGCGCAGGTTGACGCCGATGAAGTTGTAGCCGTCCCCCGACTCGACGTACTGCTTGACGTAGTTCGCGTCCGGCTTGGTACCGGGGTCGTAGCCGGAGTACTCGAACAGCGTCGGTCGGCGGGCCGCGCGCTCGGGCGTGACCACCGTGTAGTGCAGGGTCACGCCGTCGGCCATGGTCAGGTCGCCGGAGACCGTGCGGGTCGGGACGCTCGTCGCGTGCGCGCTCGACCACAGGGGGACGAGGCCGACGCAGAGAGCGGCGGCGACCAGGAGGGCGAGACGTCTCATCAGTGGGTGAGGACGGCGGACAGGTCAGGCTGGTCGGGGAAGGCGGTGTCGGTGCCGGCCGGCAGCACGTAGTCGTTGACGAACGCCGGGCACAGCTCGTAGGTCGACCAGTAGGCGTTGTCGTCGCCCTTCATCACCGCGCCCGCGCCGCGCAGCATCGCGCAGGTGAGCCGCTCGCCGAAGGTGTGCGAGACGTTGAAGAAGTAGTTGTCGTTGTCGATCGGGCTCGGGCACCCGGCGGGCGACGGCACGGCGACCGGCGAGGCCCCGCCGCTGCAGTCGGGGTTGCCGGCCGGGAGCGGCGCACCGTCGAGCATGCTGCGCCGGATGGGCTCGGGGTAGGCCGACAGGGGGGCGACGATGTAGCCGAGGAAGTCCCCGGCGGTGCCGATCGTGAAGTGGCCCTGGGCCGGGACGGTGGCGCGGACCTTGCCGACGATCTGCGGGTAGATCTCGCCGGGGCCGCCCTCGAAGAGCAGCCCACCGACCCGGCCGGTGAAGACCGGGGCGCCCGTCTCGTTGGCGGTGAACCACGGGGAGTTCTGCGCGCGGTACAGGGGCGCACCGGCCGCCAGTCCGCCGTACTCGAGAGCGACGATCGGCGCGTTGGTCGCCGTGTCCTCGATGAGGTAGGACCTCATGCCCACGACGGGGGTGCCGGTCAGGGGCTTGGCGTCGGCGATGGCCTGCCTGGCGCGCGCGAACACCCGGCCGGCGTAGGAGTTGATCTTGCAGACGTCGGCGGCGGCGCCCTTGGCCGTCTTGTCGTCGCAGTCGTCGCGCGCCGGCTGGGTCCGGCCCAGCGTCGCGACCTGCTGCATCCCGACGCCACCGAGCGTGGACAGCATGGCCGACAGCGGGCCGGTGTAGTCGGCGCTGACCAGCTTGTTGCTGGAGCCGAGGACGGTCGGGTGGCTCGAGTAGTTGAGGTAGGTCGCGACCACCTGCTTGGTGCCGGGCCTGCGGGCCTGGATGACCCGCAGCTCGTCGTCGACCTCCTGGTTGGCGGGGTCGTAGGAGAACTGGTTGGTGAGCAGCGGGTCCTTGGCCGGGTACTGCTTCATCCCGTTGACGCCGGCGTGTGCCGTGCCGAACCACAGCTCGACCGCCTGCTGCTTCTTGTAGGCCGTGACGATCGCCTTGACGGTCCGGTCGTGCACGAGCTTCAGGTAGCTGGTGGGCACGCCGCCCCAGACGCCGGCGGTGTCGGGTCCCGAGTGCGAGTGGTTGGAGTCGACGACGATCGCGCCGGGGTCGATCGCCGGCCCGTGCAGCTTCGCGATCTCGGCAGCGGCGTGCTTGCGGATCTCCGTGATGCCGAAAGGCCCCTGCTTGTAGGCCGCGTAGTAGCCCTGGGTCTCGATCTGGGCCAGTGCGATGGCGTGCGCGCCGTCGCCGATGACCACCGAACGGACGTGCACCCCGTCGGCGAGGCCGTTGGGGAACAAGGGGTCCTTGAGGATGCCGGTCGCCGCCCGGCCGTCGATCACCTTGACCTGGTTCGCGGCCTTGCCGCTGCCGAGCCCGTATCCGCCGAGGTAGAAGTCGTCGGCCAGCATGGCGGCGGTCGGGTTGATCGACTCGACGTCCGCCCCGAGGGTGTAGTGGCTCGGTCGGACGTGCGTCGTGGCGGCCACCGGCACGGCGGCCACGAGGCTCGCCGTCAGGGCAGCCGCGAGCAGGGGGAGAGCGCGGGGGGACATGCCCTCCTGTTTCGCCGTCGTCGCCGAAAGCCCTGCCTGGGTCCTCTGGAAGACTGCTCGCCATGAGTGGTCCTCTCTCCGGTCTCCGTGTCCTCGAGCTGGCGGGACTCGGTCCTGCGCCGCACGCCTGCATGGTGCTGGCGGACCTGGGAGCCGACGTGGTCCGTGTCGAGCGCCCCCATCGCTTCGGCCTCGGTGGCGGAGGTGTGGCCGACCAGCTCCAGCGCGGTCGCCGCTCGGTCGAGGCCGACCTCAAGAGCGACGAGGGCCGGGAGCTCGTGCTGCGGCTGGTGGAGAAGGCCGACGTGCTGGTCGAGGGCTACCGGCCGGGCGTCACGGAGAAGCTGGGACTGGGCCCGGAGGACGTCTGGGCGCGCAACCCCCGGGTCGTCTACGGGCGGGTGACCGGGTGGGGCCAGGACGGACCGATGGCGCAGCGCGCCGGCCACGACATCAACTACCTCGGGCTGACCGGGACGCTCGCCATGATCGGCCGCGCCGGCGAGGCCCCGGTCCCGCCGCTGAACCTGGTCGCCGACTTCGGCGGCGGCTCGATGCTGCTCCTCGTCGGCATCCTCGCGGCCCTGCACGAGCGGACCGTCTCGGGTCGTGGCCAGGTCGTGGACGCCGCCATGGTCGACGGCGTCTCGCTGCTCACCCAGATGATCTGGACGTTCCGTGGCCAGGGCATCTGGTCCGACGAGCGCGGCGTCAACATCCTCGACACGGGTGCGCCGTACTACGACACCTACGCGTGCAAGGACGGCCGGTACGTCGCCGTCGGCGCGATCGAGCCGCAGTTCTACGCCGACATGATCGACGGGCTCGGGCTCGTGGACGCCGGCCTGCCCGACCAGAACGACGTGGCCCAGTGGCCGGTGTTGCGCAAGGCGCTGACCGACGCGTTCCTGTCCTGCACCCGGGACGAGTGGACCGAGGTGTTCGCCGGCCGGGACGCCTGCGTGACGCCGGTCGTGGAGCCGCCCGAGGTGCCCGCCGAGCCGCACCTGTCGGCCCGCGGCACGTTCCTGACCGTCGACGGGGTGTTCCAGCCGGCACCCGCGCCGCGCTTCAGCCGCACCCCGCCGTCCGTACCCACCCCGCCCCCGGCCGTCGGCGCGGACACCGAGGCCGTCGTCGCCGACTGGCTCGGCTGACCAGCGTCAGGCGGGGACGGTCAGCGAGAGGGTCTCGGCCACGAGGGCGGGCTTGTCGCTGCCCTCCACCTCGACGGTGGCCCGGTTCTTCACCAGCAGCGCGCCGTCGGGTCGCGCGTCCACCGACAGCACCGTGACGCGCAGCCGGACCCGCGCACCGACGCGCACCGGCGTGAGGAAGCGCACCTTGTCCGACCCGTAGTTGACGCCCATCGCCGCGCCGGTGACGGTCCAGAGCTGCCAGGTGAGCATCGGCAGCAGCGACAGCGTCAGGTAGCCGTGCGCGATGGTGCCCCCGAACGGGCCGTCGGCCGCGCGCTCGGGGTCGACGTGGATCCACTGGTGATCACCGGTCGCGTCGGCGAAGGCGTCGACCCGCTGCTGGGTGATCTCGACCCACTCGCCGGGGCCGATCTCCTTGCCCACCCACGAGGGGAGGTCTGCGACGGGGACCTCGAGCGTCATGTGCAGACTGTGGCATGAGCTCGTGCGACGGCAGGGTCGTGGTCATCACCGGGGCGGGCGGCGGCATCGGCCGCGCCGAGGCCCTGCTCTTCGCGCAGGAGGGCGCGCGGGTCGTCGTCAACGACGTCAACGCCGCCGGCGCTGAAGCGGTGGTGGAGGAGGTGCGCGCCCTCGGCGGCGAGGCGATCGCGAACAGCGACGACGTGAGCGACTGGGACGGCGCGGGCCGGCTCGTCGGCGCGGCGCTGGAGGGCTTCGGCGGCCTCGACACCCTCGTCAACAACGCCGGGATCCTGCGCGACCGGATGTTCGTCAACATGACCGTCGACGACTGGGACGCCGTCATGAAGGTGCACCTGCGCGGCACCTTCTGCCCGACCAAGCACGCCGTGGCCTACTGGCGGGACGAGAGCAAGGCCGGCAACCAGCGGACCGCACGGATCGTCAACACCAGCAGCCCGTCGGGCATCTTCGGCAACATCGGTCAGGCCAACTACGGGGCGGCCAAGGCCGGTCTCGCCGCCTTCACGCAGATCCTCGGAGAGGAGCTCTGGCGGTACGGCGTCCTCAGCAACGCCATCGCGCCGTCGGCCCTCACCGCCATGACGGAGGGCCTCACCGGCTACAAGGAGCGGCTCGACGAGCTGGAGGCCCGCACCGGCTGGAAGAACCCCGGCGGACCGGAGCACATCGTGGCCCTGGTCGTCTGGCTCGGCTCGCCGCTCGCGACCGTCAACGGCCGGGTCTTCGACGTGCGGGCCGGCCACGTGGACGTCGCCGAGGGGTGGCGGCCGGGCCCGTCGTACACCAAGGAGGGCGGCTTCACCGTGGCGGAGCTCGACGAGGTGCTCCCCGCGCTGATCGCGAAGGCCGCGCCGCAGGTCAACGCCTCGGGAGAGCCGAAGTCCTACGGAGGCTGAGCGGGCTCAGTCGTCGACGAGCGGGAAGCGGGTCCGCGCCTGGTCGGGTGTGAGGACCGCGTCGTCGCCGGGGTAGGGGACCGACCAGTCATGGGTCGAGTACCAGACGTCATGGTTGAGCAGCGCGGGGTTGACCGCGTCGAGGTGGCGGGTGTCGAAGCCCATCGCCGCGACGGCCCAGGCCCGGCGGATCCCGCTGAGGCTGCTCAGGGGGAGCCCCGGGTGCTGCTGCCCGCGGAGGTCCTGGCAGGTCCGGTGAACCACCGCGTTCTGGGCGCACGGGACGATTGACCGCGGGTGAGATCTGGCCAATCGGCTGCCGAAGCGGCGGCGTGGTGCAAGGCTCAGATGATCATGGTCGAACGCCCCGATCTGCGCCTCGTCGAGGACCCGGAGGAGCCTCGGGAGTGCTCGCTGTGCGGGGAGCTCGCGACCACGAGGTCCGCGGCCGACGGCGTGCCGCTGTGCATGAACTGCTTCACGGAGACGCACTGGCACCCGTCCTGGAGCAGGTCCTTCGAGCAGCAGTAGCAGCTGCCGTTCGCGGTGAGTTCACGTCCCGGTCGCGCGCCCGGCGGCTTGCGGACGTGCAGGCAGGTGACCGTGTGACACGTGCTGCTGCTGGGACACCGGGGTGCCGTCCACCCGACCGCGCCCGAGAACACCCTCGCCGCGGTCGATCGTGCCCTCCGGCAGGGGGCCGACGGCGTCGAGGTCGACGTCCGCGTGACGGCTGACGGGGTGCCCGTCTGCCACCACGACGCGTCGCTGGAGCGCACGACGGGCGACCGGCGGCTGGTGGCGATGACGGAGTACGCGCAGCTGCCGTGGATCGGCAGTCACCGGGTGCCCCGGCTCAGCGAGGTGGTCGACGTCGTGGCGGGCCGGGGCCGGCTCGTGGTCGAGCTGAAGCCCCCGGGCTGGCCGGCGCTGGAGGCGCCGGAGAGCGTGTCGGCGGTCGCCGACGTGCTGCGCCGGCACCGGTTGGAGCACGTGACGGTGTCGTCCTTCGACCGGCTGCGCCTGCGGGCCCTGCGCAGCCTCGGCCTGCCCTGCCCGACGGCACTGCTCGGTCGTCCCGCGGTGCCGCTCCTTGGGCTGCTGCGCCAGGCCCGCCAGGACGGCCACCCCGAGGCACACCCGCACGTCAGCTCGCTGCTGGCCCACCCCCAGGTGCTGAGCGAGGCTGCCGGGCTGCGCGTGACCTCCTGGACCGTCAACCGCGCCGAGGACCTGGTGGCGCTGCGAGCACTGGACCTGCACGCCGTCATCGTGGACGACCCGGCCGCGGCGCGGCTCGTCCTCCAGCCGCTGGCCAGAGTGGGCTGACGAGGTCGGGTGATCAGCCGGCGCCGTTGAGCCAGTCGAGACGCCGCAGCACGACGCCCTCGCGCATCGCCCACGGGCAGATGTCGGCCCGCTCCACACCGAAGGCCGTGAGGGCCTCGAGCGCCACCACCGCGCCCGCGAGCAGCTGCGGGGCGCGGCTCTCGCTCACGCCCGGCAGCAGGGCGCGCTCCTGAGCGGTCATGGTCATCACCCGCTCCACGATGGCTTCGAGCCCCCGTCGCGAGACCGACCTCGGCACCCGCGGCCCGAGGGCGTAGGGCGCCGCGCCGTCGAGCCGGGCGAGCGACCGGAACGTCTTGGACGTGGCCACCACCCGGTCCGGCGGCCCCTGGGCGTGCACCGGCGGCACCACCTCGGCGAGCACCTGCCAGACGTGCTCCCGCAGGGCGAGGACGTCCTTGCGGGACGGTGGGTCGCCCGGCAGCCGCTCCCGCGTGAGCCGCCCGGCGCCGAGAGGGACGGAGAGCGACAGGTCCGGCACCTCGTCGCGACCGCACGCGATCTCCAGCGAGCCGCCACCGATGTCGAGGCACAGCAGCCGGCCGGCCGACCAGCCGAACCACCGCCGCACCGCCAGGAAGGTCATGGCGGCCTCGTCCTCACCCGGCAGCACGACGAGGTCGACGCCGGTCTCGTCCCGCACCGCCTCGATCGCCTCGGCGCCGTCGCTCGCCTCGCGGACGGCGCTGGTGGCGAAGGCGACGAGGTCCTCGACCTGCTCCTCGCGGGCGGCTGCGGCGGCGGCCTGCACGGCGGCGACGAGCAGTGCCCTGCCGGCCGCCCCGAGGCTGCCGTCCGGGCGGATCAGCTCCGACAGCCTCAGCTCGGTCTTGTGGCTGCGCACGGGGTCGGGGTGCGAGCCGGGGTGCGCGTCGACCACCAGCAGGTGGACGGTGTTCGACCCGACGTCGAGCACACCCAGCCGCATGGTCGCGAGGCTAGGCCACCGGCCCGAGCTCCCGGGCCGATCGCAGCAGCTCGGTCTGGACGTCGATGCCCGGGTGCTGGTGCCACTCGCCCTGCGCGTCGAGCTCCCAGCGCCCGACGTCGGGGCTGTCCAGCAGGTCGAGCAGGCCGCTGAGCTGGGCCCGCACCGCAGGGTCTTTCACCCGCACCAGGGTCTCGACCCGGCGGTCGAGGTTGCGGTGCATCAGGTCGGCGCTGCCGAGCCACAGCTCGGGCTCCCCCGACGGGTTGCCGTGGCTGGCGAACTCGACGAGCCGGCTGTGCTCGAGGAACCGGCCGAGGATGCTGCGGACGCGGATGCGCTCCGACAGGCCCGGCGCCCCGGGGCGGATCGAGCAGATGCCGCGCACCACGACCGAGACAGGCACACCGGCGCTGCTGGCGCGGTAGAGGGCGTCGATGACCTCCTCGTCCACGACGCTGTTGGCCTTGATGCGGATCCCCGCGGGCTTGCCGGCGCGGGCGTTCTCGGCCTCGGCGTCGATCCGGGTGACGAGCCCCCTCCGCACCCCGTGGGGGGCGACCAGCAGGTCGCGGTAGTCGGTCTGGTTGCTGTACCCGGTGAGGGTGTTGAAGAGGTCGGTGAGGTCCGCGCCGAGCTCGGGGTCCGCGGTCAGCAGCCCGAGGTCCTCGTAGAGCCGGGCCGTGCGCGGGTGGTAGTTGCCGGTGCCGAGGTGGCAGTAGCGGCGCAGCCCGCCGGCCTCCTGCCGCACCACCAGCGCCGTCTTGCAGTGGGTCTTCAGGCCCAGCAGGCCGTAGACGACGTGGCAGCCGGCGCGCTCGAGCTTGCGCGCCCACCGGATGTTGGCCTGCTCGTCCCAGCGCGCCGTGATCTCGATGACGACCACGACCTGCTTGCCCGCCTCGGCGGCGTCGATGAGCGCGTCCACCACCGGGGAGTCACCGGAGGTCCGGTAGAGCGTCTGCTTGATCGCGAGCACCTGGGGGTCGTCGGCGGCCTGCTCGAGGAACCGCTGGACGCTGGTGCTGAAGGAGTCGTACGGGTGGTGCACGAGGATGTCGCCGTCGCGCAGCGCCGCGAAGATGTCGGCCTGCTGCTCGCCCTCGGCCAGCCGCGCGGGTGTCGCCGGGACGAACGGCTCGTCCTTGAGCTCGGGACGGTCGATCGCCGACAGCTCGTGCAGCGAGGACAGTGCCAGCAGGCCCGGGACGGCGACGACGTCGTCCGGGGTGACGTCGAGTTCGCGCACCAGCAGCTCGAGGACGTGCGGGTCCATCGACTCGCCGACCTCGACCCGCACGACGGGGCCGAAGCGCCGGCGCGAGAGCTCCCGCTCCAGCGCCTGCAGGAGGTCCTCGTCGCGGTCCTCCTCGACCTCGAGGTCGGCGTTGCGGGTGACCCGGAACGCGTGGTGCGCGAGCACCTCCAGCCCGGGGAACAGCTGCCCGAGGTGGTGACCGATGAGCTCCTCGAGCGGCAGGAAGCTCGCGGTCCCTGCCGGGCCGCCCTGCACCTCGACGAAGCGGTTGACGTTGTTGGGGACCTTGACCCGGGCGAAGCGCTCGACACCGGTCTCCGGGTCGCGCACCAGCACGGCGAGGTTCAGCGACAGCCCGCTGATGTAGGGGAACGGGTGGGCGGGGTCGACCGCGAGGGGCGTGAGGACGGGGAACACCCGCTCGCGGAACCAGCCGTGCAGGCGCAGCTGCTCGGGGGCGGACAGCTCGTCCCACGACAGGATCGAGACGCCGGCCGCTGCCAGCGCGGGCCGGACCTCGTCGAGGAAGACGCGGGCGTGCTCCTGCGCCAGCTCACGGCCCTTCGCGCGGATCAGCTCGAGCTGCCGCCTGGTGGACAGGCCGTCGGCGCTGCGGACGCCGAGGCCCGTCTCCATCCGCCGGATGAGGCCGGCGACCCGGACCATGAAGAACTCGTCGAGGTTGGTCGCGAAGATGGCGAGGAACTTCGAGCGCTCCAGCAGCGGCGTACCCGGGTCCTTGGACAGCGCGAGGACCCGGGCGTTGAAGTCGAGCCAGGAGATCTCCCGGTTCAGGAAGCGCTCCGGGGCCGCGGCGAGGTCCTGAGCCGGGACGACGGGATCCGGCGCGAGCGTCGTGACCGCCGGCTCCTGGCCGGTGCTGTCGCGGTCGGTCACGTCCGGATGCTGCACGACTCGAGTGAACACCAGGTGGCAACCGAGGGCAGCGGGCTTCGTCCGACGTTCACCCGGGGGACACCCGGGGGCGAGGTTGGGCTGCGACGTTCGGCGCGTGCACGCTGTCGAGCCGCGGCCAGGGCTGGTCCCGGTGGCCCCGCGCGTGCTCGTCGTGTCGCCCGAGGGCGGGCGGTCACCGCTCGTCGAGGGGCTGCGCACGGAGGGGCTCGCGGTCCTGGTGGCACCGGACGACGCCGTCGTCACCCAGGTGGAGAGCGGGGCCGTCGACCTCGTGCTGCTCCACACCGACGTCCAGCGGGCCCGGGACGGTCTGACCCGGCTGCGCGAGGACACGGTGGTCCCGGTCGTCGTCGTGCTGCGGGGGGCGCGGTCGGCGCTTTCGGGCTTCCTCGAGCTCGGGGCCGACGACTGCGTGGCAGGCGGCGTGCCCCGGGCAGAGCTGGCGGCGCGGGTCCGGGCGGTCCTGCGTCGCCGGCAGCGCCCCGCGACGGGCGAGGTGCTGCGGGTGGGCGAGTTCGTCATGGACCTCGGGCGGCACGTCTTCCTGCACGCCGGCGAGGCCGTGCACCTGCCGCCGAAGGAGTTCGGGCTGCTCGAGCTGCTGCTGCGCCGCGACGGCCGGGTCGTGAGCCGGGAGGAGGCGCTGCAGCTCGTCTGGGGTGCGGAGCGCGAGCACGGCGACCCCACGACGGTGGACGTCCACGTGAAGCGGCTGCGCGCGAAGGTCGAGGACGACCCGGCTGCTCCGCGGCACCTGCTCACCGTCCGCGGGCTGGGGTACCGCTTCGCGCGCTAGCGACCCCGGACCAGGTCGAGGAACTCGCCACGGGTGCGGGCGTCGTCCCGCAGCGTCCCGTGCAGCGCCGAGGTGACGGTGCGGGTCCCGGTCACGCGCGCACCCCGAAGCCGCATGCACATGTGCTCCGCCTCGAGCACCACCCCGACACCACGCGGGTCCAGCTCGCGGAGCAGCCAGTCGGCGATCTGCTGCGTCATCCGCTCCTGGACCTGCAGCGCCCTGCTGTAGTGCTCGACGATCCGGGCGAGCTTGGACAGCCCCACGATCCGGTCCTGCGGCAGGTACGCCACGTGCGCCGTGCCCGCGAACGGCAGCAGGTGGTGCTCGCAGAGGCTGTGGAACGGGATGTCCCGCACCAGCACGAGCTCGTTGTAGCCCTCGTCGTTCGGGAACGTCGTCGGGGCGAACGGCTCCGGCGTCAGCTGCTCGCCGAAGGCCCGCGCCACCCGGTCAGGGGTACGACGGAGGTGCTCGCTGTCAGGGTCCTGGCCGAGTGCGGTCAGCAGGTCCCGCACCGCGCGGGAGGCGGCCTCGAGGTCGATGGGCCCGGTCATCCGGATCGACGTTACCGTGGAGTGGTGGCAGACCCGCATGCGCTGTGGTGGCACCGCCGATCCTCCTGGGAGCGGGTCGACGTGCCGGAGCTCGTGGCGCGCAAGGACGGGCGGACCGTCAGCGTCGTCGTCCCCGCGCGCAACGAGGCGGCCACGGTCACCGGCGTCGTCGCCCCCCTGGTCGACGAGCTGGTGCCGACCGGCCTGGTGGACGAGGTCCTGGTCATCGACGGCCGGTCCACCGACGGTACGGCGGCGCTGGCCGCCGCGGCCGGCGCGCGGGTCCTGTCGCTGCCCGACGACCCCGACCTGTCGGGCAAGGGCGGGGCCCTGTGGTGGGGCCAGCAGCAGTGCACCGGTGACCTGCTGGTCTTCCTCGACTCCGACGTCTGGCCCTCCCGCGCCGAGACGGCCGTGGCCCTGCTCACCCCGCTGCTGGTCGCGCCCGCCGTGCAGTTCGTGAAGGCAGCCTTCGACCGGCCGCTCACCGTCGACGGCGTCCTGCACCACGGCAGCGGCGGTCGGGTCACCGAGCTGCTGGCCAGGCCGCTGCTGAACGCCTGGTGGCCCCAGCTGGCCGGGTTCGTGCAACCGCTGAGCGGCGAGCTCGCGGCCACCCGGGCGCTGCTCGCCCGGCTCCCGTTCGCGACCGGCTACGGCCTCGAGATCGGCATGCTCATCGACGTCCTCAACACCGTGGGCCTCGACGGGATGGCGCAGGCCGACATCGGCGAGCGCCGGCACCGGCACCACAGCGACGCGGCGCTCGGCAGGATGTCGGCCGAGGTCCTGGCCGCGGCGCTGCGGCGGCACCGCGACAGCGGCTCCGACCGGCTCGTGCAGTTCGCCCGGTCCGGTGACGGCTTCGAGGCGACGACCACCACCCTGCACTCCGGCGACCTGCCGCCCGTCGTGTCGTTGACGGAGGAGCAGGCCAGCTAGTGCTGTCCTTCCGGGGCAAGGTCCTGCCCGAGACGTCCCTCGTCATGGCGATCGTCAACCGGACCCCTGACTCGTTCTACGACAAGGGCCGCACCTTCGGGCTCCAGGCCGCCGTGGAGCGGGTGGACGAGGTGGTGGCCGAGGGCGCGCACATCGTCGACATCGGCGGCGTCAAGGCCGCCCCGGGCGAGGAGGTGACCGCGGCCGAGGAGGCCGACCGGGTGCTCCCGCTCGTGGAGGCGGTCCGCTCGAGGTACCCGGACCTCGTCCTCAGCGTCGACACCTACCGCGCGTCGGTCGCGGAGCAGGTGCTGGCTGCCGGCGCCGACATCGTCAACGACGCCTGGGAGTGCCCCGAGCCGGAGACCTACGACGTCGCCGCGTCCTTCGGGGCCGGGGTCGTGTGCACCCACGCCGGGCACCTGCCGCCCCGCACCCGGCCGCACCGGGTGGCCTATCCCGACGTGGTGGCCGACGTCGTGTCGACGCTGACCGGCATGGCCACCCGGGCAGTGGCCGCCGGCGTGCCCCGGGAGTCGGTGCTCATCGACCCGGGCCACGACTTCGGCAAGAACACCCGGCAGTCGCTCCAGCTCACCGACCGCACCGCCGACCTGGTGGCGACGGGCTGGCCGGTGCTCATGGCGCTGTCGCGCAAGGACTTCGTGGGGGAGGTGCTCGACCTGCTGCCCGACGACCGGCTGGAGGGCACGCTGGCCGCCACGGCCGTCTGCGCCTTCCAGGGGGCGCGGGTGTTCCGCGCCCACGACGTCGCACCGACCCTGCGCGTGCTGCGGATGGTCGACGCCGTCCGCGGTCGCACCGAGCCGCTCGTGAACGTCCGCGGGCTCGCATGAGGCTCGCGTTCGTCCCGTCCGCGCCCCTGCTGCTCCCCGACCTGGGTGGCGGACCGGAGGACCTCAGATCGGCCTGCCTCCAGGCGATCTCGGCGCTGGGCGACGACATCGTGGTGCTCGGCGGCGCGACACCCGTGGGGTGGCGCACCGGGTCGGTCGACGCGACGCCGTTCGGCGCACGCGGCCCCGCGGCCTCCGACCCGCTGCCGCTCCCGCTCGCCGTCGGGTCGGCCCTGCTCGGCCGCCGACCGCACCGCCTGCTCGCCGTCGACGGCTCAGCCGTCGACCTCCCGGCGGGTGCCGACCTGCTGGTCGTCGGCGACGGCTCGGCCCGGCGCACCGAGAAGGCGCCCGGTCACCTCGACCCCCGCGCGGAGGCGTTCGACCGGGCGGTGGTGGACGGGTTGCGTCGGGGGACGCTGCCCGCCCTCGACGTCGACCTCGGCCGCGCGCTGCTGGTCGGCGGCCTGGACGCCTGGCGCACGGTCGCTGCGTCGGTTGGTTCCGGCTTCACCGGCGACGTGCTGTACGACGGCGCCCCCTACGGCGTCGGGTACGTCGTGGCGACGTGGATAGGGTCCTGACCCGTGAAGGTCGTGGTCGTGGGTGCCGGTCTCGCTGGGCTCCGGGTCGTCGAAGCCTTGCGCGCCAAGGGATCGGACGCCTCGGTCGTGCTGGTCGGCGAGGAGCTGCACGAGCCCTACGACCGGCCACCGCTGTCGAAGCACGTGCTCCGCGGTGAGCGGGAGCCCATGTACCTGCGCGAGGAGTACGACTCCTTGGGCGTCGACCTCCGGCTCGGCGTGAGCGCGACAGGCGTCTCCGGCCGGGTGCTGGCGACCACCGCAGGTGACGAGGAGTTCGACGAGCTCGTCATCGCGACCGGCGCGGTGCCGCGCCGGCTGCCCGGCGCGCCGGGCCACGTGCTGCGCACGCTCGACGACAGCCGCGCGCTGTCTCCGTACCTCGCCCCCGGTCGGACCCTGGGCGTGGTGGGTGCGGGGCTCATCGGGTGCGAGGTCGCCGCGAGCGCCCGCGCCAAGGGAGCCGAGGTCCACCTCGTCGACGTCCTCGACGGGCCGCTGATCCGGGTGCTCGGGCCGGTGCTGGCGAAGCGCATCGCCGACCTGCACGCCTCGCACGGCGTCCACCTGCACCTGGGGACCGGTGTGACGGCGGCGAGCAGCGACCGGCTCGAGCTGGCGGACGGGACCGTGCTCGAGGTGGACGCGCTGCTGGAGGCGATGGGCGTCACACCGGCCACCGGCTGGCTCGAGGGCAGCGGCCTCCCGCTCGACGACGGCGTGGTCTGCGACGGGAGGGGCCGGGTGACCGACGGGGTGTGGGCCGTCGGTGACGTGGCGCGCTGGGCGGGAGTCCGGCGCGAGCACTGGACGAGCGCGGGCGAGCAGGCCGAGACGGTGGCGGCGGGCATCCTCGGCGAGCCGGTCGAGCACGAGCCGGTGCCCTACTGGTGGAGCGACCAGTACGACGTGAAGCTGCAGGGCCTCGGTGCGGTCGCCGCCGACGACGACGTGGAGGTCGTCGAGGTGGGCCCCCGTTCGCGGCCGCTCGCCGTCTTCTCCCGCGCCGGTCGCCTGACGGGGGTGGTGGGCTTCTCCGCCGGGGCCGCCGTGATGAAGCTGCGAAGCCACGTGGCGGAGGGCGCTCCGGTCGCCGAGGTCATGGCGTCCCTCACAGCCTGACCGTCCCCGGCAGGGGATCGGCCCCGGCCGTCGAATCCAGGGCAGGTGCGCCCCCGACTCGTCCTCGCCCCCCTGCTCGCCGCTGCCGTCGCCAGCTCGTTCGTGTCGGCGCGCGCCGGCACGTCCGCGCCGACGTTCGTGCAGTACACGTCCCCTGTCGGCGTCGACCTGACGACGGGGGCGCCGGAGCCGGCGGCCAGCGTCATCTACGACGTCAAGCACAACCCCGCGGGCGTTCCCGTGTTCGGCATCTACAGCCAGACGGGGATCGGCGACTCGTGCGGCGAGCCGACCGTCGGTTACGACGCGAAGACGGACCGGGCGCTCTACGAGTGCGGTCTGCAGACCCTGCGGGTCGGCTTCAAGCCGGGCGGCCGGTCCACGTGGACACCGGTGCAGCCGCTGGTCGAGGGCGCCCAGTCCAGTGACCCGATCCTGTGGCGCGACACCGACACCGGTCGCGTCTGGATCAACCAGCTGATGCCGCAGGGCTGCTCCGCCCAGGCCTACAGCGACGACTTCGGGACGACCTGGACGCAGGGGCCGCTCGGCTGCGCGCTGGGCATCTCCTTCGACCACCAGACGCTCGTGACGGCCAAGCCGCGGGTGGTCCAGACCGTCGGCTACCCCAACGTCCTCTACTACTGCACCAACGACCTCGCCGCCATCGACTGCGGGACCAGCCTCGACGGCGGGCTGACCTACGGCCCGTCCCACCCGGTCTCCCTCGACCCCGGTGAGACCTGCTCGGCGATCGTCGGCCACCTCAAGGCCGCCCCGGACGGCACGACCTACCTCATGCCGGACGGCTGCGACGACGAGGCCGGCAAGCAGGCGGTCTTCGTCACCGAGAACGACGGGCTCAGCTGGACCAAGCACTCGATCCCGCACTCCACCGAGGGCGACGCCGGGCACCCGTCCCTCGCGGTGGGCAAGGACGGCACCGTCTACGCCGCCTGGGGCTCGCACGACAACGAGGACGGCGGCGGCCGCGTCCAGGTGGCGGTGAGCACCTCGAAGGGCGCGCGCTGGACCGTCCCGACGGCCCTCGGCAAGGACCTCGGCGTCCGGGTCTCCCGCTTCCCGCTGGCGGTCGCCGGCGACGGTGACCGGGCGGCCGTGGCCTACCTCGGCAGCACCAGCGACGGGAACCCCGGCAACCGCAAGGAGTTCGACGGCGTCTGGCGGATGTACGTCTCCTACACCTACGACCGCGGCCGGCACTGGAAGACCTACGACGCGACGCCGGGCAGCCCGGTCCAGGTCGGCTCGATCTGCACCGGCGGGACGTCATGCACGGACGACCGCAACCTGCTCGACTTCAACGACATGGTGCTCGACGGCAAGGGCCGGGTCGTCATCGCGTTCGCGGACGGCTGCCTCAAGGTCAAGGGCTGCACGCCGAAGGACCGGCTGCGCAAGGGCGCCATCGTCCGGCAGACGACGGGCCCGGGGCTCTACCGCTAGCTAGCCCTTGCCGAGGTCGGTGTTGTCGAGGTTCGCCAGCCGGACCTGACCCTTGGCGATCAGCCGGCCCTGCTCGTCGGTGATGTCGACCTCCCACAGCTGCTGGCTGCGGCCGCGGTGGATGGGGGTCGACCGCGCCGTGAGGGTGCCCGAGCGAGCGGCCTTGATGAAGTTGGTGTGGTTGGACGTCCCGACGACCGGGCCCTCGAACCACAGGGCCGCGGAGGCGCTCGCGACAGACTCGACGACGCTGCACAGCACCCCGCCGTGGACGATCCCGTAGGGCTGGTGGAGCTGCGGGGTCACCTTGAGGGTCCCGGTCACGCCGTCCTTGCTGAACTCGGTGTACTCGAGCCCGACCAGCTGGTCGAAGTGCTCGGGGGGCAGGTCGGGGAAGGGGCTCTCGCTCATGCCTGCGACCGTACGACGGCCCAGCGGGTGAGCAGGACGCCGGGGTCGTCGACGATGAGGGACCGCAGCTCCAGTCCGGTCGGTGCGGGTGCGGTGAGCAGCCGCGCCCCTTCGCCGACCGCCCTGGGGGCAGTGGTGAGGAACAGCTCGTCGACCGCACCCGCCTCGAGCAGCGAGGTCAGCAGCGCCGGACCGCCCTCGCACAGCAGCCGCGCCAGGCCGCGCTCGTGCAGCGCGCGCCGCAGCTCGGAGGGGTCCGTGGTGCGGATGACGTCGACGCCCTCGGGGGTGGCGACGCCGTCGGGGACCGCCAGGATCACGGGCCCCTGCAGCACGCGCGCCGCCGGGTCCAGCTGACCGCGCCGGCTGACGACGACGATCGGCGGCTGCGCGGCGCGGCCGTGCGCGGCGCGCCAGGCGGCCGCGCCCTCCGCGTACACCACCGGGCCGTAGTCCTCGTCCCTGACCGTGCCCGCGCCGACGACGATCGCGTCGCAGACCGTGCGGAGCGCGCGGAACGACGCCTTGTCGGCGGGGCTGCCGAGCCCACCGGACCGGCCGTCGATCGCGACCACGCCGTCGACGGACGCGATGAACCCGGCCCGCAGGTGCGGGCCGGGTTCGTCGTAGAGGTCGAGGAGGTCCTCGGCGGTGACGTCGCGGACCTCCGGGTGGACGAGCCTCAACGGACCACGTGCGGCATCAGCGCGTTCGCGGGGATCTGCCCGAACCGGCCGGACTGGAAGTCCTCGACCGCCTGCACCAGCTCCTCGCGGGTGCTCATGACGAACGGGCCGTACTGCGCGACGGGCTCCCTGATCGGCTGGCCGCCGAGGACCAGGACCTCGAGCGCGCCGTACCGGCTCTCCTGGGTGTCGTCGGCGGTGACGGTCAGGTGGTCGCCCCTGCCGAAGACCACCGTCTGGCCGGTGTGCACCGGCCGGCCCTCGGTGCCCGCGCGGCCGTGCCCGGCGAGGACGTAGACGAGCGCGTTGAAGCTCGGGTCCCACGGGATGCTGAGCTGAGCGCCCGGCGCGATCGTCGCGTGGGCGAAGGCGATCGGCGTGTGCGTGCTGCCGGGTCCCCGGTGGCCCGCCACGTCACCGGCGATCACGCGGACCAGGGCGCCGCCGTCGTCGCTGGCGAGCAGCAGGACGTCGTCGCCCTCGAGGTTCTGGTAGGCCGGCGCGATCATCTTGTCCTTGCGCGGCAGGTTGACCCACAGCTGCACGCCGTGGAAGGTGCCGCCGCTCTCGACGAGCTCCGCGGGCGGGGTCTCGATGTGCAGGATGCCGCCGCCCGCGGTCATCCACTGGGTGGCGCCGTCGGTGATGAAGCCGCCGCCGCCGTGGCTGTCCTGGTGCTGGAAGGCGCCGTCGATGATGTAGGTGACGGTCTCGAAGCCGCGGTGCGGGTGCCACGGGGTGCCCTTCGGCTCGCCCGGGGCGTACTCCACCTCGCCCATCTGGTCCATCATGATGAACGGGTCGAGGTCGCGGACGTCGACGCCCGCGAAGGCCCGGCGGACCGGGAAGCCCTCGCCCTCGTAGCCCTGCGGTGCGGTGGTCACCTGCTTCACGGGGCGCTCGGTGTCACCCAGTCCCGCGCGGGGGATGCGCGGCAGGGCGATCGTGTCGGCGGTGACGGCAGGCATGGAGACTCCTCGGGTAGTTGCTCGTGCAACTTCCTGCAACGCGCGGGTGCCCTCCAACCTTCCCAGCCCAGGGAGGGGTCCTCCCGGGCCGGGCGGGTACACGTCCTTGCGATGACCACCTCCTCTGCCCTCGTCGCCGGCCGCTACCGGCTGGTCGCCGAGCTCGGCCGCGGCGGCATGGGTGTCGTCTGGGAGGCCTACGACGAGCTGCTGCGGCGCTCGGTGGCCGTCAAGGAGGTCCGGTTCCCGGATGCCCTGCCCGCTGCCGACCGCGACCGGCTCGCCGGCCGGACCCTGCTCGAGGCCCGGGCCGTGGCCGCGGTGGACACCCACGCTGCCGTCCGGGTGCACGACATCGTCGAGCAGGACGGCCGGCCGTGGATCGTCATGGAGCTCGTGCGCGGGCCGACGCTGAGCCACCTGATCACCGAACGTGGCGGGCTGCCGGAGGCGGAGGTCGCCCGGGTCGGGCTGGCGCTGCTCGACGCGCTCGAGACCGCCCACGCCGCCGGCGTGCTCCACCGGGACGTGAAGCCGAGCAACGTGCTGCTGGCCGAGGACGGCCGGGTGGCGCTGACGGACTTCGGGATCGCGACCATGGAGGGGGACGGGACCGACGCCGCCACGACCGGGGTCGTGCTCGGCTCCCCCTCCTACGTCGCCCCCGAGCGCCTGGCAGGCGAGCGGCCGACCGCCGCGGCGGACTACTGGGCCCTCGGGGCGACGCTGTGGACCGCCCTGGAGGGCCGGCCGCCGTACGAGGGCCCGACCGCCTACGCCGTGCTGTCGGCGGTCTCCACCACCGACCCGCCCCGCTGCGGGCGCTGCAGCCCCGAGCTCAGTGACCTGCTGACGGCGATGATGGCCAGGGACCCTGCGTCGCGACCGTCCTCGTCCCAGGTCCGTGCGGTCCTGTCGAGCGGCGCCCGTCGCTCCGCACCGCCGGTCCCTGCTGCCTCGCCCCAGGCGACGGTGCCGCTGCCCGAGCACTTCGACCGGACGACCGTGCTGGACGCGCGCACGGCTGCGGTGCCTGCTCCGGTGCCTGCTCCGGTGGAGCCGGTGCCCGTGGCCCGTCCCCCGGCGCGCACGGAGCGCACCGCGCGGCGACGCGTCCCGGTGCTGCCGGTGGCGGCGGCGGCCGTCGTCGTGCTCGCCGCCGGCGCGGGACTGCTGCTGGCCCAGCACGACGGAGGCACGACGCCGCAGGCCACCCGGCCCACCGCCTCGGCGCGGCCCTCCGTGTCCCCCTCTGTGTCCCCCTCCGCGTCCACGGCGTCGCCGACAGGTGGCGCGGTGCCCGCCGGCTGGACGACGGCCAGCGACAGCGCCGCGGGGTGGAGCGTTGCCGTGCCGGCCGGCTGGCAGCGCAGCACCGCTGCCGGCGGCACCCGCTTCACCGACCCCGCCGGCGGCCGCTACGTGCTGGTCGCCATGCGCGACCCCGCGGGTCCGTCCGCGGTCGGCGCGTGGCGCGACCAGGAGCGGTCGTTCCGCAAGAGCCACGCCTCCTACGAGCGGTTGAGACTGGAGAAGGTCGAGGTCGAGGGCTCCTCGGACGCGGCGGACTGGGAGTTCCGGTACGAGGACGGCGGCGCGGTCCTGCACGCTCTGGACCGAGGGCAGGTCGTCGACGGCCGGGGCTACGCGGTGTACGTCCAGAGCCGGGAGAGCAGCTGGCAGGAGTCGCAGCCGGTGTTCGACCGCGTGCAGAGCAGCTTCCGGGTGGGGACCTGATCCGCCTCGTCAGGCTCGGAGGGCGGCGAGCGCCATCGTCCTCAGCATCCCGGCGTGGGTGTCGGCGGCGGTGAGGTGCGGTGTGCTGTTGAGCAGGCCGAAGACCGCGTGCGCGCGGGCCCGGGCCTGGTCGCGGTCCAGCGGCGGCACCAGCTGGTCGACCCACAGCTCGACGTAGGCCCGCTGCAGCCGCCGCACCTGCCGGCTGTCGGCCGGGGAGAGCGAGGCCAGGTCGCGGTCCTGCACCCTGATGAGGTCGGGCTCGGTGAGCGAGAACTCGAGGTGCTTGTCGACCAGCCGCTCCAGCGCGTCCGCCGGTCCCTTCGCGGCGGCCACCTCCACGCGCCCGTTCTGCAGCAGCTCCTCGGAGATGCCGATCAGCAGGTCCGCGAGCAGCGCGTCCTTGGAGGCGAAGTGCCGGTAGACGGCAGGCCCGCTGATGCCGACGGCCGCCCCCAGGTCCTCGGTGGAGACGCCGTGGTAGCCGTACTCGGCGAACATCCGGGCAGCCTCGCGCAGGAGCTGCTCCTGGCGGGGGGTGCTCATCGTCACTTGCCCTTCGTGTTAGAGACCTCTAACCTATCCCAGGTTAGAGCTCCCTAACAACAGGAGACCCGTAGTGGACGCCCCCGTCCTCGGCACCAAGGCTGCGCCCGGCACCGATGCGTTCGCGCGCAACACCGAGCACCACGCCGGCCTGAGCGCCGACCTGCGGGCGCTGCTCGCGCAGACCGCCCTGGGCGGCTCGGCGAGCGCCCGAGACAAGCACGTGTCCCGCGGCAAGCTGCTGCCCCGCGACCGCGTCGACGCCTTGCTGGACAGGGGATCAGCGTTCCTGGAGCTGTCGCCGCTCGCTGCCCACGGCATGTACGACGGCGACGCCCCGGGCGCCGGCGTGATCACCGGGGTCGGACGGGTCGAGGGACGCGAGTGCGTG
>CAMLIA010000002.1 GCA_946479905.1 uncultured Frankiales bacterium | reverse complement strand
GAGGACTTCGCCGGCTGGGTGCGCGACCGCGGCCTGTACTTCTTCGGCGAGTGGGACCCGGCCTACGAACCGCTCCTGTCGTGTTCCGACCCCGGCGAACCCGCGAAGCTGGGCGGGCTGCTCGTCGCGCGGTACGGGCGCGGCACATACACGTACTGCGGCTACTCGCTCTTCCGACAGCTCGCCGACGGCGTGCCCGGTGCGTTCCGGCTCTTCGCCAACCTCCTCGCGCTTCCCGAGGGCCGGATCCGCGAGCGCATGGAGCACCTGCGCTCCGTCTCGGTGTTCGACGCGCTCGACGAGGACCAGCTGCACGAGGTCGCCAGGACGGCGGTCGAGCGGACCGTTCGCGACGGCGAGTTCCTCTTCCACGAGGGGGACGTGGGCGATGAGCTCTACCTCATCCGGAGCGGATCCCTCGACGTGCTCCAGGGCAGCGACCAGCGTCGCCTGCGCACCTGCGTGGCCGGTGAGCCCATCGGCGAGCTCGCCGCGATCACGAGCCTGCGCCGGACCGCGTCGCTGCGCGCCAACGGCGACACCGAGGTCCTCGTGATCCGCTCTGACGACTTCCTCACGCTGCTGCGCAACCAGGCGGACATCGCCGAGGGCATGGTGCGGCTGCTGGCCCGTCGGCTCTACGCCGCCATGGCCGATCCGGACTCGCCACCCGTGGTCTACGAGTGAGCACCGCCGAGCAGCGCGTCGAGCACGATGCGGCCCACCTCCGCCTGGTACAGGCGGACGGAGTCGAGCCGACCGGAGTACCACGGCTCGCCGGCCAGCGCCCCTGACGCGGGCAGACCGGCACCGAGCCCGAAGGCCAGCAGCTCGGGCACCACCGCGCCCTCGACGCTGACGAGCTGGGCCCGCTCCGTCACCTGCAGCCCCGTCAGGTCGGTCGCCAGCCGCAGCGGACGGCCGTCCGGCCGGCGGAGCGTGGGGACGTTCGGCTGGTAGCCGACGCCGGCGAGGACGGCACCGGCGGTGTCGAGCGCCGTCTCAGCGGCGGCACGAGCCCGAGGCTCGTCCACGAGCGCCACGGCGCGCACCGGCCCGGGGCGCCGGCCCTGGTGCGTCGCGGCCCAGGCCAGTGCACGGGCATCCGCGCGCAGCCCTGAGTGCCGGTTGACCATGCCGGTCCGCGGACAGACGTCCAGCGTCTCGTCGAAGTCGTAGCCGGCCGCACGTGCCTGGACCGCGCTCCAGAAGAAGAAGCGCAGCGGGCTGCGGTGCAGCACGGTCACCTTCGGCGGTCGACCGCCCGCGCCGCGCAGGCCCGGGTCGCGGACCAGCATCCAGGCCGCCGACCACGCGCTGTGCGAGCCGCCGACGACCACGACCTCGCCGGTGTCGGCGATCGCGTGCCGCAGCCGCGCCGGCAGCCCGATCCGGTCGTCGAGCAGGGCCGCCGTGTGGCACAGCTTCTCCCCGTAGGCCGAGAGGTCGAGCCCGGGCAGCAGCGTCAGGTCCGCGAGCCGCCCACGAGGCGTGCCACCCATCGCGATGACCGCGTGGTCCGCGGTGACGGTGACGGGAGGCCCACCCGCGGTGGGAACCGACGCGACGGCAACGCCACCGCCGGGCAGCAGCGAGACGTCGCGAACCGCGTGCCGGGGCACCACCGCACAGCCCGGAGCCGACTCGACGGCTGCCTGCACGGCTCCGCCGAGGCACTCGAGGTACTTCCCGACCAGCGTCAGGCGTGGGAAGAGGTGCCGCATCCGGGCCACCGCCTGCGTCGAGGCGTCGGACCGGGCGGACGCGAACACCGCGCGCGGCTGCACCGTCTCGAGACTGCGCAGGAAGCTGTCGCCGCGGGTGTTGGCCGAGATCGGGTGATGCCCGAGCGCGCCCGGGCCGATGACGGCGCCCTGCTCGATGAGGCACACGCCCCGCGACAGCAGGTCGTCGAGCCGGCTGTCGGCGGCCGCGCAGACGAGGACACCGGTCGCGGCTGGTCCGCCACCGCAGAAGACCACGCCGTACTGGTTGCCAGCCGTCACGGAGGGAACCGTACGACGCGCGGAGGGATAGGGTGGGCCGCCACAGAGATCGCGAGCGGCCCAGGGGGAACGCATGCGCAGCTGCCCCAAGTGCGGGCAGGAGAACCCGCCGGCGGCGCGGTTCTGCCTCAGCTGCGGAGCACCGATCACCGACGCCGCTCGCGCGTTCGACGAGCGCCGGATCGTCTCGATCATCTTCGTGGACCTCGTCGGCTTCACCGGGCACGCGGAGCAGCTCGATCCCGAGGACGTGCGCGCGCTGCTCGCGCCGTACCACGAGCGCGTCCGCCGCGAGATCGAGTCGTTCGGTGGCACCGTCGAGAAGTTCATCGGCGACGCGGTGATGGGCGTCTTCGGTGCCCCGCTCGCCCATGGGGACGACGCGGAGCGCGCCGTGCGCGCGGCGCTCGCGGTCCGCGACATCGCCGGCGAGATCGGCGAGGGCGGACTGCAGCTGCGCGTCGCCGTGAACACCGGGGAGGCGGTCGTCTCCCTCGGCGCTCGCGCCGCGCTCGGGGAGTCGCTGGTCGCGGGCGACGTGGTGAACACCGCTGCGCGCCTGCAGTCCGCCGCGCCGATCGACGGCGTCATCGTCGGCTCCGAGACCTACCTCGCGACGCGCGACGTCATCCGGTACGAGCCGAGCGAACCGGTCGTCGCGAAGGGCAAGGAACGACCGGTGCCTGCCTGGATCGCCGTCGCGGCCGCCGATGCCCACCTCGGGCCGGTCGACACTGCGGGGATCGTCGGACGCGGCTTCGAGCTGGCGATCCTCCGGGCGCTGTGGGACCGGGCGATCGCCAGCCGGCTGCCGACGCTCGTCTCGGTGATCGGGCCGGCCGGTGTCGGCAAGTCGGCGCTCGCCGCCTGCTTCGCACAGGTGGCCGGCGAGTCCGGCGCGCGCGTGGTGCACGGCCGGTCGCTGCCGTACCGGGAGAGCGGGTCGTACGGCGCCCTGGCCAGCCAGCTCATGACGCTCGCGGACGTCTTCGAGAGCGACGCCGCAGGCATCGCCGCGAGCAAGCTGCGTGCCTGCACGGCGCGGCTGCTCAGCAGACGCGAGGCGGACACCGACGCCATGGCCGACGACCTCGCCGCCATCGTCGGCCAGAGCTCGGGACGAGTGGCCCTCGACCGGGACACGCTGTTCCACTCGGTCAGGGACTTCCTCGAGGGCGCGGCCCGGGAGCGCCCGACGATCCTCGTGTTCGAGGATGCCCACTGGGCCGATGCGAGCCTGCTCGACCTCGTCCTCGAGCTCGCCTGCCTGATGCGCGACGTGCCGGTCTGCATCGTGACGCTGGCCCGTCCCCAGCTGTTCGACGCGCGCCCGGACTGGGGCGCCGGCGCTCCGGAGTTCCTGGGCATGACCCTCGGTCCGCTGGGTGAGGCGGACGCGAGGGAGCTGGTCCGCCGCCGCATCGGCGACGACCAGCGGGCCGAGGCGGTGCTCCAGACCGCCGAGGGCAACCCGTTGTTCATCTCGCAGCTCACGGCGAGCATCGGCGAGCTCGCGCCCGGGCGGCTGCCGACGAACATCCGCGAGATCGTGGCCGCCCGCCTCGACGCGCTACCGCCGGCCGAGCGCGCGCTGCTGCTGAACGCCGCTGTCGTGGGTCGGGTGTTCTGGCTCGATGCCCTGCAGGCGCTGGACGAAGGCGCTGACGATCTGCCGCGGTTGCTCGACCAGCTCGAGCGTCGCGACCTCATCCACCGCGAGACGAGCTCCATCTTCGAGGGCAAGCACCAGTTCGGGTTCACCCACGCGCTGATCCGCGAGGTCGGCTACGACATGCTGTCGCGAGCCGAGCGCGTGCGCCGGCACACGGTGGTGGCGGAGTTCTTCGAACGCACGTCAGGCGACTCCAGCGAGGCGATCGGCGCGCTGGCACGGCACTGGCTGGCCGCCGGCGACCACGAGCGCGCCGTGGAGCACCTGCTGCGGGCAGCCGAGGTGGCCGACCGCGGCTGGGCCAAGCAGCACGCGGTGTTCCTCTACCGCGAGGCGCTCGGCCTGATCCCGGCAGAGGACACCGACCGCCGTCGTGCGGTCCGGCGTCAGCTCGGGCTCGCGGCAGCGGCGTCGCTGCACGCGCCGGACGTCAGACGGGCGGGAAGTCCGCCGGCGTGACGTCGCCGGAGATCTCGTCGATCGACTCGATGCTGTGCATCCCGAGCAGCTTCGAGTGCGCGAGCAGCGCCTTCTCGTCAGGAGCCTGGTAGACGCAGAACGTGCGGACGTTTCCCTCGTCGTCGACGACGACGTGGCTGTGCTCCCACACGATCTCCGCGAACTGCTGCTCGATGAGCTCGCGCGAGCGGCGGCCGATGCTGGGCAGCTCTTCCTCGAGGCACTCGAAGCTGCGCACGATCATGTACTTGGGCACGGCACGAGGGTAGCGCGGTGTCCCGGCCCGTCGCAGCCGTTGCCAGGGCGCTCATGGGGCAGGAGCCACCGCCGCGAGCTTGTCCTCTGCACGGTCGCGGACGATGTCGAGCAGCCAGGTGTCGAGATCGGCCGCCGGGCGGTGCTCGATCTCGTAGCGGATCGGGCTGCGTCGCAGCTCGGCCTCCTCGCCTCGCAGGACGGCTTCGCAGAACCCGTGCACGTCATGGTCGCAGTCGACGAGCACGCGGCCGTCGGCCCGCGGATGCCGCATCCTCGCCTCGTTGAGGCGGATCGCGTCGTCGAGCGCGACCACCGGGTCCCACCCCTCGGTGGCCGCCGGCAGCAGGGGCGCCAGCGTGTCACGGGCCTCGGCGTACAGGTCCGACAGCCGGTCCTCGAGGCACAGCCGGATCAGCAGGAACTCGTCGACGGTCCAGTACTGGTCGAGCCAGTCCGCCGAGTGCACGTACTCGTCTCCGCCCCGCTGCATGCCGTCCGCGAAGTCGAGGCAGAACGAGCGCATCTCCGCGAGGGTCGGGCACCGGTCTGCGTCGGCGACGACCAGGGCGTCGATCACGCGCCAGAGCGGCAGCCCCGACAGCTTCCAGGTGACCAGGACCGGCATCTGGAGCACCCGGTGCAGGTGGTAGAGCAGCGTCAACCACGCGAAGGAGCGCATGTCCCGCCAGCCGGCCTCGCTGTAGGAGGAGGCTGCGATCACGAGCTCCTGGGTCTCGTAGATCCCGTCGGGAGCCGGGTCCGCGGGGCCGTGGTTGTTCACGATCCTGCTGGTGATCGTCTTCAGCCCGTACCGGCGCTGGTACGCCGGGTCGCCCATCTCGGCGTTCGGCAGGACGGTCAGGTTGTGGAACTGCACGCGGTGGTGCTGCCCACCCTCGACGACGCGCGAGACGCTCTCCTTGAACGACTGCGGCGTCTCGGCAGGGAGGCCGACGATCATGTCGACGAACGTCGGTATGCCGTCGTGCACGAACCGCCGCTGGAGCTCGTCGTACGTCTCCAGCGAGATGTTCTCGCGCTTGATCGCCTCGAGCACCTCTGGCGTGGTCGTCTGGATGGAGATGTTCATCTCGGCGGCCAGCCCGGCGTCCGCGATCGTCTTCATCGTCAGGTAGGCCCGTTCGGTCGCGTTCTTCGTCTGCTGCACGAGGATCCGCTTCGGGTGTCCGTGCCGCTTCGCGGCCGCGACGATCATCTCGGCGATCTCGACGTCGCGCGTCAGGATCCCGAAGTTCGCGTCGCCGATGAAGACGTAGTCGATCCGGTTGGCGGCGAGCCACTCGGCCTCGGCCTCGATGCGGTCGAGCTCGAAGCGGTTGACCTGGGCTGCGGTCGCCGACCCCCAGTCGCAGAACGTGCACTTGAACGGGCACCCGCGGTTCGTCTCCCAGACCGTGCGCCACGCCGTGCCCGGGAGCGAGGCCATCAACGGCGTGAACACGCCCGTGAGGAAGGGAGAGGGAACCTGCTCGAGGTCCTTGATCCGCGGCCGCTTCGGCACGGTGACGAACCGGCCGGAGGCGTCGAGGTAGCTCACGCCCGCGACGCCCGACCACTCCCGGTCGGGGTAGGCCTCGGCGATCTCGAGGAACGCCTGCTCGCCCTCACCGTGACAGGCGACGTCGATGAAGGCGTGTGCGCGCAGGAACTCCTCGGCGTCGTCCGGCACGTGCGGCCCGCCGAAGACGACGAGCGTGTCCGGACGTGCCGCCTTGAGCTCACGTGCGATCGCGAGGCTGCGGTTCGCGTTCCACACGTAGGTGCTGAAGCCCACGATGTCCGCGTCCCCGAGGGCCTGGGCCCCAGCGCTCGGCGTCAGCCGCCGGATGATCGGGAGCCCGAAGCTGTAGCGCTCCGGTCGCTCTGCGTGCTCGTTGAGGTAGGCCTGGAGCAGGGCCACGGAGTACGGCAGGTAGAGCGAGGAGTCGACGGCCGTGTTGATCTGCACCAGCCCGACCTTGACGGCGTCGTGCGGCGTGGCGACCCTCACGTCGCGCTCCTCTCAGGCGGCGCGAGTGTATGCCCGTCGTCGGCCCCCGGGGGCCCGCACTGGGGCAAGGGACGTCGTCCGCCTTGCTCGTACGGCCGCAACCGCGGTAGAACGTGTTCTAGCCACCTTCTGAGGAGAGAACCATGCGCACCGCCCTCTGCGACGAGCTCGGCATCGAGTTCCCGATCTTCGCCTTCACGCACTGCCGCGACGTGGTGGTCGCTGTGAGCAAGGCGGGTGGGTTCGGCGTCCTGGGGGCGGTCGGCTTCACGCCCGAGCAGCTCGAGATCGAGCTGAAGTGGATCGACGAGCACATCGGCGACCACACCTACGGCGTGGACATCGTCATCCCGAACAAGTACGAGGGCATGGACGCGAACATGTCCACCGAGGAGCTCACGAAGATGCTCCAGTCGATGGTCCCCCAGGGCCACCTCGACTTCGCGAAGAAGCTGCTCGCCGACCACGGCGTGCCGGTCGAGCAGTCCGACGGTGACGCGCTGAAGCTGCTCGGCTGGACCGAGGCCACGGCGGCGCCTCAGGTCGAGATCGCGCTGAAGCACCCGAAGATGACGCTGATCGCGAACGCGCTCGGCACCCCGCCCGCCGACATGATCGAGCTGATCCACGGGGCCGGCCGCAAGGTCGCCGCCCTCTGCGGCTCGGCCCACCAGGCGAGGAAGCACGCCGCCGCCGGGGTCGACATCATCATCGCCCAGGGCGGCGAGGCCGGCGGCCACTGCGGCGAGGTGGGCTCGATCGTGCTGTGGCCCGAGGTGGTCAAGGAGGTCGCCCCGATCCCGGTGCTCGGCGCAGGTGGCATCGGCAGCGGCCAGCAGATCGCCGCGGCGCTCGCCCTGGGCTGCCAGGGCGCGTGGACCGGCTCGCAGTGGCTCATGGTCGAGGAGTCGGAGAACACCTCCAAGCAGCAGGAGGCCTACATCAAGGCCACCAGTCGGGACACGGTGCGCAGCCGCTCCTTCACCGGCAAGCCGGCCCGCATGCTGAAGAACGACTGGACGGTCGCGTGGGAGACCCCCGGCAACCCCGAGCCGCTCGGCATGCCGTTGCAGTACATGGTCTCCGGGATGGCCGTCGCCGCCACGTCCCGCTACCCCGACGAGACCGTCGACGTCGCCTTCAACCCGGTCGGTCAGGTCGTCGGCCAGTTCAAGAAGGTCGAGAAGACGTCCGCGGTGATCCAGCGCTGGGTCAACGAGTACCTCGAGGCCACCCAGACGCTGACCGACGCGAACGCTGCTGCCGGCGTCTAACCTGCTGGCCATGCTCACCCTGATGGCCGTGCACGCGCATCCTGACGACGAGGCGTCGACGACGGGCGGCATCCTCGCCAAGTACTCGGCCGAGGGCGTCCGCACCGTGCTCGTCACCTGCACCAACGGGGAGCTCGGCGACACCCCCGATGTGCAGGCGGGCGAGACCGGGCACGGTGACGACCACGACACCGAAGCGGTGGTGGCGCTGCGCACCCGGGAGCTCGAGGACAGCTGCCGGGTGCTCGGGGTCACCCACCTCGAGATGCTGGGCTTCCACGACTCCGGCATGGAGGGCTGGCCGCAGAACGACGCGCCCGGCTCGTTTTGGTCGACCCCCGTGGAGGAGGCCGCGAAGCCGCTCATCGCGCTGATGGAGAAGTACCAGCCGGACGTGGTCGTCACCTACGACGACTTCGGCTTCTACGGGCACCCCGACCACATCCAGGCCCACCGCATCACGATGGCTGCGCTCGAGGCCACCGCCTCGACCGCGAAGGTCTACTTCCCCACGTTCCGGCGCAGCGGCCTGGCCGCCTTCCGCGAGCTGATGGAGAAGGCCGGGATGGAGCCGCCGCCGCTGGACGAGGGCTCCTTCGGCGTCCCTGACGAGGAGGTCGCTGCCGTCATCGAGTGCAAGGCGCAGGCCCAGCAGAAGATGGACGCGCTCAAGGCGCACGTCAGCCAGGCCGGGAACATCTTCTTCCTGCACTTCCCGATGGAGGTCTTCACCGAGGTCTTCGGCGAGGAGGCCTTCGTCCGCGTGAGCCCGCCGTGGACCGGTGGCGAGGTCGAGACCGACCTGTTCGCAGGACTGCGCTGACCCGTCAGCTCCCGTCGGCGAGCTGCAGCCGCGCGCGCTCGTAGGCCTCCCGGAACGCGCCGTCCGCGACCTCCGGCAGGAACTCCTCGAGCAGCCGGTCCTGGGCGACCGCGGCGAGGACCCGGTCCCGCTGCTGGTCGACGACCTCGCACGTCTGGGCGTAGCGGTGCCACGACGCCACCACCTGCGCGAGGTGCTCCACGGGTCGCCCCGCGTCGAGCTGCTCCTGGATCACCGGCCCGAGCCAGGGTGGGATGCGGGCGGTGGTCTCGGCGCACAGCCGGAGCAGCGTGTCCCGGACCGCAGGGTTGGCGAACCGCTCCAGCAGCGACGCCCGGTAGCTGTCCAGGTCGATCCCGGGCACCGGCCGCAGCGTCGGGGTCACCTCGTCCATGAACCCCTTGAGCAGCTGGACGATCCGCGGGTCGGCGCACGCCTCGTGCACGTAGACGTGGCCCGCGAGGTGCCCCGCGTAGGCCATCGCCTGGTGGCTGCCGTTGAGCAGCCGCAGCTTCATCAGCTCGTAGGGCTCGACGTCCTCGACGAGCTGGACACCGACGTCCTCGAACGCGGGACGCCCGAGGCCGAAGTCGTCCTCGAGCACCCACTGCGACCAGGGCTCGCACACGACCGGCCAGTCGTCCTCCGCGAGCTCCCGGTCCGCCGGCGTGGTGACCGGCGTGATCCGGTCCACCATGCTGCTCGGGAACGCGACGCCGGCGAGCAGGTCCTCGTCGCCGCTGAACGCCAGCAGCGCCCGCTGCGCGACGCGCCCGTTGCCGGGCACGTTGTCGCAGGACATTACGGTGTACGGCGGGATGCCCCGCGCCCTCCTGCGCGCGAGCGACTCCGTGACCAGCCCCATCCACTCCTGCCGGCCGGCGTAACCGCCCTCCGTGACCGTCAGCGAGACGATGCGGGTGCTGGGCGCGGCCAGCTGCTCGATGACGGCGTCGACGTCGTCGGGTGCCAGCAGCATGCCGAGGATCGACCCGATGATGCGCCGCTCGTGCGTCCCGTCCGGGTGCTTGACGACGAGCGTGTAGAGGCCGTCGTGCTCCAGCAGCGCGTCCCGCATCCGCGCGTCACCTGGGAGCACGCCGACGCCGAGGATCGCCCAGTCGCGCGCCTTGCCCTGGAGCAGCAGCTCGTCGACGTACCTCGCCTGGTGGGCCCGGTGGAAGCCACCGACACCGATGTGGACGATGCCGGCCGTGAGGTGGCCGCGTTCGTAGGGAGGGCAGAGCACGGCACGAGTCTGGCGCACCCGTCTCTGGCACGATGCGACCCATGGCCACCGTGGACCTCAACGCCGACCTCGGCGAGGGCTTCGGTCGGTGGGAGCTCACCGACGACGCGGCGCTGCTCGAGGTCGTGACGAGCGCGAACGTCGCGTGCGGCTTCCACGCCGGCGACCCCGCCCGGCTCCGGACCGTGCTGGCGACTGCGGCGGCGCGCGGCGTCGCGGTCGGGGCGCAGGTGTCGTACAGCGACCTGGCCGGCTTCGGCCGCCGGTTCATGGACGTCTCCTACGACGACCTGGTCGCCGACGTGCTGTACCAGGCAGGTGGGCTGCAGGGGCTCGCGGCGGGGCTCGACCTGCCCGTGTCCTATGTGAAGCCGCACGGCGCGCTGTACCACGCCTGCAGCTCGCACCCGGCGCAGGGCAAGGCGGTCGCGGACGCCGCCGACGTCCTGGGAGTGCCCGTGCTCGCCGCCGTGGGCTCGCCGTTCTTCGCGTCCCTGAGGTCGCTGGCCGTCGGTGAGGCGTTCGTCGACCGCGGCTACCTCGACGACGGGAGCCTCGTGTCGCGCAGCGAGCCCGGGTCGGTGCTGTCCGACATCGGGGAGGTCTGCGAACGAGCGGTGCGGCTCGCCACGGAGGGCACCGTCGTCACCGTCACCGGGGCGGTGATCGAGGTGCCTGCCCGGTCGCTGTGCGTGCACGGCGACACCCCCGGGGCGGCCGCGCTCGCCCGCCGGGTGCGGGTCGCGCTCGAGGATGCCGGCGTCACGGTGGCTGCCTTCACGTGAGGAGCGTCCGCCCCTACGGCCCGGAAGCCTTCCTGCTCGAGTGCCCCGGTGAGGGCGACGCGGTCGACCTGCACCTGGACCTGCTCGTGCACCCGGTGGCGGGCGTGGTGCAGACCGTCCCCGGTGCCCGTTCGCTCCTCGTCGAGTGCGTCGACCCGCCGGCGCGGCGGGCGGCCGAGCGGGTGCTCGCCGCACTCACCGCGCAGCCACGCACCGTGACACCTCGGGAGCACGTCCTCGACGTCCGCTACGACGGGGCGGACCTCGCGGCGGTCGCGTCACGGCACGAGCTGTCGGTCGACGAGGTCGTCGACCTCCACACGGGCGCGGTGTGCACGGTCGCCCTGACCGGCTTCGCTCCCGGGTTCGCCTACCTGCAAGGGCTTTCGGCCGCCCTCGCGACTCCCCGGCGCTCCGACCCGCGACCCGCTGTGCCCGCCGGCTCGGTGGCGATCGGCGGTCCGTGGACCGGCGTCTACCCGCGTCGCGGACCCGGCGGCTGGAACCTGCTCGGCACGACCGATGCGACGCTCTGGGACCTGGACCGCGAGCCGCCCGCCCTGCTGCGGCTCGGCGACCGCGTGCGCTTCCGGGCGGTCTGAGTGCTGCGCGTCGAGCAGACCGGGCCGCTCGTGCTGGTCGAGGACGGCGGCCGACCCGGTCTCGCGCACCTCGGCGTCGGCGTCAGCGGCGCCGCGGACCCGCTGGGGCTCGCGCTCGCCAACGCGGCGGTCGGCAACCCGCCAGACGCGGCCGGTCTGGAAGTGCTGCACGGCGGTCTGGTGCTCCGCGCGCAGTCGCAGCTGCGCGTCGCTGTGGCCACGGGGCTGGACGTCGCGGTCCGCGAGCTCGCGGTCGGTGAGCTGCTGAGCGTGGAGCCGGCTGCGCCGCTGCGGCAGTACGTCGCCGTCCCCGGCGGTGTCGACGTACCCCCTGTCCTGGGATCGCGGTCGCGCGACACCCTCAGCGGCATCGGACCCGCGCCGCTGCAGGTCGGCGACGTCCTCCGTTGCGGCTCCGCATCCGGGCCGACCGAGGTGCTCCCGCACGACGGGCTGCTCCGGCTGCACCCGGGACCACGAGCGGACCACGTCCACGCCGGCACCCTCGACCTGCTCGCGCAGTCCACGTGGACGGTCGCGGCCAGCTCCGACCGGACCGCGGTGCGCCTGGAAGGTCCTGTGCTCGTGCGCCGTACGACGGCAGAGCTGCCACCCGAGGGCCTGCTGCCGGGCGCCGTGCAGGTGCCCCCCAGCGGTCAGCCGATCGTGTTCCTCGTCGACCACCCCGTGACCGGCGGCTACCCCGTGATCGGGGTCGTCGAGCGCGCGGACCTGCGGGTGCTGGCGCAGACCCGGCCGGGCGGGACCGTCACGTTCACGGCCACCTGGTGAGCATCGCGTGATCCTGTCGGGTCGGTCTTCGACTGCTGAGCCTGCCAGGATGACGTCATGGCCACCGAGCGGGTCGTCGTCGCGGCCGTCGAGCGCGCCGTGGCGACCGCGACCGTGGACCGCTCGGCGCCGTACGAGGAGCGGTGCCGCTTCGCGCCAGAGGCGCTCGCGGCCGTGATCGGGCTCTGCGACTCCGGCAAGAACCGCGATCTGGTCCTGGACGTCGTGGACCGGGCGCTCCAGCGCGCGGTCGAGGGGCTCGACGAGGCGCGCACCCTGGCGGCGGTGGTCCTGCGCGCCCGGATCGAGGCCGCCACCGAGCACCGGCTCATCGTGGTGGAGAACCTGCAGGGCGACGTCGGCACAGGAGGTGGCCCGCAGGTGTGAGGCTCAGCGCAGCACGCCGGTCGCGAACAGCAGGACGAGCGTGACGACGGCGGACACCAGCAGACTGGGCAGGCAGCCCATCCTGTTGGAGAAGAAGAAGAACATGCTCGTGCTGTGCCCAGCGACGGCTGAGCTACGCGCAGGGGGTGGGAGGCGCGGCTCACGGGGCGACCCTGGCATCCTGGGTGGCGCACGTCCTCACGACAACCTCCCCACGACCTTCCCCACGACCTAGGAGTCGATCATCAAGGGCATCGTCCTCGCCGGCGGTTCGGGCACACGGCTGTACCCCATCACCAAGGGCGTCTCGAAGCAGCTCATGCCTGTCTACGACAAGCCGATGGTCTACTACCCGGTCTCGACGCTGATGCTGGCCGGCATCCGCGAGATCCTCATCATCACGACCCCGGAGGACCAGCCGTCGTTCCAGCGGCTGCTGGGTGACGGCTCCTCCCTCGGCTGCCGCTTCGAGTACGCCATCCAGGAGGCCCCGAACGGCCTCGCCGAGGCCTTCATCATCGGACGGGACTTCATCGGCGACGACAAGGTCGCGCTGGTGCTCGGCGACAACATCTTCTACGGCCAGGACTTCGGCGACCAGCTCGCGAAGTACACCGACGTCGACGGCGCCGCTGTGTTCGCCTACCACGTGTCCGACCCGGAGCGGTACGGCGTCGTCGAGTTCGACGAGAACCAGAAGGCGCTGTCCATCGAGGAGAAGCCCGCGAAGGCGAAGAGCAGCTTCGCCGTGGTGGGGCTCTACTTCTACGACAACGACGTGGTGCGGATCGCCTCGGAGATCAAGCCGTCGGACCGCGGCGAGCTCGAGATCACGACCGTCAACCAGCGCTACCTGGAGGCGGGCAAGCTCAAGGTCGAGACGATGGGCCGCGGGACCGCGTGGCTCGACACCGGGACCTTCGCGAGCATGATGCAGGCGAGCCAGTTCATGCAGGTCATCGAGGAGCGGCAAGGGCTCAAGATCGGCTGCATCGAGGAGATCGCCTGGGAGCAGGGCTTCATCGACGACGAGGGGCTGCGGGCCCTGGCGAAGCCGCTCGCCAAGTCCGGCTACGGCGAGTACCTGATGTCACTCCTGCGCTGACTGTGACCTGCCCCACCCGGGGCCGATCGGGTAGCGATCACTGCTGTGGGCAGGCCTGTCATGCAACCCCCGATGACAGGAGATCCCATGAGCGACAAGCCAGCGGACCAGGCCAAGCACGGCCTGGTCGCGAACCTCACCGGCAAGGCCAAGGAGGTCGCCGGCGCCGTTCTCGGAAACGACTCCCTCGCGGCGGAGGGCCAGCTGCAGCAGGCCGAAGCCGCCGCCGTGAAGGACGCGGCGGCCAAGGACGCCGTCGCCCAGGCGGAGACCAAGCAGGCCGCCGCCGAGCTGAGCCGCGAGCACCAGCTCGCCGAGCAGCAGCGTGACGCTGCGGCTGCTGCCGCCGCCGCACGCTCGGAGCAGGTCCTCGACGAGGCCGACCGGCAGGTCCTGCAGGCGGAGATCTCCGCCGAGCAGCAGGAGGCCGTCGAGAAGGCCCGCATCGACGCCGAGACGAGCGTCCAGCTCCAGCAGAACGCTCAGGAGACCCGACGCGAGCTCAGCGAGGCCGAGCGCATCGAGCAGCAGGCCGCCGAGCAGGCCGACCGCGAGCGCGAGCGGGCCGAAGCCGCTGAGCAGGCCGCCGCGAGAGCACGCGAGGACGCCGACCGGCTCGCCTCCCAGAACCACTGACAGGAGATCGACATGAACGTCCTCACCATCCCCCGCGCCGTCGCCGGTGCGGAGTACGCCGCCCTGCGGCTGCCCCTGACCGTCCTCGAGACCCGCGTCGTGTCGCGCTTCCTCGAGGAGGACGCCCCGCTGCGCCTCGGTTTCGAGAAGGCCCTGGGCACGCTCGACTCGACCGTCGGCCGGGCTCTGCGTGACGCAGACCTGACCCGGCGCGGCAGCGTGCTGGCCCGGCGCTCCGACGTGCTGGCCAAGGCCGTCGCGCTCGAGGAGAAGGCCGCGGTCCGCAAGGAGCAGGCCAACGTCACGCTGAAGTCCGCCAAGCAGGAGGCCGAGCGCAAGCGCGCCGACGCCACGCAGCGCGCGCAGACCGAGGCCAAGGAGCTGCGCGAGACGCAGCAGGCCGAGCGCCGCGCCGCGGAGCAGAAGGCGGCCCAGACGGCTCAGGCCCGCGTCGAGGCGGTCGAGCACCGCGCCGAGGCCCAGCTCCGCCAGGAGCAGGCGACCCTGGACAACCGGGTCGAGTCCATCGAGTCGCGCAAGCAGAGCCGGACCGCGAAGCCGAAGGCCGAGCTGAGGGACGCGGCGCAGCTCAAGGCCGACGCCGACCGCGAGCGGCAGACCGCCGAGCGCCTGGCGAGCCTGGCGGACGCCGAGAAGGCGAGCCGGAAGAGCTGACCGGACCGGCTGTCGAGCGGCGCGTGGAACACTTCGCCCGTGCGACTGCTGCTGATCGGCGCCCCCGGCGCCGGCAAGGGAACCCAGGCTGAGCGGATCGCCCAGCACTTCGGGCTGACGCACATCTCGAGCGGCGACCTGCTTCGCGACCACGTCGCGAAGCAGACCGCGATCGGTCAGGCCGCACAGGAGTACATGGCACGCGGGGACCTCGTCCCCGACACCCTGGTGCTCGACATGCTGCGCAAGCCGGTCGTGACCGCCGCCGAGGCGGGCGGCTACGTCCTCGACGGGTTCCCGCGCACGGTCGCACAGGCCGAGCGCGCCTACACGGTCGCGAAGGGCCTCGGGGTGGCCGTCCAGCTGGCGGTCTACCTCGAGGTCGCGCGCGACGCGCTCATCGAGCGGATCGTCGAGCGCGGCCGGACCACCGGCAGGGCGGACGACACCCGTGAGGTCGTCGAGCACCGCCTCGCCGTCTACGAGGAGAGCACCTGGCCGCTGCTCGAGTACTACCGCGAGCGGGAGCAGCTGCTGCAGGTGAACGGCGACCGGCCGGTCGACGAGGTCACCTGGTCGGTCATCGTGCAGCTTCAGCGGGCCCAGAAGCTGCTCGACGAGCAGCCCTGACGACGCGTCAGCGCTGCCGCGCCGCCGCGGCACGCAGCGTCAGGTAGTCCCGCTCCCGCACGTTCGTCGCGCGAGCGGCGGCTGCGGCGTAGGCCTCCGCCGCCGCCTGCACGTCGCCGGCCTCCTCGAGCAGGTGGGCGCGCACGGCGTGCAGCCGGTGGGTCTGGAGGTCCAGGCCCTCGAGGATCCGCAGGCCGGCCTGCGGGCCCTCGCACCGCGCCACCGCGACGGCCCTGTTCAGGGTCACGACCGGGTTGCCCGTCATCCGCTCCAGCAGTCCGTAGAGCGACGCGATCTCCGGCCACGGCGTCTGCTGGTACGACGGTGCCTGGTCGTGCAGACCCGCGATCGACGCGAGCAGCTGGTACTCCCCCACCTGCCGGCGCTGCAGCGCTTCGGTGAGCAGCACCATCCCCTCGCTGATCTGCGACCGCTGCCACCGGCTCCGGTCCTGCTCCGCGAGCGGTACGAGCGCGCCGGTGGCATCGGTGCGCGCAGGTCGTCGGGCGTCGGTGAGCAGCATCAGGGCCAGCAGTCCGGCGACCTCGGCATCGTCCGGCAGCTGCGCGTGCAGCATCCTCGCGAGCCGGATGGCCTCGCCCGAGAGGTCGGTCCGCGCCAGCTCGGGGCCGCTGCTGCCGGCGTACCCCTCGTTGAAGAGCAGGTAGAGGACCTCCAGCACCGACCGCAGCCGGCCGCTCGGGTCGGCGGGCAGGGCGAACCGCTCACCGCGCAGCTTGGCCTTCGCCCGGCTGATCCGCTGCGCCATCGTCGCCTCCGGCACCAGGTACGCGGCGGCGATCTCGCGGGTCGTCAGGCCCCCGACCGCGCGCAGGGTCAGCGGGATGGCCAGCGTCGGCGACAGCGCGTCGTGGCAGCACAGGAAGAGCAGCACGAGCGAGTCGTCGGTGCCGGCCGCCTCCGCCGGGGCCTCGAGCAGCGCGACCGCGTCCTCCCGGCGCCGGCGCGCCTCGCTGCTGCGGATCTCGTCGACCATCCGGCGGGACGCGACGGCCACCAGCCAGCCGAGCGGGTTCGTGGGCAGGTCGGACGGCCACTGCTGGGCCGCCGCCAGCAGCGCCTCCTGCACGGCGTCCTCGGCGTCGGCGAAGTCGCCGTAGCGCCGCACGACCGCGCCGAGGGCCCGCGGCGCGAGCTCGCGCAGCAGGCCCTCGACGTCCGGCGCGCTCACACCTCCGGGTCGGGGGCGCCCAGGACCTGACGCACCTCGATCGCCTGGCGGATGGGGACACCACCCGGGCCGGGAGCGGCGCTGGAGCGGGCGGCGATCTCCAGGGCCCGGTCGAGGCTGTCGACGTCGACCAGCCGGTAGCCGGCCAGCAGCTCCTTCGACTCGGGGTAGGGGCCGTCGACCACCTTCGGCGGGTTCGTCCCGTCGGAGACGACGAACTTGGCCTGGTCGGGACCGGCGAGCCCCTGGGCGTCGACCAGCTCGCCGCGCTCCAGCAGCTCGGCGTTCAGCGTGTGCTGGAAGTCGATGTGCGCCTTGACGTCCTCCGGCGCCCACTCGTTCATCGTGGGGCAGTTCTCGAGCTCGACGCCCCCGTAGGCCTGCAGCAGCATGAACCGCATGTCCTTCTCCTCTCCTGCGGTGGGCCCTGGCGGCCGCACGCACCCCTAGGTCGGAGCCGCGTCGGCGTTCTCGACAGGGTCAGCCGGCCTTCTCGAGGATGTGGATCCCGCAGGCGGAGCCCAGGCCGATGACGTGCGCGAGCCCCACCTTGGCGCCCTCGATCTGGCGGTCGCCTGCCTCGCCGCGCAGGTGGTGGGCGATCTCCCAGACGTTGGCGATGCCGGTCGCGGCGATCGGGTGGCCCTTGCTCTGCAGGCCGCCACTGACGTTCACCGGCAGCGCCCCCTCGCGTTGCGGCGCGCCGCTCTCGAAGAAGTCGACCGCACCACCCTCGGGGCAGAGCATCAGGTTGTCGTAGTGGACGAGCTCGGCCGTCGCGAAGCAGTCGTGCAGCTCGACCAGGTCGAGGTCCGTCGGGGAGACGCCGGCCTGCTCGTAGGCCTGCTGCGCCGCGCGCCGGGTCAGCGTGTTGACGTTGGGCAGGACCTGGCAGCCCTCCTCGTAGGGGTCCGACGTGAGGACGCTGGCGCTGATCTTCACGGCGCGCCGCCGCTGGTCGGGGTCGAGCGTCTGGAGCTTCGCGTCGCTGACCAGGACTGCGGCAGCCGCGCCGTCGCAGTTGGCCGAGCACATCGGCCGGGTGTTCGGGTAGGCGATCATGACGTCGTTCATGATCTGCTCGAGCGGCATCGCCTTGCTGTACGCGGCGAGCGGGTTCAGCGTCGAGTGCCGGTGGTTCTTCTCCGAGATCCGCGCGAAGAGCTCGAAGGAGACGCCGCCGTACTTGTGGCCGTACTCCATCCCGACCTGGGCGAAGGTGCCGGGCATGCCGGCCGTGCCGACCCGACCGTCGAGCGGCATGATCGCGCCGTCCGTCCCGGTGGGCGTCCAGGTCTCCTTGTCGTACCTCGACGCGCCGCCGCCGAGCAGCCCGGCGCCGCTGAGCTTCTCGACGCCGACCGCGAGGCCCATGTCGGCCTCGCCGGCCTTGATGCTCATGATGACCGTCCGCAGCGCGGTGGCTCCGGTGGCGCAGGCGTTCGCGACGTTGTAGACGGGGATGCCCGTCTGGCCGATCTGCTTCTGGACCTGCTGGCCGATGCCGATCGCGCCGCCCATGAGGTTGCCGGCGGCGAGCACCTGCATGTCCCTCATCGTGACGCCGCCGTCCTTGAGGGCGCCGAGGGCTGCCTCGGCGGCGAGCTCGTCGGTCTCCTTGTCCGGTCGCTTGCCGAACTTGGTCATCGTGATCCCGAGGATCCAGACGTCACCGCTGGCCATGAGTCATGCCTCCACTGGGGTGAAGCCGAAGCCGACGGCCTCGGTGCCGTGGCTGTCCGCACCGAGCGGGAAGGTCGTCAAGCGGACCTGCTGCCCCAGGTGCACGTGGTCGGGTGTCGGCTCGACGCCGACGATGTTGGCCTGCACGCGCGTCCCGCCGCAGTCGACGGTGGCGGCAACGTAGGGCGTCTGCACACCGGGCATCGCGAAGGCGACGATCGTGAAGGCGATCACCTCCCCCTCGGTGGGGACGTCGGCGGGTCGGAACTCCTCGTGGAAGCAGCGCGCGCACGCGGCGCGTCGCCCGAAGAAGCGGGCGCCGCAGGCGGTGCACTCGTGGGCGACGAGGTGCGGCTCGGGCTCGAGGGCCAGCGCGCTGATGACGGGCACGGAGGTGGTCACAGCCCGCACTCTAGAGTTCCCAGCCGTGACCTCCCTTCGCTACCTCGTCCGCGACCGCGCGGCCTACCTGACCTTCTGCCAGCCGGAGCGCGGCAACCCGATCGACCTGGCCTTCGCCCGTGAGCTGCGCGACGCCGTCGCCCAGGCCCGCGCCGACGACGTGGCGGTCGTCGTCCTCGACCACGAGGGCAAGGCGTTCAGCGTCGGCGGGGACATCTCGTCCTTCGGCGCGACCGAGGACCCGGCCGCCCTGATCTCGGAGCTCGCCTCGGTGCTGCACGAGGGGGTCCTCGGACTGACCCAGCTCGACGCGGTCGTCGTGTCCGTCGTCCGGGGCACGGCCGCGGGCGCGGGCTTCCCGCTCGCGGCGGCGGCCGACCTGGTGCTCGCGTCGGAGGCGGCCCGGTTCACGCTGGCCTACACGAAGATCGGGCTGACCCCGGACGGCGGCACCACCCTGCTTGCGCGCACCGTCGGCCTGCACCGCGCCCTCCAGTGGGCCCTGCTCAACCCGCTGCTCTCGGCAGCGGACCTGCAGGCCGCCGGTGTCGTGACCCAGGTGCACGCCCCCGATGCCCTGGACGCCGCGGTGGAGGCGCTGGTCGCCCAGCTGCTCGCCGGCTCGAGGGACGCGCAGGTGGGCGCCAAGCACCTGCTGCGGCAGCGCGTCCTCGCCGACGCCCAGCAGGCGCTCGACGCGGAGACGGCGCGCATCACCGTCGCCGCGGGTTCCGCGGACGGTCGGGAGGGCGTACGCGCCTTCCTCGACAAGCGACCGGCCCGCTTCGGCTGAGTCCTGGCTACTGCGTGGCGAGCGCGATCCGCCGCCGCAGCCTGGACGCGCCGTCGCCCGACACGGTGACCACGTCGTCGCCCGCGCGGCCGTAGAGCCACAGCAGCATCGGCGTGGGCTCGGCGGAGACCGTCGCGTCCGCCGCCTCGGACTCGTCCACGTCGACGCGGTCCTCGGCCATCCGGACCGTCCAGCGCCGGTCGGGGGTGACGACCGCGACCGTGCCGGTGAGGTCCGGCTGCTCGTCGCCCGTCCAGTCCCCGGCCAGCATGAGGAGCAGCAGCTCGTCGATCCCGTCGACGGCCAGCTCCCGGTCGACCGGCGTCGGTGACCCGACGGCGAGCTCGGCGTCGACCCGGTGCACCGCGGTCTCCAGGGCCATCCGGCGCACCCAGAAGCCGGCTGTCTGGTCCTCGGGCAGCCACGTCCACGAGGGGGCGGCCGGGCCGGTCGTGCGCAGCACGTCCAGGACCCGGCGATGGGCGTCGTCGAACCAGTCGAGCGTCTCGGCGTCCGGCGGCCACGCGGGCGGCCACGGGTCCGGCCGCGCACCGCCCAGCCGGATGCACGCGATCTTGTGCTCGTACACCTGGGCCGTGTGCCGGACGAGGTCCCGGACCGACCACTCCGGGCAGGAGGGGACGGCTGCCGACAGGTCGCGCGCGGCGGCCGCGCGCAGCAGCGCACCGTCGGAGGACAGGTGCTCCAGGTAGGTCGTCCGTTCCATGCCGCACTGTAGAGCGGCGGTCACCACGTCCCCGGCCCGGCTCTGATATGCCTTTGCCTCGTCACCACCGCGACGACCAGGGAGTGAGATGGGTTTCCTCAAGCAGGACGCGCCCGTCATCGACTACGCGGAGTGGGTGCAGGGAACCCGCTCGGAGAAGATCCGGCCGATGGCCCGCCACTGGGCGGAGGTCGGCTTCGGCACCCCGGTGGTGCTCCACCTCTTCTACGTCGTGAAGATCCTCGGCTACGTCCTCGTGGCGTGGCTCCTGGCGCTCTCCACGTCGGGCGTCGACGGGTTCACCGCGGTGAGGGACTGGTACGCCGAGCCGGTCGTCTACGAGAAGGTCGTGCTGTTCACGATGCTGTTCGAGGTCGTCGGCCTCGGCTGCGGGTTCGGCCCCCTGAACAACCGCTTCTTCCCACCCATGGGCTCGATCCTGTACTGGCTGCGCCCGGGCACGATCCGGCTGCCGCCGTGGTCACGTCGTGTGCCGCTGACGCGGGGGGACACGAGGACCCCGTTCGACGCGCTGCTGTACGCCGCGCTGCTCGTCGTCCTGGTCGTGTCGGTGCTCTCCGACCGGAGCACCCGAGGCCTGCTGCCCGCCTGGGAGCCGTGGGCCGTCGTCGGCCTGCTCGCCGCCCTGGGGCTGCGCGACAAGGTCGTCTTCCTCGCCGCGCGGGGAGAGGTCTACGGCTCGCTCACGGTCGCGTTCCTGTTCGCCCACGCCTCCGTCGCGGACGTGGTCGTCGCCTGCAAGCTCGTCTGCGTCGCGATCTGGCTCGGCGCCGCGTCGTCCAAGCTGACCAAGCACTTCCCGTTCGTCATCTCGACGATGATGAGCAACAACCCGGTGCTGCGGCCCAAGTGGATCAAGCGTGCGTTCTTCGAGGACTTCCCCGACGACCTGCGTCCTGGCCTGCCGTCACGGGTGCTGGCGCACACCTCGACCGCGATCGAGGGGCTGGTGCCCCTGGTGCTGCTCTTCGGCCACGGCACCCTGCTGCACGTCGCCGCTGTCGTGATGCTGCTCTTCCACTTCGGGATCCTGTCGGCGATCCCGATGGGGGTGCCGTTGGAGTGGAACGTCTTCATGATGCTCAGCGTGCTGGCCCTGTTCGTCGGCCACCCGCACCTGGGCGTCACCGACATGACGACCCCGCTGCCCGTGCTGCTCCTCCTCGTCCTCGCGGTGTGCGTCGTCCTCGGCAACGTGGCGCCGCGCAAGGTCTCGTTCCTGCCCGGGATGCGCTACTACGCCGGCAACTGGGACGTCGGCCTCTGGTGCGTGAAGCCGTCGGCGTCGGCGAAGATCGAGGCGAACGTCGTGTCCATCGCGAGCATGCCGCAGTCGCAGATGGAGCGGTTCTACGGCAGCCCGGAGAACGCCCAGATGTACCTCTACATGGGCTACGCGTTCCGCGGGTTCAACAGCCACGGGCGGGCCATGTTCAGCCTCGCCCACCGTGCGATGGCCGACGGCGACGAGGACGACTACCTGCTGCTCGACGGCGAGCGGATCTGCAGCACCGCGCTCGGCTGGAACTTCGGCGACGGGCACATGCACAACGAGCAGCTCATCGAGGCGCTGCAACGGCGGTGCCAGTTCGAGCCGGGCGAGGTGCGCGTCGTCCTCATCGACGCGCAGCCGATCCACCGGCAGCGGCAGGAGTACCGGATCGTCGACGCCGCCACGGGTGAGCTCGAGCGCGGTCACGTGCTGGTCGCCGACCTGGTGACGCGCCAGCCCTGGGACGACACCGCCCCGGTCCACGTGCACTGACCCCTGCGGGGTCAGCCCGCCTGCTCGGCTACCTGCCTGGCCCAGCGGTAGTCGGCCTTGCCGGACGGCGACCGCTGGACCTTGTCGACGAACACCCACGCCTTCGGCAGCTTGTAGCGGGAGATGTGCTGGGCGGCGTGCGCCTCGAGCTCCTGCGGCGTGGCTTGCCCGGCGAGCTGCACGACGGCGACGACCTCGCTCCCCCAGCGCTCGCTGGGCCGGCCGCAGACGGTCACGTCCTGCACCGCGGGGTGCGACGCGATCGCGGACTCGACCTCCTCCGCGAAGACCTTCTCGCCACCGGTGTTGATCGTCACCGAGTCGCGGCCGAGGACCTCGATCGAGCCGTCGGGGTTGAAGCGGGCGCGGTCACCCGGCACCGCGTACCGGGTGCCCTCGATGACCGGGAACGTCCGGGCCGTCTTCTCCGGGTCACCGAGGTAGCCCAGCGGCACCCAGCCCTGCTGGGCGAACCAGCCGAGCTCGTCCTGGCCGGGCTCGAGGACCCGGGTGAGGTCCTCGCTCACCACCGTCGACCCCGGGCCGGGGGTGAAGGTCCCGGTGGCGACCGCACCCTTGGCGGACAGGTGACTGCCCTGCGCTCCGGTCTCCGAGGAGCCCACTGCGTCGTTGACGAAGATGTTCGGCAGCTGCTCGAGCAGCCGCTCCTTGATGGCTGGTGTCAGCGGGGCGGAGCCGTTGCTGATCACGGCGAGGCTCGAGAGGTCGTACTTCCCGGTCTCGATCTCCGCGAGCAGCGGCCGGGCGACCGCGTCACCGACGACCGTGATCGTGTTGCACCGCTCGCGCTCCACCGTCCGCAGCACGTCCGCGGGGTCGACGTGGGTGTTGTCGTCGGGCAGCACGACCTTGGCGCCGTTGCCCATCATGACGAACGTGCCCCACTGCGCAGCGCCGTGCATGAACGGCGGGATGAGCAGCATCGCGAGATCTCCGCCGGAGACCGCGCGCTCGCGCACCTCGTCGTACGACGAGACCGCCTCCCACACGCCGGGGACCCGACCTCCCATGGTGTTCATGAAGATGTCGTGCTGCCGCCAGAGCACGCCCTTCGGCATGCCGGTGGTGCCTCCGGTGTAGAGCACGTAGAGGTCGTCGGGCGAGTGACCGACGTCCGGCAGCTCCGGGGAGCTGGCAGCGAGCACCGTCTCGTAGTCGACGGCCCCGGGCAGCAGCGGCGTGCCGGAGCCGTCGTCGACCTGGATGAGGACGTCGAGGCCGGATCGGAGCTTGTCGACCCGGTCGGCAAAGCAGGCGTGGTAGATCACGGCGCGCGACTGGGAGTTGCCGAAGAGGTAGCTCAGCTCCTCGTCGACGTAGCGGTAGTTCACGTTGACGGGGACGGTGCGGCTCTTGAAGCAGCCGAGCATCGACTCGAGGTACTCGTTGCCGTTGTACATGAACAGCGCGACGTGGTCCTGGCCGGACTCGTGTCCGGCCAGCAGCGAGCGGTCCTTGCGGACCCCCAGCCCACGGCCGTGCAGGTACGACGCGAGCCGCCGGCTGCGCTCAGCGACCTGGCCGTAGGTCAGCCGCCGGTCCCGCCAGACGAACAGCTCACGGTCCGGGATCGCCGCGGCGATCGTCTCGTTGACCAGCGCCAGGTTGAACTGCTCGGTCATGCGATGCCGAACGTCGGGTCGTCGTCGCTGACACCGGCGAACAGCGAGTAGTCCGGACCGCGTCGCAGGTGGTGGCCGCCGTCGACGTTGATCGACTGACCGGTGATGAAGCGGGCCTTGGGGCTGCACAGGAAGGCGACGAGGTTCCCCACGTCCTCCGGCTCGGCGACCCCGCCGAGAGGGGTGTTCTCGAGGTAGGAGCTGTAGATGTCGCTGTCCCGCGGGATGCCCTCCATCAGCTCTGTCGCGGTGAAGCCCGGGCGGACCGCGTTGGCGCGGACACCCGCCGGGCCGTACTCGTCGGCGATGTTCCTCACGAGCTCCTCGATGCCGGCCTTCGCCACCGGGTAGGCACCGAACCAGCGGTGCGTCCGGTGCCCGGCGAGGCTGGACATGCCGATGAAGGAGCCCTTGCTGCGGACCAGGTGCGGCAGCGCGTGCTTGGCGACCAGCAGGGTGCCGAGCACGTTCTGGTGCAGCACGCGGGTGAACTCCGCGAGGTCCTGGGTGTGCGTGGGGCCGAGCATGCCGCCGCCGCCGGCGTTGGCGACGACCGCGTCGAGGCCGTGCTCCGCCGCCTGAGCGACGGCCGCTTGGACGCTCGCCTCGTCGGTGACGTCGGCGACGACGTACGACGCCTGGCCGCCGAGCCGCTCGACGCCCTTCTTGAGGGTGTCCTCGGTGCGGCCGGCGATGACGACGGTGTAGCCGTCCGCCTGCAGCGCAGAAGCGCAGGCGAAGCCGATGCCGGTGCCACCACCGGTGACGAGGGCCGTGCGAGACATCAGGTGTCCTCTCTCAGTGCGTGGACGACGGGGGCGAGCTCTGACGGGGTGCAGCCGTGCAGGATCACACCATCACAGCCGAGGGCGAGCTGGCCACGGACAGCGGCCGCGCACTGCTCAGGAGTCCCGGTGGCTGAGGCTGCGAACCACTCCTCCGGGATGAGCTGGGCGGCGTGCTGGAGCTGCTCAGGCGTGCCCACGATGTCGAGACCGGCGACGGTCGTGATGACGGGATCGTCGAGGAACCGACGGAGGACCGCGGGGTCCCAGCCGTTGGTGCGGACCAGCAGGTCGCCGTACCCCTGCAGGTAGGTGCCGAGCCGGCCGACGGTCTTCTTCAGCCGCGCCTCGTCGGGCAGGTGGTCCGGGACCGTCGCGAAGCACGACCAGACCCGGATCTGCTTGCCCGCGTCCGCGGCGGCGTTCTTCGCGACCTCGACGCAGTGCCGGGTGACCTCGTCGGTGAAGTAGGTGTGCAGCACGACGTCGTCGAACAGCCGCCCGGCGAGGTCGAGCGTCCTGTCACCGAACGCTGTCAGGCACATCGGCAGGTGCTCGTCGAGGCTGCTGTCGAGGTGCAGCACCGGGAAGCCGGGCCGGTCGAGCACGGCCTCGCCCCGGAACAGCCGCCGCATGAGGACCGCGAAGCTCTCCAGCTGGTCCGTGGTGATCGGGTCCATGCCGTAGGCGTCCTGCATCGCCCGGACCCCCCGCCCGATGCCGAGCGTGAACCGACCTCCGGTGAGCGACTGCATCGTGCGGGCGAAGCCGGCGGTGACCATCGGGTGCCGCGTGTTGTGGTTCGTCGCGGCGGTGATGATGCGGATCCGCTCGCTGACGGCACCGGCGGCGCCGGAGAGGACCGCCGCCTCCTTCTTGTTGTACCGCTCGCTGATGAAGGCCGCGTCGAGGCCGAGGGCTTCGGCCTGCTGGACCTCGGCGACCAGGTCACGGGAGCTGCCGGGTTGCCCGGCGAGCAGGTAGCAGCCGAGCATCACAGCACCCCCAGGTCGCGGATGGCGGCGCACGCCCGCTGTGCCATGACCGTCATCATGTCGCCGCCCCTGGCGGTCTGCGTCGTGAAGGCCCAGCCCAGCGTCGTGATGAGCAGCGTGTGCAGCTGTCCTGCCCGGTAGTCCTCTTCGCACGTCGCCAGGTCGTAGCCAGGCGCGTCGAGCGCCTGGTGGTACGACGAGACGGCGTCGCTCTCGATCCGGCGACGGGTCTGCGGGTCGACGCTGGTGGTGACCCAGTAGGCGAGGTCTCTCGCCGGCAGGCCGACGGTGAGGGTCTGCCAGTCGACGACCGTGACGCCACCGTCGGGATGCAGCATCAGGTTGTCCAGGCGGAAGTCGCCGTGCAGCAGCGCGAACCGCTCCGGGTGCTGGAGCAGCCACTCCGGTACGGCCTTCGGGAACGCGTCGAGCGTCGCCCTCTCCTCAGCCGTCATGCGCTCGCCGAGGGTCTGCAGGAAGGTGTCGGTCGCCATCCGCGCGAGGTCGCCCATGCCCTGGGCCGACTCGTCGGTGGCCAGCGGCATGGTGAGGAACGGCAGCTCCTTCCAGGCCGGGTCGCACCACCTGGGTCCGTGCAGCCCGGCCAGGGCCCGCGCTCCGGCGATGACGACCGCCTCCGTCGTACCGGCGATCTGGTCGCCCTGCACCGCGGGCGCGAGGTCGTCCATCAGCAGCACGAACTGGCTGCAGTCGTCGGTGGCCACGGCGGCGTGGACCGTCGGGACGGGGACGTCGACGGTCGGCGCGACCTCGCCGTAGAAGGCGAGCTCGGCCCGGTAGCCGTAGGCGACGCGCTGCCGGACGTCCGGGTCCTCGGCGCCTGTCTTCGCGACGAGGGTGTCACCGTCGTCGAGGTGCAAGCGGTAGGTGCACCCGGTCTGACCGGTGCCGATCGGGGTCACGGTGAGGCTTGTGACCGGGCGGTCGAGGGTCTCGGACAGCCAGGCGGGAGTGATGCCGGCGGCGCCGTCGGGGACGGTCACCATCCGGGCGGGAGGTTGCTGAAGTCGGCCTTGCGTCCCTCGGCGAAGGCAGCCAGGGCCTCGTTGTTGGCCGGGCCGCCGAGGAGCCGCTTGAAGTGCTCGATCTCGCGGTCCTGGGCCTTCGCGAGCTCGGCGCGCAGCGGCGCCCACAGGGTGTCCTTGATGGCGGCGAGGCTCGAGATCGGCTTGCTGGCAAGGACTTCCGCATGCCTTGTCGTGGTGGGGAGCAGCTCGTCGGGCTCCGCGAGCTGCCACGCGATCCCCATCGCGTGCGCATCCTCGGCGCTGACCCACTCGGAGCTCATGAGCAGCCACGCGGCGTTCTGCCGGCCGATCATGCTCGGCACGAGGTAGCTGGAGCCGAGCTCCGGCGCGACGGCGAGGTCGGTGAACGGGCACTTGAGGCGCGCGGCGGTCGACATGAAGACGAGGTCGGCGTAGCCGAGGAAGCTCACGCCCGCGCCGAGCGCCATGCCGTTGACCGCGACGAGCAGCGGCTTGGGCAGGTCGGCCATCGCGCGGCAGACGCCCATGAAGCCGTGCCGTCCGATCGGCACGCTGTCGGGGTCGGCGTTGCGCTGCGCCATCTCGCCGAGGTCGGCGCCGACGCAGAACGCCCGGCCCGCACCGGTGAGGACCACCGTCGCGACGGTGTCGTCGGTGGCCGCGCGGACCAGCTCGTCGCCGAGCGCGTCGAGCAGCTCCTCACTGCACGCGTTGAGCTTGTCGGGCCGGTTGAGGGTCAGCGTCCGGACCCGGTTGCCGTCCTCGACGAGCACCAGGCTCATCGCGCGCCGCCCGCCCCGATCGCGATCTTTGTGTGCGGGCGCGCCATCTTGAGCGCGCGCGACCCCCAAAGTTCTGCGGAGCGAGGGCGGCCGAGGCTCATCCGAGCGGGGCCGTGGGGGTGAACCGCACCGGCAGCGACTCGTAGCCGCTGACGAAGTTGGCCGGCCGGAACGCGGGCTCGTCGGGCTCGACCAGCTCGAGGTCGGGCAGCCGCTCGAGGAGCCGGTCGACCATGGTGCGCACCTCGACGCGGGCGAGCGCGTTGCCGAGGCAGAAGTGCGTGCCGAAGCCGAACGCGACGTGCTCGTTGGGCGTGCGCGTGATGTCGAAGCGGAACGGGTCGTCGAAGACCTCCTCGTCGCGGTTGGCCGACGGGTAGAGGAGCAGCAGCTTCTGCCCCTCCTTGATCTGCTTGCCGCCGAGCTCGACGTCGCGCGTGGCGCAGCGGGCCATGTTCTTGATGGGGCTCACCCAGCGCAGCATCTCCTCGACGGCGCTGGGCATGAGCGACCGGTCTGCCCGAAGCTTCTCCCACTGCTCGCGGTCCTTCAGCAGCTGGTAGACACCGCCGCTCATGACGTGCCGGCTGGTCTCGTCACCACCGATGAGGATGAGCAGCGACTCGTGGATGAGGTCCTCGTCGGTGAGCTTCTGCCCGTCGACCTCCGCGTGCACGAGGATGCTGATGAGGTCGTCGGTCGGGGTGGCCCGCCGCTCCTCGACGGCCCCCGTCACGTAGCCCGTGTAGCCGACGAACGCGTCCGTCATCCGGGCCACGGTCTCCGGGTCCTGGACGCCCACGAGGGCGGACAGAAGCGTGTCCGACCAGTCGAGCAGCGTGCCGAAGTCCTTCTCGTCGAAGCCGAGCGCCCGCCCGATGACCTCGATCGGCAGCCACGCCGCGACGTCGCGGACCAGGTCGCACTCGCCCTTCTCGCAGACGCGGTCGAGGATCCGGTCGGTCATGGCGAGGACGGCGCCCTCCTGCTCCACGACCCGTCGCGGCGTGAAGCCGGTGGCGACGAGCTTGCGCCTCAGCAGGTGCTGCGGGTCGTCCATGTCGATCATCATGGCGACGGGCGGCGAGTCCGGCCGGATGCCCTGCGCGCTGGAGAACAGCTCCGGCTGCGTCGAGACGGCTCGCACGTCGGCGTGCTTGGTGATCCCCCACACCTGGCCGTCGAAGTGCACCGGGTCGTTCTGCCGGCACCAGGTCAGCTCCTCCTGCGGGTCCCTGCCCCAGAAGGCGCCGTCCACGAAGTCGATGTTCACGCGCGCTCCATCTGATCTGCTGCGAGCCGGGCGAAGGCCATGCCCGGGGTGATGCACGACCCGGGGCCCGGGTAGGTGTGCCCCATCATCGATGCCGCGGTGTTGCCGGCGGCGTAGAGGCCCGGGATGACCGAGCCGTCCTCGCGCTTGACGCGGCCGTGCTCGTCGATGACCAGGCCGCCCTTGGTGCCGAGGTCGCCGAGCACCACAGGTGCAGCGTAGAACGGCCCCGCGGAGACCGGGGCGAGCGACGGGTTGGGGAACTCGTGCGAGGTGGGCGCCAGTCCGCCGTACCCGAGGAAGACACCGAGCAGCTGACGCTCGAAGCTGCCGTCCGCGCCGCGCCCGAACTCGGTGTCGACACCCTCGAGAGCCATCGCGTTCCAGCGCTCGGTCGTCTCCGCCAGCCCCGGGATGCCGAGCCCGTCGACGCTGTCGGCCCGGCGCAGGCAGCCGGCCTCGACCCACGGCGTCGGGTCCTGGTCGGGCTGCAGTCCGGCGAAGCCGTACCTCGTGAGCGCGCGGTGGTCGAAGACGAGGTACGACGGGAGGCGCGCGGCGTCGAGACGCATCTGCTGGCCGTACTCGTTGTAGGCGATGCCCTCGTTGCCCCAGCGTGCCCCGTTCTGGTCGACGACGAAGCCGAGCGGCGCGGTCCGCTCCCACAGGAGGAACGACGGGCCGTCGGGCCGCTCGAAGGCCGGCGTCCACCAGCTGTCCTCGAGCAGGTCGGTGGCGGCGCCGAGCGCGAGGCCGGCCCGGTGGGCGTCGCCGGTGTTGCCCGCGACGCCGAGCGACCAGCGCCCCTCGCGCACGAACGGCAGCTGGTACTTCTCACGCATCTCCGGGTTGTGCTCGAAGCCGCCGGCCGCGAGCAGAACACCTGCAGGAGCAGCGATCTCGCCCTTCTCGCTGACGACGCCGACGACCCGGTCGCCGTCGGTGACGAGGTCTGTGAAGGCGCAGCTCGTCCAGATCTCGACGCCGGCGTCGCGGCAGGCGAGCAGCAGCTGGCCGACCAGGGAACGGCCGCCGAACAGCAGGCCGCCGAGGTCGAAGGCGGGCATGGGCGGACCGCCGTCGCCGTACGGGAGCTTCTGCCGCAGTGGCCACGGGATGGTCGCGGCGATGTCCGGCTTGACCGTCTTGGGCGCGATGGCCCGGCCGTCGATGCGGCCGCCCGGCTGCTCGGGTGCGTAGTCGGGGAAGCCGTTGAGCCGGTTGAAGCGGACCCCGAGGGTCGCGAGCCAGTCGATGGTCGGTGCGGCTGCGTGCAGGAACGCCTGCTGCATGGACCGCGGCGTCCGGTCACCGACCGTGTGGTCGAGGTAGGTCTGCGCCTCCTCCAAGGAGTCCTCGACCCCGAGGTCGGTCAGCCACTTGTTGGTCGGCGCCCAGAGACCGCCGCCGGTCAGGGCTGCGGTGCCGCCGACGACGTCGTCCTTCTCCAGCACCAGGACCTTCAGGCCGCGGGTGGCGGCGCGCAGCGCACCGGTCAGGCCGCCGGCGCCGGTGCCGACGACGACGACGTCGTATCCCTCGATCACTTGGCGCCCGGTCCGGGGAACTTCTGCTCGGTGCCCTTCCCCTTGTGGTTGCGGATGCGGTCCTCGACGAGGTTGTTGAAGGCCGCACCGCGGGGCCAGCCGACGTAGTGCGTGAGGAAGATGGCGATCTCGCGGAGCTGGTCGGGGGTGAACTCGTCGCGTGCGAGTGCGGCGTCGAGCTGCACCGGCAGCACGGACGTCTCCCCGAGCGCAGCGATGGCGCCGAAGAGCATGAGGCGGCGCTCGCGGATGGTGAGTCCCTCGCGGTTCCAGATGTCACCGAAGAGGTGCTCGGCGGTGACCGCGAAGTACTCCCCCGGGACGTCGGGCACCTGCCCCCAGGAGTAGACGTCGCCCATCGTGGCCATGCCCCGCTCGCGTCGGGTCTGGTCGGTCATTCGCTCTCCTCGTGGGGGACGCCGAGGCCGGCGGCCAGGGTCTGCAGGGCAAGACGGGCGAAGGGCAGGTCGACGCCGAGCTCGCCGCCCATGGCGAGGGCGAGGCCGAGGTCCTTCTCGGCGAGCGAGCGGGTGTGCTCGAAGATGGGGCGCAGCCCGTCGTCGGCGGGCAGCGGCTGCGTCGACTGCCGGATCATGATGGCCGACGGTCCCCCGGTGATGCCGTCGCTCTGCCGGACGACGGCGGCAAGCTTGCGCAGGTCGATCCCTGCCGCCTCGGCGAGCCGGTTCGCCTCAGCCGCAGCGGCGAAGCCGGCGAAGGTCAGCAGGTTGCGGGCCAGCTTGCACTGCGTCCCCGCCCCCGCGGGCCCGACGTGCAGCACCAGCTCCGCCCAGTGCGAGAAGACCGGCTTCGCCGTCTCGTACGCCGATCGCTCGCCGCCGACCATCACCGCCAGCCGTCCCTCGGCGGCACCGATCGCGCCTCCCGAGACGGGCGCGTCGAGGACGTGCGCCTGCCCTGCCTGCGCGGCGAGCTCGGGTGCGGTGTGCGTATCGATCGTCGAGTGGATGGCGATGACGGTGCCGTCGGTGGCGTGCTCGAGCAGCTGGCCGACCACGTCGCGCACCTGGGCGTCGGTGAGGACGACGATCGAGATGACGTCGCACTCGACGGCGAGGTCCTTCAGGGACCCGAAGCGCGCGCCCTTCTCGACGTACGGCGCCGCGGCGTCCTCGCGGATGTCGTGCACGAGGAGCTGGTCGTGCGGCAGCCGGATGGCCATCGCGCCGCCGATGTTGCCGAGTCCGACGAAGCCGATCAACTCCTGAACACCTGGCCGCCGTCGACGTTGAGGATCTGCCCGGTGATCCAGCGAGCCTCGTCCGAGAGCAGGAACAGGCAGGCACCGACGAGGTCGTCAGGGGTGCCGACCCGCTTGATCGCGAGGCTCGCCACGATCGGGTCGATCATGTCGCCGGCGGTCTTGCGCGTCGCCTCGGTGTCGATCGGGCCGGGGGCGATGGCGTTGACACGGATGCCCTGGCCGCCGAGCTCGTGCGCGAGCTGCTGCGTGAGCCCGTTCACGCCGACCTTGGCGAGACCGTAGAAGGCGGCGTAGAGCCAGGCGGCGGTGCTGCTCTGGTTGACGATGGCGCCGCCACCGCGCTTGCGCATGCTGCCGATGCAGGCCCGGGTGCAGAGCAGCACGCCGTCCATGTTCACGCTCATGAAGCGCCGGTAGTAGTCCCAGTCGACGTTCGTGAGGGTGTTGAACTCCATGTCGCCGTAGATCGCGGCGTTGTTGACGAGCAGGTCGATGCCGCCGAACTCCTCCTTGGCGAACGCCGCCATCGCCTTGGTGGACTCCACGTCGGAGACGTCGACCTTCACCGCCTTGGCGGTGCCGCCGTCGGCGACGATCTTCTCCGCGACCGTGGTCGCGAGGTCGATGTTGAGGTCGGCGACGACGACCGACGCGCCCTTCTGGGCGAGGGCGGTGGCGTAGGCCTCCCCGATCCCCTGGGCCGATCCGGTGACGATGGCGGTCTTGCCTTCGAAGGTCATCTGCTAGCTCCCTGCGGGGACGGCGACGGACTGGATCTCGGTGTACTCCTCGAAGCCGGCCACACCCATCTCGCGGCCGATCCCGGACTGCTTGAACCCGCCGAACGGGACGTCGGCGCCGTACCAGAGGCCGCCGTTGACGCCGACCGTGCCGGTGCGCAGCCGGGCGGCGATCGCCTGCGCCCGCTCGACGTCGGCGCCGTAGACCGCGCCCGACAGGCCGTAGTCGCTGTCGTTGGCGATCTGCACGGCCTGGTCCTCGTCGTCGTAGGGCAGGGCGACGAGCACCGGTCCGAAGACCTCCTCCCGCGCGATCTCGGCGCTGTTGTCGACGCCGACGACCAGCGTCGGCTCGAGGAAGAAGCCCTTGTCGCGGGCGCGTCCACCGCCGGTCACGAACGTCGCGCCGGCGTCCTTGGCGCGGGTGAGGAAGCCCTCGATCCGGTCGCGCTGCCGGGCGCTGATGACGGGGCCGCAGACCGTACCTTGATCGGTCGGGTCTCCTGCGCCGAGCGCCTCGAGGGTGGCGGCCAGCGTCTCCACCCCCTCGTCGAAGCGGTTGCGCGGCAGCAGGATGCGGGTGGTGAGCGCGCAGCCCTGACCGGCGTGCACGATGCCGCTGAAGCCCGCGAAGCCCATCGCCTCGGTGAGCTTCTCGTCGTCGAGCGCGATGAACGCCGACTTGCCGCCGAGCTCGAGGAACACCTTCTTGAGGGTGTCGGCGGCGGACCGCATCACGGCCCGGCCGGTCGCGGTCGAGCCGGTGAAGCTGACCAGGTCGACCCGCGGGTCGGTCGACAGCATCGCGCCGATGCTGTGGTCGCTGGAGGTGATGACGTTGACGACACCCGGCGGGATGTCGGTCTTCTCCGCGATGAGCTGCCCGAGCGCGGTGGCGCACCAGGGCGTGTCGGGCGCTGCCTTGAGCACAACGGTGCAGCCGGCGGCCAGCGCCGGCCCGAGCTTCGCCAGGTTGATCTGGTGCGGGAAGTTCCACGGCGTGATCGCACCGACCACGCCCGCCGGCTGACGGCGGGTGTAGCGGCGGCTCTTGATGCCCATCACCTCGCTCTCGCCGAGGTCTGTGATCCAGTCATAGGACTCGGCGAGGTCCGCGGCCCAGCCCAGGTCCGCGATCGGTCCGTCCTGGTGCGCCCCGTAGGTGAGCATGACAGGCGCCCCCACCTCGGCCACGGTGGTCGCGCGCAGCTCCTCGGCCGCCTCGATGAGGGCGTCGCGCAGCTGCCGGATGCACGTCGCCCGGAAGGCCGGGTCCGTCGCCCACGTGCCGGTGTCGAAGGCTGTCCTCGCGGCTCCGATCGCCGCGTCGAGGTCCTCCGCAGCGGCGTCTGCCGCCGTACCCAGGACCTCCTCGGTGGCGGGGTTGAGCGTCTCGAACACCCGACCGCTGGCGGCGGGCACCAGCTTCCCGTCGATGAGCAGGTGCTCCTGGGCGATCATCACAGCCTCCCTGCCTCGTTGGGCCACAGCGACTCCGGGAGCTCCGACGGCCGGAAGTGGCCGGGCTCGCGAATGCCCTTCATGCCGTTCTCGATGCGCTCGGTCATGCCCTGCGACAGCTGGCCGTTGCCGGCCATCTCCAGGAACAACGCGCCCGCGTTCATGTGGTCGTAGAAGTCGCGCTGCCAGGTGATGAGCCCGTCGCGGTACCCGAACCACGACGCGCCCAGACCCGGGACGACGTACGCCGTCCCGTCGGCGCGGGTCTCCGACGAGACCTGCTTCCAGAAGCCGATGATCATGTCCTGACGGTCGTCGATCATCGTGACCTGGTAGGGGTAGCACCACCCCTCGAGGCCGCGCATCTCGAGGCCGAGCGCGATGGTGCGGATCTCCTCGCGGCCGACCGCCATGAAGTCGTCCTTCGGCCCGCAGTTCCAGCCGTAGGTGGCATCGGGTGCGTAGAAGTCGGCCAGCGGGCCCCAGTCGCGCTTCTCCTCGCACAGCCGGTTGGCCTCGAGCCAGCGCTCCCAGAACGCCTCCATCTCGGAGCGGTCTGCCATGGTCAGTCCTCCAGCAGGGTGAGCGCTTGCGTCGGGCAGTGGCGTACGGCGGAGCGGACGGCCTCGACGTTGGCCGCGGTGATCTCCCCGATGACCGTGACGGCACCGGTCTTGGGCACGAGGAAGACGTCGGGCGCTTCGACCTCGCACATGGCGTGTCCCTGGCAGAGGTCCTCGTCGACAGCGATCCTCACGGGACGTCCCGGGGCGTGACGTGGACGGCACAGGGCTGCTGCAGCTGGATGACCATCTTGGACACGTCGTCGCGGTAGGAATCCGACGGCTGCGCCATCTCGAAGGTGAAGCGCCGCAGCAGCACGAGGAAGATGGCCTTGAGCTGCATCTGCGCGAACGCTGCCCCCACGCACCGGTGCTTGCCGCCGCCGAACGGGATCCACGTCCACGGGTTCTTGGTGTCCTCGAAGCGGGGGTCGAGGTAGCGGTCCGGGTCGTAGGTCTCGGCGTCGGGGAAGACGTCCGACAGCCGGTTGGAGACCGCCGGGGTCGCGGCGACGAGGTCGCCCGCAGCGATGTGGAACCCATTGACGGACAGGTCCTCCTTGGCGACGCGCAGCAGCAGGATCAGCGGCGGGTGCAGCCGCAGCGCCTCCTTGATGCACGCGTCCAGCACCGGGATCTCGCGCAGTGCCTGGAAGCTGACGGTGCCGCCGTCGGCGAACAGCCCGTCGATCTCGGAGACGACGCGCGCCATGATCGACGGGTTGCGGAGCAGCTCGATCAGCGTCCACGCCGCCGTACCGCTGGTGGTGTGGTGCCCGGCGAACATCATCGAGATGAACATGCCGGTGATCTCGTCGGCGGTGAACCGGTCGGTGCCGTCCTCGTGCTTGATGGACATCAGCACGTCGAGCAGGTCGCGGTCCTCGTCGGTGAACGGTCCGCGGTCGGCCATGATCGCCTCGACCAGTTGGACGATCTCGACACGCGCCGCATCGCGACGGCGGAACGACTCGATCGGCGCGTAGGGGTCGACGTAGGCGAGGGCGTCGGTGCCCTTCTCGAGGTCGTGGTAGAGCGAGGCGAAGCGACCGTCGAGCTGCTCCCGGAACTTCTTGCCGACCAGGCACGCACTGGACGTGTAGATGGTGAGCTCGGCGAAGAAGTCGAGCAGGTCGATGTCGCGCGGCCCGGACCAGTCGGCCACGGCGCGCTCGACCTCGGCGGCGATGACCTCGGCGTGGCCCACCATCTGGTGGCCGCGCAGCGCCGTGGACCGCAGCATCTCGCCACGCCGCTCCGGTGGGGCGTCGAAGACGACGCCCTCGCCGAAGATCGGCTTCATGAACGGGTAGGCCGCCGCCTGGTCGAGGACCTCGTCGGGGGTGCGGAAGTACCACTCGTTCTCCTCCGCCCCGGCGAGCAGCACGACGGTGCGGCCGGCGAGCTCGAAGGAGCCGACGGCGCCGCACTCGTCGTGCACGCGGCGCAGCAGACCGATCGGGTCGGTGCGCAGCTCCTCGAGGTGGCCGTGCTCGTGCTCGCCACCGGAGACGCGTGGCGGGCTCGTGATGGTGGTCATGGCTTCTCCCGGGGCGGTGGGACGGGCTCGACGTCGACGTAGGCGAAGCTCACGCCGGGCGGGGCGCCGACGCAGGCGGCGACAGCGGCAGCGATGCCGCTCGGTGGCATGAAGTGCGGGTGGCGCGCGAGTCCCCAGCGCTTCCAGGAGGTGAGGATCTCGCCGGTGCGCTCGGGGTCCCAGTCGAAGCCCATCTCGGTCATGGTCTGTCCGGGCCGGATGCAGCTGACCCGCACCCCGGTGCCCTCGAGCTCCATCATGAGCGCCTTCACCAGGCCCTCGACCGCGGCCTTGGACGTGACGTAGGGCGCCACCCACGGCCGGGGCTCCCGCACCACCTCGGAGGTGACGAAGCACAGGTCGCCGGTCCCCCGCTCGACCATCCCGGCGCCGAACGCCTTCGTCAGCGCGTGCACCCCGATGAGGTTGACGTGCAGGTGCTCGAGCAGCGCCGCCTCGTCGGCGTCGAGCACCGACGCGGGCCGGTTGAGGCCGGCGTTGCTCACGAACACGTCGATGTCACCGACGGCCTCGACGGCCTGCTTCACGAAGGCGTCCCGCGACGCCGCATCGGCGACGTCCAGGGGGAAGGCGTGCGCCTCGTGCCCCTCGGCGCGCAGCGCCGCGGCGAGGGCTGTGCACCGGTCCAGCCGCCGGGCCCCCAGCACGACCGGGTAGCCCTGCGTGGCGAGCAGCCGGGCTGTCGCCTCCCCGATGCCGGACGACGCCCCCGTCACGACGGTCGGCCGGGTCATGTGTGCCGCTCCGCCGCGCAGGAACCCCTCATGGGGCGGCACACATCGGCGGTACGACGGATGCGTGCCGCTCGCCGACGTGAGCCTGCCGCGTGGGGCGGCACACACGGGGTCATCGGCGGACCACCGTGGTCGGGAGGTGCGCGAAGCCGCGCACGTTCACCGAGTGCACGCGCTCGATGCCCGCTGAGTCGACCTCGTAGCCCGACACGAGACCGACGAGCTCCTCGAGGACGACCCGCGCCTCGAGCCGGGCCAGGGACGCGCCCAGGCAGAAGTGCGTCCCGTTGCCGAAGCTGAGCAGCTCGCTCGTGTCACGGTGCAGGTCATAGACGTCGGCGTGCGGGAAGACGCGCTCGTCGCGGTTGGCAGACCCGATCAGCAGCAGGACGCGATCGCCCGCGGGGATCACCTGGTCGTGGATCGAGGTGTCGACGGCGCAGGTCCTGGCGAGCACCTGGCTGGAGGCGTCGTAGCGCAGCGTCTCGTCGACCCACTCGGGGATCGCGCCGGCGAAGGCCAGCGCCTTCTGGGAGGGATGCACGTCGGCCCAGTACCACGCGTTGCCGAGCAGCTTGGTCGTCGTCTCGTTGCCCGCGACCACCATGAGGAAGAGGAACGCGCAGAGCTCCTCGTCGGTGAGGTGCTCGCCGTCGATGTCCACGTCCAGCAGGGCGGAGGTGAGGTCGTCGCGACGGCGGCCGCGCCGGTCCTCGATGAGCGCCAGGTAGTAGACGATCAGCTGCAGCGAGGCGTCCGCCGCGGCAGGTGGCACGTCGAGGACGCCGTCCTCGCGGTGCACGACGAGGTCCGCCAGCCGGCGCAGCTCCGCACGGTCCTCGGCCGGCACCCCGAGCAGCTCGGAGACGACGTCCATCGGGACCTTGCCCGCGAGGTCGTCGATGAAGTCGAAGGTGTCCGACGACAGCGCCTCGGACAGGTGCTCACGCGTGATCTCCCGGACCCGCTCCTCCAGCGCCTGCACCCGCCGGGGCGTGAAGCCCTTGGTGACGAGCGACCGCATCCGGAAGTGCCGCGGGTCGTCCATCGCGAGGAAGCTCATCACCTTCGAGGCGTGCGGCCCGGTCGCGGTCGGGTCGAGCGAGACGCCGTCGGCGCTCGAGAACCGCTCAGCGTCGCGGAAGGCCGCCAGCACGTCCGCGTGCCGCGACAGCGCCCAGAAGCCCAGGTCGGGGTTCCGGTACAGCGGCGCATCGGCACGCAGCCAGGCATACGTCGGGTAGGGGTCCTCGTGGAACCCGTAGTCGTAGGGGTCGAAGACCGGCAGCAGGGTGGTCATCGGGCGTCCTTCAGCAGTGCGGCGAAGTCCCCGAGCAGCGACGGGATGTCGCGGTACTCCAGGTTGCCCATGCCAGCCGACAGCAGCGCCCCGGCGAAGGTCATGGTCAGCCCAGCTGCCGCGGCGGCCGCCTGGTCACCGAGCGCCAGCGCGATGCGGTGCGCGAAGACCCCGCCGATCCGGTCCCGGAGAGCGGTCACATCGGCGTCGTGGGCGAGCATCGACGTGGTGACACCGGCCGCGAGCTCCGGCTCGTCGGCGACGAGCAGCGCGACCGGCTCCATCGCGACGACGAGCCGCTGCGGGAGCTTGGCCCTCTTGTCGAAGACGGGCTCCTCGAGCGCGGTGAGCCGTCGCCAGAACTCCGAGGTGAGCAGGTGCTCCTTGCTCGAGAAGTACGAGTAGGCGGTGGCGACCGAGACCCCGGCACGAGCCGCGACGAGCCGCACCGTCATGCCCTCGAAGCCGGTCTCCGCGACCTCCTCGACCGCGGCGTCGAGCAGCCGGGCGGCCATCTCCGGCCGCCGGCCGCCGAGTGCCCTCCTGGGCACCTCGAACGCGGCACTCGTCATCCCTGCGCCTCCTTGCTCATGCCCGTACCGGCCGGCGCTGGGAGAACCGGAAGCGGGCGCCAGTGCTGATCTGCGCGACGAAGAGCTCCGACGGCAGCTCGGCGGGTTCGTGACCCACCGAGACCACCAGGTCGTCGGACACGCGGGCGGTGGGGAAGGCGGCCTGCAGCACCGGTCCCAGCACGGCAGGAGCGCCGAGCCAGGTGCAGCCGTCGTCGTCGAGGACCGGGCCGAGCACGACCCGGTCGCCGTCGAGGCGGAAGCCGGTGTAGGCGACCGGGTGCAGCATCGGGTGCAGGGAGAGCAGCGCGAGCGCCCCCTCGAGGGTCTCCTCGAGACCGAAGTGGTCGCGGATCCGCTGCGAGGTCAGGCCGCACCAGCCCCGCACGATCCGCGGCATCCACGCCGCCCGCACGTCGGGCCCGAAGCGCCGCTCGACGACCAGCAGCAGCGACCGCAGCAGCAGGTGGCTCTGCAGCGCGAACTCGTCGAGGGCGGTGCGCAGACCCCGCAACGACAGGTCCTCGAGGCAGAAGTCGGGGTCGAACGCACCTGAGTAGTCGTCCCAGCCCGGGCCGCTGTCGTCGTACGACGGGAGGGGGAGCTGCGCCGCCGCGGACAGCGAGACCACCCCCTCCAGCTCGGTGGGGTGCACGTTCTCGCCGGTCGGGACGACGTCGACCCGCCAGGCGCAGTGCGGCGCGCGGTCTGCGGGGACGCGCGGCGGCCGGTGGATCGGCCGCACCTGTGCGAGCGGGTTGGTCGCACCGGCGGTCGCGTCGAAGGTGGGGTCCTCGATCTTGTGGCACATGCCGTGGACGAACTGCTCCCCCATCGGCTCGACGTCCATGAGCGCGCCGCAGAACGCCAGCCAGAACTCGCCGTGCTCCGGGCCGTCGAGGCGGAACCGGAAGTCGAGGAACTGGTGCGGGGCGCCGATGTCGAGCTGGAGGTTCTTGAAGATGGTCTCGACGTCGGTGCCGACGAAGCCCATGGCCTGCTGCATCCGTCGCGAGTAGACCGGCGAGGCCGCCATCCACTCCTCGATGGCGACGTCCTCCATCGTCTCGCGGTCAGCGACCTCGAGGACCAGCGCCATCCCGACGCGGTCCTGCAGGTGCCCGTGCAGCATCCACTCGCGCCCGAGCTCGGCCAGCCGCCGGCGGTCCAGCGCGTCGAGGCTCATGACGGGCACCCTAGGAAAGGACTGGACACCTGTCTAGACCCCCGTCAACACGGGTTCGCAGATGCTGCAGGGCTCCAGGTCGGGACCGGCGGGTGACAGGTCGTCACGACCGCGCACGACCGGGCAGTCGGGCCGGTGCGCGAGCGTGCCGGCGGCGGTCGTGACCAGCGCGCCGTCCGACCGTGGCGCCGACCCGGAGCGCAGGGCCGCGGTGATCTCGGCCGTCTGGGTGCGGACCTCGCGCAGCACCTCCGACTGCCAGTGCGCGAAGTAGAAGAAGCCACCGAGGTTGACCAGAGCAAGCCCCAGCAGGCCGCCGCTGATGAGGTACGGCAGCTGCTCCTGCACCAGCGGCGTGCGCGAGGCACCGAGCCAGCCGAGGAAGACCAGCAGCAGCCCGAGGGGCGCCAGCAGGCTCCCGGCGAGCACCGGCAGCGGAGGCCGGCGCGAGCCGGTCGAGACAGCGGCGAGCCGGTCCCTGAACCTGGTCACGGCAGTCTCCCTTCGAGCGGGCAACCGCTGAGGTCGGGGGCGAGCCACCGCCGGCTGAGGGCCAGCAGGCCGGAGGCGGCGAGGAAGGTCAGCAGCAGGCCGGACGCGACCCACGCCCAGCCGTAGCCGCTCCGCACCGACAGCGGGACCACCGACAGCGGCGACCCCGCTACCGACGGTCCTTGCTCAGCGGTCTGGGGCGGCGCCACCGAACCGTCAGGAGGTACGACGGAGGGCTGCCCCACCTGGGCCGTGGTCGCGCCCGGAGGGAGCACGCCTGGCAGCGGGTTGCCGGGGTCGACGAGCGGTGCGTCGTCCACCCGGGTCGCCGACAGGACGAGCTGGGCTCCGCCCAGGGTCAGCGTCCCGAGCGGGGTGGTCGCGACCAGGCCGCCGGTGGAGTACTCGACCCGGCCGCCGGTGACTCTCTTCAGCGGCTTGGTGAGCACGAGCGTGATCTGGGCCTGTGCCAGCGCGTCGGTCACGGCGTTCGCCGCTCCTGCGGGAAGGACGGTGGTGCCGGCGACGGAGACCCCGTGCTCGTCGACGGTCACGCCGATGCCGTTGACCGTGACCCCGGAGACCACCGTGGACCCCTGCGCGTCGGCCCGCGCACCGTCCGTCGTCCCGGTCGCCGAGCTGACGATCGACGCGATGTGGACGACCTTGCCGAGGGTGACGTCGCGGACCGTGCTCTGCGCCGAGCCGGTCGCGGTCGTCGGGCCGGTCACCTGGACGGCACTCGACGTGCTGGTGCTGCCCGCCGTCGTCGCGAGGGCCTCCGTCCCCTGGGCCGAAGCCAGGGCGGTGGCCTTCTGCTTCGTCGCCGTCGCGTGCATCGTGGCACCCGGCACGGTGGTGTTCGAGACGTCGGCGTCGCCCGCGCCACTGCGCGCGTAGGCGACGGCTGGGTCGTCGAGGACCTCGACCTGCTCGGGTGCCCCGCCCGCGACGACGAGGGTGGTCCCCAGGTGCGACCCGATCGCCCCCGGCCAGGCAACGGTGGCCGTGGAGCTGCCGTCGCCGAGCCTGAGCTCCGACTCGGCGTAGGGCACCGACAGCTGCGCCGGGATCTCGTTCCTGAACAGGAACTCCTGCCCGCGCGCCAGCGCCGACAGCGAGGTCGACTGGAACCCGGAGCCCGGTGCGTCCTCCGCACCGGCAGCGGTGAGCGGAAGGACGGGGAGCCCGAGCGCTGTCAGCAGGACAGCGGCGACTGTGCGCTTCCTCATGCGGCACCTCCGAAGTAGGCGTCCTCGACGGCGTCGGCCACGTCGCCCGGCTGGCCGACGGTGGTGATGACGCCGCCGGACATGACGGCTGCGAAGTCGGCGACGCCCAGGGCGATCCGGGCGAACTGCTCGACGACGAGGATCGTGATCCCCCCGGCGGCGAGCTGCCCCACGAGCTCGTAGAGCTCGCGCACGATCATCGGCGCCAGGCCCATCGAGATCTCGTCGAGCAGCAGCAGCCCCGGGTCGCCGGTGAGGCTGCGTGCCATGGCGAGCATCTGCTGCTCGCCGCCGGACATCGTGCCGGCGACCTGCGTCCGCCGCTCGGCGAGCCGGGGGAACCTGGTGAAGGCCGCGTCGAGCACCTCGGACAGGGACCGGTCCTTGCCGCACATCGTCATCCGGAGGTTCTCGGTGACGGTGAGGTTGGGGAAGATGGCGCGGCCCTCGGGGATGTGGCACAGGCCGGCCCGGGCGAGGGCGGAAGGTGCGGCCCCGTTGACGTGCACGCCGTCGAGGTGCACGCATCCGCTGGTCGGGGTGAGGAGTCCGCCGACCGTGCGCAGGACGGTGGTCTTGCCCGCGCCGTTCGGGCCGAGCAGCGCCGTCACCTTGCCGTGCGGGACGATCAGGTCGACGCCCCGCAGCACCTCGATGCGGCCGTAGCCGCCGCGGACGTCGATGAGCTCGAGGGCGGCGCTCATGCGACCTCGGCCCCCAGGTACGCGGCCTGCACGCGACGGTCCCTCTGGACCTCCTCAGGCGTGCCCTGCGCGATGACCGACCCGAAGTCGAGGACCGTGATCTCGGTGCAGACCCGCATGACGAGGTCGACGTCGTGCTCGACCAGCAGCACCGCGATCCCTTCCGCCGCGAGGTCGAGCAGCAGGTCGCCCAGCTGCTCGGTCTCGCCGGCTCCGAGGCCGCTGCCGGGCTCGTCCAGCAGCAGCACCGACGGCCGCGTCGCGAGCGCGCGGGCGAGCTCGACCAGGCGCGCGAGACCGGTCGGCAGCGCGTCGGCCTGCTCGTGGGCGACGTGCGCGGCACCGACCCGCTCGAGCAGGGCGTCGGGGTCGACGACCTCGCCGGTCAGGTCCTGGTGGTGCTCGGTCGCCACCCGCACGTTGTCACGCGCAGACAGGCTGCCGAAGACCTCGAGCCGCTGGAACGTGCGGCCGAGTCCGAGCCGCGCGCGCTTGAAGGGAGCGAGCCCGGTGAGCTCGCGGTCGCCCAGGCGCACAGCTCCCCCGGTCGGCTGCTGGAGGCCGGTGATGACGTTGAAGGTCGTGGTCTTGCCCGCGCCGTTCGGTCCGATGAGGCCGGTCACCTGCGACGGGGGTACGACGAACGAGACGCGATCGACGGCGGTGATGCCGCCGAACCGGACGGTGACGTCGTCGACGGTGAGCAGCTGCGTCATCGGGCGCTCACCACCTGCGGGACGCGCAGCGAGATCCGCCGGTGGCCGGTCAGGTCGGCGAGCTGGCCCATCACGCCGCGCGGGTCGCGGGCGACCCGCAGCACGAGGACACCGGTGACGAGGAAGCTCACCGCGGCGGCGCCGTCGAAGCCGGCCTCCCGCAGGGCGTCGGTGAGCGCCGGTAGCGCCACGGCGAACAGGACGGCGGAGAACAGCGCGCCGCTCACCATCGTGCGCTCGCCGATGAGCAGGAGCAGCAGCAGCGTCATGCTGTTGAAGAGGTTGAAGTCCATCGAACCGACCGCGACGTGCGAGCCGGCGTAGAGCACGCCCCCGACGCCGGCCAGGGCCGCGGAGGCGCCGAACACGGCCAGCTTGTGCCGCGTCACGTCGATGCCGAGCGTGGAGCTGGCGGCCGTCGAGTCGTTGAGCGCCGCCAGCCGCCGACCGTACTTGCTGCGACGCGTGGCAAGCAGCCCGAGCGCCGCAGCGGCGAAGACGACTGCAGACAGCACGAGGAAGCCGCGGTCGGAGGTGACGTCCAGCAGCGGCAGGGACATCCGGGGGACGGCGACCGAGTCGTTGCTGCCGAAGGCGCGGTTGAAGAACGAGCCGTCCATGGCCTGGGCGAAGGCGAGAGTGGCGAGCGCGAGGTAGAGGCCGCGCAGCTTCACGGTGGGGAGCGCCACGAGCAGGCCCGCGAGGGCGGCTACGGCAACGCCGACCAGAGCCCCGAGCAGGCCGTGTCCGAGCTCGCCCATCGTCCATGCGCTCAGGCCCGCGAAGGTCAGCTGGCACAGCGACACCTGCCCGCCGTAGCCGACCACCAGCACCAGGGAGAGCAGGATGACGGCGGAGGCGAGTGCCTCGTTCAGGTCGGACACGGTCCGGTCACCGACCAGCAGCGCTGCCGCGGCGACGAGCGTCACGAAGGCTGCTGCCCAGCCCGCCGACTCGCGGGCGCCCGGCAGCCGCGGGGCCCGCGAGGAGCGCACCCCCGAGGTCACGATGCGGTCCTGACGGGTGAGCACGACGATGATGAACAGCGCGATCATCGGCAGGCTCGGCTGGATGCGCGCCAGCTGCTCGCCGGCAGGGAGGTACTGGCCGGCGTAGACGACGCCGAGCTGGATGACGATCGCGGCGACGACCGTGCGGGGGATGCTCTTGAGCCGCCCGGCGAGGGCAGCCGCGAACGCGTTGATGATGAGCAGGGTCATCGTGTAGACCTGCAGGTCCACCAGAGGCGCGAGCAGCACACCGGACAGCGCGGCGAGCGACGAGCCGAGCGCCCACGAGGCCTGCGCCACCCGCTCGGGACGCGCGCCGTAGACCGAGGCCAGGTCGCGGTCGTCGACGACCGCGCGCATCGCGATCCCGAGCAGCGTCCGGGTGAAGAGCAGCCGCAGCGCGAGGCCGACGACGAGGGTCACGACGACGACCGTGAGCTGGTGGTAGCTGACGAAGACGACGCCGAGGTCGAGCTGCCGGCCCTTGAACAGCAACGGCAGCCGTCTCGTCGTACCGGGGTCCCAGATCGCGAAGCTGGTCCCGATGAGGATGAGCAGCAGGCCGAGGGTGGCGACGAGCGGCGCCTCCGCCGTCCTGCGGTAGAGCGGCCTGATGAAGGCGACCTCGATCAGCGCGCCGAACAGCGGGCCGAGGACGCCGAGCACGATGACGAGGGCCAGCCAGGCCGGCAGCCCCCACTTGACGGACAGCTGCCAGTAGGTGAAGGCGGCCAGCATCCCCGTGGCGCCGTGGGCGAAGTTGAAGACACCCGACGTCGTGTAGGTCACGACGATGCCGGTGGCTGTCAGGGCGTACACGCAGCCGAAGACCAGCCCGATGACCGTCAGCGCGAGGAAGGTGGTCACGGCATCAGCGCAGGTAGGTGAAGGGCTTGGCGCAGTCGAACCCCTGGGCAGGGCTGTTCCAGCGCTTCCAGGCACTGCCGTCCCAGTGCCCGATGATGAAGCACGGGGTCGGCTTCTTCAGCGCGGGATCACCACTGGGGAGCAGCCCGCCGTCGTCCAGCGAGTGGATGCTGCGCAACGCCGCCAGCAGCGACGGGCGGGTGACCTTGGGGCCGGCCTTGACCAGCGCGTCGACGAACAGCTTGGCCTGGCACCACCCGAAGACGGCGAAGGAGTCCTTCGGCTGGTCCGACGCCGACTTCGACATCCAGTCCTGGAACAGCGCGACGCCAGGGATGCTCCGCTCGTCCTTGTTGAAGAACAGCGCCGACCCCAGCTCGGAGTAGACGTTGGTCGGGCTGCCTGAGATGAGGTCCTTGAAGCTCGGGTCGTAGAACACCGCTCGGGTCGTGATGACCCGCGGGTGGTAGCTCTGGGACTGCGCCGCGTTGACGAACTTGACCTCGCCCGAGATGTCGTTGGTCAGCACGACCATGTCGACCCCGGCCTGCCGCATGCCGATGACGTAGCGGGTGTAGTCCACCTCGGTGGGGCTGACGAACTGCTCGTACACCAGGTCGTAGCCGTTCTTCAGGTACATGTTCCGGAGGTTCGACCACGCCGAGCGCGACGCCGCGACGTCGGAGACGAGCGCACCCAGCTTCTTCTCGATCCCGGGGAACTTCTGCTTGAAGACGAGCGCCGGACCGGCCTGCGCTCCCCCCGACTGCAGCTGCACCGAGAAGTTGTTCTTGACCGCTCCCCGCTCGCGGCTGATGGCGTAGGAGACGTCGGCGATGCCCGGGTTGGCGTTGAGGACGGAGACCGCGCAGTTGTCGTAGACCCCGAAGCTGCCCACGAAGGCGAAGACCTTCTTGAGCAGGGCCCGGTGGGCGTCGGCCGTCTTGTTGCAGGCGGTACCGGAGTCACCGGTGGTCGTCTGCAGCTTGCGGCCGTAGACGCCTCCCTTGCTGTTGACGTAGGCGAAGTAGGCCCGCACGCCCGCGATCGTGCTGTCGAACAGGCCCGGCCGCGGGCCGCTCTGGTCGGCGACCGTGCCGACGGTGACCGAGGTGGCCGTGACGCCGATGTCGGTCGCCCCGCCGTTCCCGCCCGCCGGTGCGGTGGGACCCCGCCCGGTCGTCCCGGACGTCCCGGACGAGCCCGAGGTAGCGGTCGAGCCGCCGGCGCCGCCGCTCGTGCCAGTCGTGCCCGTGCCGGTCGTGCCCGAACCGCTCCCGGTCGCACCGCCCGAACCGGTGGTCGTCCCGCCGTCGCTGCTCGCCACGGAGCCGGGACCGGCCCCCTGGCCGAGCTCGTTGCGCAGCAGCGCCTGCCGGGTCCCGCTGTCGACCCGCAGGCCGCACCCCGCGAGCAGCAGGCCCACCACGAGCAGGGGGATGCCGCCGCGACGACGGGCCACGATGTCCCCTTTCGCCTGACATGATGTGGCGTGCGCCACATGTCCCGCGGACGTTACGCAGCGCCTGGACAGTTGTAAAGACAGGTGTCACCCCTCTCCCCAGCGAACCAAGCGCTTGCTAGGTTCCGTGCCATGAGCCTGGAGATCCCTGCCACCGTCGATGCGGCCGACGTGACGTCGTGGAGCGACGAGGTCGACGTCCTCGTCATCGGCTTCGGCATCGCGGGCGGCTGCGCCGCGGTCGAGGCGGCCACGGCCGGCGCCCGCACCCTCGTCCTCGAGCGCGCCGCCGTCGCCGGGGGCACGAGCGCCATGGCAGGCGGGCACTTCTACCTGGGCGGCGGGACCGTCGTACAGCGCGCGACCGGGCACGAGGACTCCGCCGAGGAGATGTTCAAGTACCTCATGTCGGTGACCCCGCACCCGGAGCCGGACAAGATCCGCGACTACTGCGAGGGCAGCGTCGAGCACTGCGACTGGCTCGAGGCGCTGGGCTTCCAGTTCGAGCGGTCGTACTACCCCGAGAAGGCCGTCATCCAGCCCGGCACCGAGGGCCTGATGTTCACCGGCAACGAGAAGTGCTGGCCGCACTTCGAGATCGCCAAGCCCGCACCCCGCGGGCACAAGGTGCCGGTGCCCGGCGACACGCAGGGGGCGGCCCTGGTCACGGGCCTGCTGGAGAAGCGCGCCGTCGAGCTCGGCGTCGAGATCCGCTTCGAGACCGGCGCCATGCAGCTCGTGATGGACGGCGACCGGGTGGTCGGCGTCGCCTGGAAGCGCTTCGAGGAGACCGGCTTCATCCGGGCCGGCTCGGTCGTCATCGCTGCCGGCGGCTTCGTCATGAACGAGGAGATGGTCGAGAAGTTCACCCCTGAGCTCGCGAAGAAGCCCTTCACGCTGGGCAGCACGTACGACGACGGGCTCGGCATCCGGCTCGGGCAGTCCGTCGGCGGGGAGCCCCTGCACATGGACGAGGCCTTCATCACCGCGCCGGTCTACCCCCCGTCCCGGCTGCTCACCGGGATCATCGTCAACAAGCTGGGCAAGCGCTTCGTCGCGGAGGACAGCTACCACTCGCGGACGTCCGGCTTCGTGATGGACCAGCCCGACCAGGCCGCCTACCTCATCGTGGACAGCGAGCACATCGAGCACCCGACCTTCCAGCTCACGCCGTTCATCGACGGCTGGGAGACGGTCGCCGAGATGGAGGCCGCACTCGGCATCCCGGCCGGGGCGCTGCAGGAGACGCTCGACTCCTACAACGAGCACGCCCGGCACGGCGAGGACCCCGAGCTCCACAAGCAGCCGCCGTTCGTGGAGCCGCAGGACGTCGGGCCGTGGGGGGCGTACGACCTGACGCTGGGCAAGGCGCTGTACGCCGGCTTCACCCTCGGCGGCCTGCGCACGTCGCGCCACGGCCAGGTGCTGCGCGCCGACGGCACCGTCATCGAGGGCCTGTACGCCGCGGGCGCGTGCGCCGCCAACATCGCGCAGGACGGCAAGGGCTACTCCAGCGGCACCCAGCTCGGCGAGGGCTCCTTCTTCGGCCGCGCCGCCGGCCGGCACGCCGCCCGGAGGATCGCGCGGACGTCGTAGGTTGCCGGGCATGAGCATGCAGCCCGACCAGATCGCGTCCGCCCGCCTCGCCGAGGTCGGCAAGGTCTGGACCAGTGACCTGTCCGTCTCCGAGTTCGCCCTGCTGGACGCGGCCGGCTTCGACCCGCTCGAGTTCGTCATGGGCAGCTCGGTCTTCCACATCGGCTGGCAGAACCAGAACCTCCGGCAGAGCGTCGAGCTGCAGGTCCTGACCCAGGCGATGTACACCGCGCGGTACAACGCGATGGGCCGGATGCTGTCCGAGGCCGCCCAGGTGCAGGCCGACGGTGTCGTGGGGATGCGGCTGCACGTCCGCCAGCACGGGCTGTCCGCCGAGCACATCGAGTTCATCGCGGTGGGCACCTCCGTGCGCCACAGGGAGCAGCCGGGGTCGTTCCGGCGGCCCGACGGGGCGCCGTTCACGAGCCACCTCAACGTCCAGGACTTCTACACGCTGCTGGCCACCGGGCACGTGCCGGTCGAGTTCGTCATGGGCGTCTGCGTCTGGCACGTCGCCGCCCAGGGCATCATGCAGTCGCTGCGCCAGATGGGGCAGAACGTCGAGATGCCGCAGTGGACGCAGGGCTACTACGACGCCCGCGAGCTGGCCCTGTCACGGATGCAGACCGAGGCCGAGCGCGTCCAGGCCACCGGCATCACGGGCGTCGAGTGGTTCGCCCAGGAGTGGATGTGGGGCGCCCACACCCTCGAGTTCTTCACGTCCGGGACGGCGATCCGGAAGGTCGAGCAGGGCAAGGCGATCGTGCCGTCGCTCACGCTGCCCTTGCGATGACCGGGTTCGTCGACGCCGGCGACCCGCACGCGGTCGAGGCGGTGCTGCGCGAGGCGGTCGCCTTGCTGGGCGTCGACCGGGTGCTCGAGACGCTGTCGACCGTGGTCCCCGTCCGCAGGGGTCGCGACGGTGGGCTGTTCCGCAGCCCCGAACCGGACCGGGTCATGGTGGGCGACCGGGTGCTGAACGTGGACGAGGCCGGCCGCGCGGCGCTGCAGCACGTCGTCGGTGGCATCGTGCTCGCCACCGACCCGGTGGCACCGCACGACCTGCCGGGGGTGCTGGCGTCCCTCGTGAGCCGCAGCGTCGCCGCGCAGGGCAGCCACGACGCGGCCTCGGTGGTGCTGACGGCACTGCGCGACGCGGTCTCCGCGGGGAGCTAGGTTCGGGCTCGTGATCGACAAGGTCCTCGGCTCCGTCGTCCCGCTGGCCCGGCTCCCGCTCACGCTGCTCGAGGGGATCGAGTCCGTGATCGAGCAGGCCACCCACGTCGCGACCCGGGCCGCCCGCATCACCGACCGCGCCGAGCCGATCGCCGACCGGATCGAGGCGCTGCTGGACCGCGCGGAGACGGTGCCCGACCGCATCGACGCCCTCCTCGCCCGCAGCGGCAGCGTCGCCGACGAGGTCCAGGCGCTGGTGGCCGACGCGTCGGCGACCCTGGCGGCAGTGCAGCCGGCGATCCAGGCCGGTCTCGTGCTGGAGGTCGTGGAGCTGCTGCCGGCCCTACGCTCGCTGGAGCAGCTCGTCCCGGTCGTGAGCCAGCTCGGCCTCCAGGTCGACAACCTCGACCGCACGGTCGCCGACGTGGGGGCGCTGCTCGGCGGCATCCCCGGTGCGGCCCGGCTGCTGAAGCGCGGCGAGACGGCGCGTCCCGGCAGGTGACAGCGTGATGCTCGTGGCGCCGATGAGCTGCAGCGCGGTGGCCGCCGACACCGGCCGGCGCTCCTCCCGCCACTTGTCGACCGCCTCGACCAGGTAGGACGCCGAGGCCAGGACGAACAGGCCCGACAGGTAGGGGATCCGGCCGCTCAGCAGCGCGACCACCTGCGCCACGAAGGACAGCGCGAGAGCGTTGCGGACGGCGCGGACCATCGGACCAGGGTAGTGACCCCGGACGACCCAGGGGGCGGCATCCGGGTGAACCGCTCAGGAGTAGAGCCTCGCCACCTCGTCGGCGTACCGCTCGACCACCAGGCTGCGCCGGAGCTTCAGCGTCGGCGTGACGTCGCCGGACTCGATGGTGAAGTCCTGCGGCAGGACCTGCCAGCGCTTGATCGCCTCGGCCTGCGACACCGACGCGTTGGCGGCGTCGACGGCCTCCTGGACGAGGAGGAGCAGGTCGTCGTCGGACAGCAGGTCGGGGATGTCGGCTCCGGCGTCCTTGCCGGCGTCGCTCTTCCAGGTGCCGAAGGCCTCCGCGTCCAGGGTCAGCAGGGCCGCGACGCAGGGCTTCGCGTCGCCGACGACGAGGGCCTGGCTGATCAGCCAGTGCGAGCGCAGCCGGTCCTCGAGCTGTGAGGGGGCGACGTTCTTGCCGGCGGACGTGACGAGCAGGTCCTTCTTGCGGTCGGTGATGTAGAGGAAGCCCTCCTCGTCGAGGTGACCGACGTCGCCGGTGCTCAGCCAGCCGTCGTGCAGGATCTCGTCGGTGGCCTCCTCGTTGTGCCAGTAGCCGCGGAACACGTGCGGGCCCTTCATGAGGATCTCGCCGTCGTCGGCGATGCGCAGCGTGCAGCCGGGGATCGCAGGTCCGACGGACCCGACCCGCTGTCGCATCGGCAGGTTGATCGTCCCGCCGGCGGTGCTCTCGGTGAGCCCGTAGCCCTCGAGCACGGTGATCCCCATCCCCCGGAACACGTGCCCGAGGTGGCTGCCGAGGGGTGCGCCGCCGCTCACGGCCCAGCGGACCTTGCCGCCCATCGCGGCGGTGACCTTGCGGTAGACGAGCCGCTCGAACACGGCGTGGTCGAGCTTGAGGAGCATGCTGGGGCCGCCGCTGTCGAGGGCCTTGCTGTAGGCGACCGCGACCCGCTCGGCGCGCTCGAACAGCGTCGCGTGGCCGCCCGCCGCCGCGGCGTGCCGGGCGCCGTTGTACAGCTTCTCGAAGACCCGCGGCACCGAGAGGACGACGGTCGGCTGGAAGGACTGGAGGTCCGCCACGACGTTGGTCATGTCGGTGTGGCCGAGGCGGACCCCGGCGTGCAGCGCCGACATCTGGATGGTCCGGGCCAGGATGTGCGCCAGCGGCAGGAACAGCAGCGTCGACTGCTCGTCGTTGAACACCCTGGTGTGGATCCCGTCGGCCGCCAGCACGTTGTTCACCAGCGCGAGCATGTTCCCGTGCGTGATGACGCAGCCCTTGGGACGGCCGGTGGTGCCGGACGTGTAGACGAGCGTCGCGAGGTCGTCCGGCCCCAGCCCGTCCCGGCGGGTGGCGGCGACCTCCGGTCCCACCGTGCTGCCGGCGGCGACCAGCCGCGGCAGGTCCGCCTCGACCCGCCAGAGCTCGCGCAGCGCGGGCAGCCGCGGCCGTAGGGCCGACACGACGGCCTCCTGCTCGTCGGACTCGACGATCGCCGCGACCGCACCTGAGTCGGTGAGGATCCACTCGACCTGCTCGGCGGAGGAGGTCTCGTAGATCGGGACGGTCACGGCGCCGACCGACAGGATCGCCAGGTCGTAGACCAGCCACTCGTACCGCGTGCGCGACATCAGCGCGACCCGCTCCCCCACCTCGATGCCGGCGCTGATCAGGCCGGCGGCCAGCGCCTGGACCTCCTCGGCGAGGGATCGGCAGGTGACATCGGTCCAGGCACCGTCGACGCGACGGCTGACCGCGACGGCGTCCGGGTACTTGAAGGCCCGGTCGTAGACGTCGTTGACGATCAGGTCCTGCGGGTGCGGGTGCCACCGCGACTCGAGCGAGCTCTCCTTCATGACGGGCCTCCTGTCGGCAGTCGTGCCGCGACATCGGCGACAACGCTCACCTCCGAGGCTGCTCCGGGCCCGGCCTGAGACGCGACGGGCGGAGGTCGCTTCCTCCGGGGCCGAACGACCCGTCAGCCCCCGTCCGCCGCCGCGTGCAGGGTCGCGAGGTCGAGCTTGCGCATGGGGAGCATCGCGCGCATCCAGCGCTCGACAGCGGCCGCGTCGCGGGTGGTGAGGAACTCCGACATCCCCTTCGGCACGACCTGCCAGTTCATGCCCCACTTGTCCTTGCACCAGCCGCACTGGCTCTCGGCCCCGCCGTCGGCGGTGAGCGCGTCCCAGAACCGGTCGATCTCGGCCTGGTCCTCGCAGTCGATCTGCAGCGACATCGCCTCGGTGAACGGGAACTGCGGGCCGCCGTTGATGGCGACGAAGCGCTGACCGGCGAGCTCGAACTCGATCAGCAGGACGGTGCCCGGCTCGCCCGGCCCTGCCTCGGTGTAGTGCGCGACCGCCAGCACCCGCGAGTCCTCGAACAGCGACGTGTAGAAGGTCACGGCCTCCTCGGCCTCGTGGTCGAACCACAGGTTGGTGACGATCTTCTGCGGCATGGCGCTCCTCCTCCAGGTGGTCTACCGGGTAGGACGCCGGCCGGGGCGCGGACTCATCGCACCACGTCGGCCAGCGAGAGGGGCGGGTGACCGGAGAGCCGGCGCACGTCGTCGGTGACCCGGTCCAGGGAGCCGTCCCGGATGGCCAGGTAGGACGTCACCCAGCCCTCGACCTCCCAGTCGGGAGCGCCGTAGCCGCCGCGCGACGCGTAGGCCTCCGCCCCGGTCTCGTCGGCGAACTGCGCGCCCACTTCGGCCGCCGCCTGCGCCATCGTCATGAGCTCGGGCCCGGTCAGCTCGAACACGCCCTGGCACGACGGGTCGAGCAGAGCCGCCACGGCGCAGTCGGCGACGTCGGCGATCGCGACCGGCGCGAACCGCCCCTGACCCGCCGGCCCCCGGATGACGCCGTCGGGCCCCTTCAGCAGGGGGAGGAAGTCGGCGTACATCGAGTCCCGCAGGGCGACGAACGGGAGCCCGAGCCGGCGCAGGTGCTCCTCGGTCGCCCAGTGGTGCCGGGCCAGCGTGAAGGTCGCGTCCGGCGCCGCGCCCAGGAAGGACGTGTAGACCACCCGCTGCACACCCGCCGTCGCGACGGCGTCGAGGAACCGCAGGTGCTGGCCGACCCGGTCGGGGTGCTCGGCGGCCGACACCATGAGGAGCGTCTCGACACCCTCGAGCCCGGCCGGTTCGTCGTACGACGACCTGACCGCCTCCGCGAACCCCGGCGCCCGGGAGGGGTCGCGGACCAGCAGCCGCTGCTGGACCCCGCGGTCGGCGAGCGTCCGCGCGACGAGGCCGCCCACCCGTCCGGTCGCACCGGTGACACCGATCAGGCCCATGGCCCTCACTGTGCCGCATTCCCGCACCGTGTTGCGGGTGCCGGATCTCGCAGTACAGTCCAGCGATGGAGACGCTGCCGGCGCTGCTGCGAGACGTCCCCGCTGAGTTCTGGGACGTGCCCTGGGACGCGAACCGCTATCCCGGGGCGGTGCCCCGGGGCGAGCTGGCGCTCGGCGCGGACGACAACCTGTTCGCCTACGAGCTGCTCGCCCAGCTCGGCAAGCGGATCCCCGACCTGCGGTCGGCGGAGCTGTGGCTCGACACCGACTGGACGAGGGTGGTGCTGACCCCGCAACCGCTGGACCTCGTGCTCTTCCACGACCGGGAGCAGGCCTTCGGGGCGCACTGCGGGGTGGTCTGCAGCGAGACGGAGGTCGTGCACCTCTGCAAGGAGGTGGGGCGGCCGGCCGTCTGGACCTTCGCCCAGTTCGCGGCGACGCCGCGCTACAGCCACCTGATCGGCTACAAGCGGCCGCTCTAGGCCGCGGGCGGTGAGCCCAGGTAGCCGACGACGTCGGCCACCAGGTGCAGGTCGGCCTGGTAGGCGGCCAGCACCAGCTGCGCCTCGCTGAGGGGTACGACGACCAGGCCCGTCACGCTGCGGCGCGCGATGACGTTCAGGGCCGTCGTCGTCGGCTCCTGGCCGACGGTGGTGACCCGCACGAAGCCGGGGGTCGTCGGGTCCACCGCCGAGACGTCGAGGACGACCGCAGCCGCCGAGTCGGGGACGTTGGAGGGCGTCGCCAGGCCCAGCGGACCGGTGCCCGGCCCGGTCGCGCCCAGACCGGTGCGGGTGTCGAGGAACCGGGTCGGCGTGATCGGGCAGTACTCACCACCGGCCGCGATCGAGGTGTCGAACCAGCCGAGCAGGTCGACGACCAGGTGTGTCGCGGCGCCGTTCACCGCGACGGTGATGTGCCCGCCGCTCGTGGTCGTCACGGCGAGCCCGGTCGTCGCGCCCGCGACGTCGTAGTTGAGGGCGGTCGTCACCGGTGCCGTCCCCGCCGCGGCGAGCCGCACGAAGCCGGCCCCTCCCGGACTGACCGCCGAGACGTCCAGCACGACCCCGGTCGCCGTGGTCGGCAGGATCGCGCTCAGGTCCAGGTCGGCCGCGCCCGACTGCTTCCCGGCGGGCAGGCCCTGCCCGGTGCGGGTGTCCGCGACCCGGACCGGTGACGCGGCGTACCACTGCGCGCTCGGGCCGGAGCCTCCGGTGGGACCGAACGAGCCGACGACGTCGACGACCAGGTCGACGGCGGTGCCGTAGACGGTCACCGTGACCTGGCGGTTGGCGTCCGCCGAGGTGGTGACGAGCCCCGTCGTGCTGCGCCCGGCCCCGTAGGTCAGCGCGGTCGTCATCGGGGTCGTGCCGGCCGGGCCCACCCGGAGGTAGCCGGGCCCCTTCGCCTCGACCGCGGTGACGTCGAGCTGCACGCCGACGGCGTCCGCCGGGACGCTGTCCGGCAGCGTGAAGGTGACGGACCCGTTCGCGGGTCCACCGCCGGCGGAGCGGGTGTCCAGGACCCGCTGGGGCGCCAGCGCGGCGAACCCGCCGCAGGCGGTCGTGGAGGGCGTCGCCTGCTGCTCCGAGACCGTCTGCGTCGGCGGCCGCCAGGTGCCGGCGAGGGCCAGCACCGACAGGTCGGTGGACGTGCCGTTGAAGGTGCTGAGGTCGGTGGCGCCGCTGATCCCGCCGACCGTGGCGGTCGACGTGTACTGCCAGAACGTGTACCGGGGCCAGCCGATGTCCTGCGGTGACGAGACGCCGTAGTTGGCGATCCAGAGCGGGTACGCCGTGAAGGCGGTCGAGGAGCCCATCGAGTTCCGCCAGAACGACGGGTAGGTGTAGAGCATCGGCACCCGGCCGGTCCGCGCCTGCAGCTCGCTGAGGAACGCCTTCACCCACGAGGTCAGCGCCGCGACCGACAGGCCGCCCGCGTCCTCCAGGTCGAGGACCGGGGGCAGCGTGCCGGAGACGACCTGCGGCCCGATGGCCGACGCGAAGTAGTCGGCCTGCGCCTTCGCCGAGCCGGCCGCGCTGCTCGGGTTCGCGTAGTGGTAGGCGCCCCGGAACATGCCGGCGGCGGCGATGCCGCGCCAGTCGCTCGCGAAGTAGGCGTTGGTGTAGGTCGTGGCCTGGGTGGCCTTGACGAAGGCGAAGCGGTGCCCGTCCCGCCGGACCGCGTTCCAGTCGATCGACGCCCCGTTGGGGTGCTGGTACTTCGCGACGTCAGGCCCTGTCAGCGAGGTCGCGGCGCTCGCCGGCGTGACCCCCACCAGGGCCCCGACAGCCAGCAGGACGAGGGTCAGCAGGGCACGCACGCGCAAGGGAAGGCCAACTCCGATCGGGGGATCCTCGCACCGTAGCCGACGCTGCTGAGCCCCAGCACTGTCCGGGAAGTGCCACGCCCGTGCCTGCCGTGCGCCATAGTGGGGGCATGATCGCGCTGGAGCTCGCGGGACTGCTGCTCTTCCTGTGCGCGGATGCGGCCCTCGGATGGGCCTTCTTCCGCTGGATGCGCCGCGGCCGGACCAGCTGATCCGACGCTAGGCGGCGAGGCGCACCGGGACCGGGCGCCGGACCGGCTCCACGATCGGCTGGGGCCGGCGCTCGCGGCTTCGGCTCCAGGCGATCACCGGGCGCTCGACCAGGCGCCAGGACAGCACCGTGCACACCAGGGAACCCGCGACGCCGAGGGGCATGCCGGCCGCCAGCGGCAGCCCGTGCGTCCAGGTCGCCCAGAGGTAGTGCCAGAGGTAGAGCCCGTAAGAGCGCTGGCCCAGCCACACGAGCCAGCGCAGCGACAGGCCCCGGGCCAGCCAGGCCCGCGGCCGGTCGACGACGTACGGCATGACCTGGGTGACGCACAGGGCGGCGACGATCGGCATGCCGACGTAGCGGAACGTGCCCTCGTGGAACTCGGTGAGCACGACGACGAACGCTCCCACCCCGAGCCATGCGCGGGCCGCGGACCACCGCCCGACCTGCTGCCCGCGGGACCGCCTCCGATGCCACACCAGGGCGCACAGCGCGCCGAGGAGCAGGCTGGCGGCGCGGGTGTCGCTGCCGAAGTAGATCCGGTCCTTGCCCTCCCCGCCCTGCCACAGCAGCAGCGTGGTGCCGAACGACAGCGCGATCGCGAGCAGCAGCAGGCCCTGACGCAGCCAGCGGTGCAGCAGCAGGAGCAGCAGCAGCGCCGACGGCCAGACGATGTAGAACTGCTCCTCGACCGACAGCGACCACAGGTGCTGAAGCGGCGCGGCGGTCCCGCCGGAGACGACGTCCCAGTTGGCGACGTAGAGCACCGCTGCCACGACGTCCTTCAGGGCCGGCAGCACCGGCACGGCCCGGCCGGAGCCGTCGCCGGCGGGTGTCGAGCCCATCCAGCCCTGGTCGTGGCAGACCAGCAGCAGGGCGGTCCAGGCGGTCAGCATGAGGAGCAGCGCCGGCAGCAGCCGGCAGGCACGGCGGACGTAGAAGGCGCCCAGGTCGACGCGCCCCGTCGCGCGGCGCTCGTCCAGGACGAGCGCCGTGATGAGGAAGCCGGAGAGGGCGAAGAAGACGTCGAGGCCGACGGTCGCCCCGTGCAGCACGTAGTGGCCGGCGAAGTGGAAGACGACGATGAGCGCCACCGCGACGCCCCGCAGGCCGTCGAGGGCGGGGGCGTGCCCGAGGATGCGCTGGGGCATGCGCAGGGGCAGCCGGTGATCACGCTCCGTCAGCAGCACACCCTGGTGCGTGCCCGCCCGCTCGCGCGACGAACCTTCCGCGGTCGTGACCTTCGCCTCGCGCCGATAGGCTGCGGCCGGCGGACGGGACGAGGGAACCGGCGGGACGAGGAGCTGTGAGGGCGACTGCGTGGCTCCTCCCCGCTGGGCGGCTGCGCCGGCTGCAGGTGATCGGCTTCGTCTGCACCTCCGGGCTCGCCGTCGCCGGCGCGGGCACCGGGGCGCTGCCGAGGACCGGCGCCAAGGACGTCATCGCGAACCAGCTGCACCTGCTGGTCCTGCGGCAGTCCGGCGCGGGCCGGCTGGCCTGCACGATCGTGAGCTTCCTGGCGCTCGTGGGCCTGCTGGCCGCGTGGGCGCTCGTGGGCCGCTCGCTCGGCCGCTGCAGCGCGCGTGCGGTCCTCGTGCTGTGCGTCTCGTGGGCGCTGCCGCTGCTGGTCGCGCCGCCGCTGTTCAGCGCCGACATCTACGCGTACGCCGGGCAGGGCCACCTCGTCGTCAACGCGATCGACCCCTACGTCTACGGGCCAGGCGACTTCGAGCCCACCAGCAAGTGGTCGTTCAACGTCGACGGGGTCTGGCGCTTCAGCCCCGCGCCGTACGGGCCGCTGTGGCTCTGGCTCACGGGGCAGGCGGTCGGCATCCCCGAGAACCACCTGGTCGTGTCCATCTACCTGCTGCGCGGCCTTGCGGTCCTCGGCTTCGTGCTCATCGCGTGGGCGGTGCTGCGGCTCTCGCGGCGGATGGGGATCCCGCCCGAGCGGGCGCTCTGGCTGACGGTGCTCAACCCGCTGCTGCTGCTGCACGGCCTCGCCGGCGCGCACAACGACATCCTCATGATCGGGCTGCTCGTGCTGGGCCTGACCGTCGCGGCCACGTCCCGCGGGCTGCGTGCGGTCGTGGCGGGCACCGCCCTGGTCACGCTGGCCGTGCTCATCAAGGCACCCGCCGTGGTCGCGCTGCCGTTCGTGCCGCTGCTCGCCGCCCAGGGCGAGCGGCGCTGGGTGCGGTTCTCGCTGACCGCCCTGACCGCCGGCGTCGTGGCCGAGGGCGTGGCGGCCGGCAGCCGGCTCGGCTGGGGCTGGGTGAAGGTCCTGAGCCGGCAGGGCGAGCACCCTGCGCTGGCCTCGCTCGCCTGGGGGGTGCGCGAGGCGGCCACCGCCGCGACGGGTGCGCTCTGGGGAGCCGGAGCGCGGCACGGCGTCGACGTCGCCGTCGAGGTCCTGTTCCTCGCGCTGCTGGCAGTCGTGCTCGTCGGGTTGTGGGTGCGGGCCCTGCACGGCGCGGTCGAGCCCGTGACCGCGGCGGGCCTCGCGCTGCTGGCGGTGTTCCTGCTCAGCTTCAGCGCCCAGCCGTGGTACGTCGCCTGGGGGCTGGTCCCGCTGGCCTGCACCAGCAGCCGGCGCCGGACCGCGCTGCTCGCGTCGTCCTCGGCCGCGCTGTGCCTGTACCTGCTGCCTGGGGGGCGCAGCTGGATCCGGCCCCCGCTGTACGGCGTGCCCGTGCTGCTCGCCCTGCTCGTGGGGCTCGCGGTCATGCGCCTGTTCCTCACCCCCGCCCCCGCCCAGGAGGCCGCGCCGGGCTACGCCGAGGTCGCGATCGAGTGACATCCGGGGCGTTCGCCTGCGGCGGGCGTCCTGCACGAGCAGCATCTGAGGCATGTCCGCACGACCGCGAGGGCTCTGGCCTGCCCTGGGCCTGGCCGCGCTGCTCGTCGTGCTGATGTCGCTGCTGGCCCCCTCCTCGGCCGGCTCGAAGACGACGGCGCTGTTCTTCGGCGACAGCCTGATGGCCGGCACCGGGGTCAGCCCGAAGCGGCCGGTGCAGGCGCTCGAGACCGCCAAGCGACTCGGCTGGGCACCGACGGTCGACGCGCAGGGCGGCACCGGCTGGACGACCGGCGGCAAGCACGGGAAGCCCTACCTCTACCGGCTGCAGCACGACGGCAGGCTGGCCAGGCAGTACGACGTGATCGTGCTCGAGGGCGGGACGAACGACGCGCAGTACGGCGACCTGGACCGCCTCCCGGCGGCCGTGGCCCAGGTCGTGGCGCTGGTGCACCGCCGCCAGCCGCACGCCCGCATCGTGCTCGTCGGCGGGTTCACCCCTGCCGGTCACGACGGCCCCCGGGCGCAGCAAGCCGACAGCGCGCTCGCCACCACCGCGACCGAGCTGGGGCTGCAGTACGTCAGCCAGTACCGCTACCACGACCTGACGCGGGGCTTCCTGTCCCGGGACCACTTCCACCCCGGCAGGAAGGGCTACCAGCGGATGGCCGCGGACCTGGCGCGCGCCCTGTCAGCAGTGCCCGCGCGGACGTAGCGCGCTGCCGACCCGCACGGTGCCGGCACCCGTGAAGCGCAGCTCGACGCCGTCGCCGGAGCGGGCGACGCACCCCGGCCCGGTGACCGAGAGCCAGCGGGACCACCGCACCAGGACGGGCACGCGCACCGCGCCGTCGGCGCGGACCGTCAGGGCCGTCCGGGTGGAGGAGACGACCGTCGCCGGCGGGCCCGCCAACGGGGTCGGTGCGTCGACGGCGTACACCGTCCAGTCGTCGTCCTGCCAGACCTGGGTCAGCCCCGGCACGGGGTGGGCCAGCAGCTTCCCCTCGCGGGTGGCGCCGAAGTCGAGCCGCGCCCGCCGCGGCACCGCGACGTGGTCGACACCGTGGTCGTGCAGCCAGCCCAGGTACTCGGCCGCGGTGAGCCGGCCGGAGTAGAAGAGCCGGTTGTCGCGGTAGTCGGTCTGCCGGGCCCAGCCGCGGGCGAGCGGGACCCGCTCGGCGATGGCGGCGGACTCGCCGTGCTCGCGCGGCGCGACCACCTCGACCCGCTGCGCGTGCAGCGAGACGAGCTCCGCCGTGAGCGGCCGCAGCGCCGGCGGGGAGCCCGCCATGACGTCGCCCTGGAGCGGGTCGAGCTGCCAGTGCAGGCAGCCGAGCAGCGCGACGACGAGCACCGCGCGGTGGTGCCGGCAGGTGGCCAGCAGGACCGGCGCGGCCACCAGCAGCCCCAACCGGAGCACGTTGCTGCCGAAGGCGTCCGCGTGGGAGACGAAGAGCACGACCGCCAGGGCGTAGAGCAGCGCGCCGGTCCGGACCAGCGGGTGCGTGGTGAGCACCGCCAGGCCGAGCGCGACGACCACGCCGGGCACGGCCGAGCCGAGGTCGAAGGGCTGGACCCCGCCCCCGGGGAAGAGCACCGCCAGCACCACCACCGGCAGGGTCGCGGCGATCCCGAGGGGCCACCCTCCCGGGCGGCGGTGGAGCACGAGGACCGCGGCGCACAGTCCCAGGAACGCGGCCGCGACCGGGCTGAGGAGCGCCGTCAGCACCGCGAACGACACCGCCCACCAGCGCCGCTCCCGGCAGAGCAGGGCGGCCAGCAGCGCCACCGCACCGAGCGCGAACGTGACCCGCCCGCTGACGACGTCAGCGACGGCGAAGAACGCCCCCGCGACCCCGGCGAGCACGGGTCGGTCGAGGCCGCGCAGCAGCCGGGCCAGCAGGACGGCGGCGAGCACGGCCGCGACCGCGCCGGCCGGCCGGACGCCGACGAGCGCCATCAGCCACGGGCTGAGCAGCGAGTACCCGTAGGGGTGCACCCCGCCGTACCAGGAGAGGTCGACCGGCGTGAGCGGGGCGTCCCGCGCGAACGAGGCGCGGGCGAGCTGCGCCGCGAGGTCGGTGCCGCTGTCCGGCAGCAGCAGCTGGTGCAGGACGGCCAGCACGACCGCGGTGGCGCCCGCGACCCACTCGGCCCTGGACAGCGACAGGGTCGGCGCTCTAGTCGGCAAGGAGCTCGGAGATCGCCTCGAGGCACACCTCGGGGGCCTCTTCGAGCACGAAGTGCCCGGCCCCCGGGACGGTGATCATCCGGCAGTCCGCGCCGAGGTCCTTGGTGACGGACTCGCCGACCCAGACGGGCAGGACGGGGTCGGCGGCCCCCCACAGCACCAGCATCCGCTCGGCGCGGGTGCGCGGGGGCGGCGGGGCCGAGCGCCGGGTGACCAGCGCGGCGGCGCGGGGCCGCGCGACCGCCCGGTAGTAGCCGAGCATCGCCTTGACCCGACCGGGGTCGGTGTAGGCCGCGGTGTACTCCGCCAGCACCTCGGGGTCGAGCTCGCGGTCGCTCTTCCAGCCCGCCTTGAACATCGCCTCGACGACGCGCGCGCCTCCGAGGCGGAACAGCAGCTCGGGGGCGACGGGCAGCGCGAAGAAGGGGATGTGGGCGGCGCGCAGCACCGGGACCTTGCGGAACGGCGCGTTCGCCACCACGAGGGAGCGGAACCGGTCCGGGTGGGCGCCGACCATCGCGAGCGCCAGCGACCCGCCCCAGTCGTGCCCGACCAGGTCGATCCGCTGCCCGGGCAGCTCGTGATCGAGCAGCGCCATCAGCTGGCCGACGACGGACGGCACGTCGAACGGGCCGCTGTAGGCCGACCCGCCGAGCCCGGGCAGGTCGGGGCAGAGCACCCGGCGACCGGCCCCGAGACCGGGCGCGACGAGGTTCCATGCGGACGACGTCTCGGGGACGCCGTGCAGCAGCACCACCGGGGTGCCGTCGCCGCCGCCGTGCTCCCGCAGCAGGAAGCGGGTCTCCGCGACCGGGACGTTGTGGACTGTCATCCGTGGACCGTCATCGGTAGAACGCCCTCTCCACGACCTCCCTGGCCTGCTGCCCGAGGTGCTGGTAGTGCTCCAGGAACTGCCCTTGGGCCTCTGCAGGGTAGCCAAGCGACCTCGCCACCCCGAGCAGCTCCCGCCCCTTCGAGGGCAGCGACTCGACCGGCCGGCCCCGGATGAGGACCAGCAGGTCCCGGACCCTCGAGGTCATCGTCCACGCCTCCTCCAGGACGCGGGCGTCCTCCCGGTCGAGCAGACCCGCCGCTGCCGCGGCCCGCAGGGCGGGCACGGTCATCGGGGTCCGCAGGGCAGGTACGTCGTGACCGTGCTGCAGCTGGAGCAGCTGGACCGTCCACTCGACGTCGGCGAGCCCACCGCGGCCGAGCTTCAGCGCCAGCCACGGGTCGGCGCCCCTGGGCAGCCGCTCCTGCTCCATCCGCTTCTTGATGCGCCGGATCTCGTGCAGGTGCTCGGCGGCGAGACCGCCTGCGGGATAGCGGATCGGGTCCACCCGCTGCAGGAACCGCGTCGTCAGGTCCTCGTCCCCGGCGAGCGGTGCGGCGCGCAGCAGCGCCTGCGCCTCCCACACGTGCGACCAGCGCGCGTAGTAGGCGACGTAGGAGTCGAGGGACCGGGTGAGCGGGCCCTGCCGCCCCTCCGGCCGGAGGTCGGCGTCGACGAGCAGCGGCGGGTCGGGCGCGGGGAGGGCCAGCAGCCGGCGCAGCTCGTTCGCGACGTCATGGGCGGCCGACGCGGCGTCGGACTCCGAGGCGCCGGCCAGCGGCTCGTGCACGAACAGCACGTCGGCGTCCGATCCGTAGCCCTGCTCCCGGCCGCCGAGCCGCCCCATCGCCACGACAGCCATCCGCATCGGCAGCGGTGACCGCCGTTCTGCCTCGATCTTGCGATGGGCGATCTCGAGGGCGGCAGCGACGGTCGCACCACTGAGGTCGGAGAGCGCCTGACCCACGGCCGTGGCGGTGCGCAGCAGGTCCGCGCAGGCCACGCGAAGCAGCTCGTAGCGGCGCAGCGACCGGACCGCCACCGCGGTCGCCTCCCAGTCGTCCCGGCGCCGGGCCACCGCGAGGAAGGCGTGCTCCAGCGACTCCCTCGACCGCGGCCGCAGCTCCTCGTCGGACGCCAGCATGCGCACGGCGTCGGGGGCGCGGACGAACAGGTCGGCGGCGTACCGGGAGGTCGCCAGCAGCCGCGCCAGCCGCTCCGCCGCCTCGCCCTCGTCGCGGAGCAGCCGGAGGTACCAGGGGGTGGTGCCCAGCGCGTCGCTCACCTGGCGGTAGGAGAGCAGCCCGGCGTCGGGGTCCGGGGCGTCGGCGAACCAGCCGAGCATGGCCGGCAGCAGGGTCTGCTGGATCGCTGCCCGGCGTGACACCCCTCCGGTGAGCGCCTCGAGGTGCCGCAGCGCGGTGCGCGGGTCGGCGAACCCGAGCGCCTCCAACCGGGCGCCGGCCTGCTCCGGGGTGAGCCGCACGTCGGCGGCGGGCAGCCGGGCGACGGCGGTGAGCAGCGGCCGGTAGAACAGCTTCTCGTGCAGCCGCCGCACCTCCTGCTGGTGGCCGTACCGCTCCCGGCGGAAGACCGGCAGCACGTCGCCGCGGTAGCCCATCGACCGTGCCAGCCGGCGCAGCGCGGGCTCGTCGGACTCCGGCGGCAGCAGGTGGGTGCGCCGCAGCCGGTGCAGCTGCAGCCGGTGCTCGACGCCGCGCAGCCACCGGTAGGCCATCGCGAGGTGCCGGGCGTCCTCGCGGCCGACGTACCCGCCGGCGGCCAGCTGGTCCAGGGCCGTGAGCGTCGTCCCCGACCGCACGGTGTCGTCGGCCCGGCCGTGCACGAGCTGGAGCAGCTGCACCGAGAACTCCACGTCGCGCAGGCCGCCCGGGCCGAGCTTCACCTCCCGCGCCGCGGTGTCGCCCCGCAGCGTCCCCTCCACCCGGCGCCGCATCGCCTGGACCTCCTCGACGAAGCCCGGCCGCTCCCCCGCCGACCAGACCATCGGCGCGACCAGGTCGCAGTAGGCCTGGCCGAGCTCGAGGTCGCCCGCGACCGGCCGGGCCTTGAGCAGCGCCTGGAACTCCCAGGTCTTGGCCCAGCGCCCGTAGTAGGCCGCGTGCGAGGCCAGCGTCCGGACGAGCGGGCCGGCCTTGCCCTCCGGCCGCAGCGCCGCGTCGACCGGCCACGCCACCTCACCGCACACCTGCATCATCCGGCTGGCGAGCAGGGTGGCGGTCTGCAGCGCCGCGTGCTCGTCCGGGCCTTCTCCGTCGACGTCGTGCGGCTCGGCGACGAAGACCACGTCGACGTCGCTCACGTAGTTGAGCTCCCGGCCGCCGCACTTGCCCATCCCGACGACCGCCAGCCGGACCGGCGCCGCGTCCGCCGGCAGCGCGGCCCGGGCCACGGCGAGCCCGGCGGACAGGGTCGCGCTGGCCAGGTCGGCGAGCTCGGCGGCGACGTCCTCGACGGCCATCGTCCCCGACAGGTCGCGCGCGGCGAGACCCAGCAGGCACCTCCGGTACGCCCTGCGCAGCGCCGGCAGCGGCGCGGCGACGGTCGCGACGGCACCCCCCGACCCCCATGGGAGCGGGTCCCGCGGGGAGGCGCCGACGGCGTCCAGCAGCTGGCGCTGCAGGCCGAACAGCGACGGGCGCACGGCGGTCAGCTCGTCGTCGACCAGCACCCGCCAGTCGTCGGGGTGGCTGACGAGGTGGTCGCCGAGGGCGATGCTGGTGCCGAGCAGGCTGAGCAGCCGGCCGCGCAGGCCCTCCCGCTCCCGCAGCGCCGCGAGCAGCTCGTGGGGAGCCCGGGAGGCCGCCATCAGCCGCGCGAGGGCCGCCGCGGCGAGGTCCGGGTCGGGCGTCTCGGCCACCGCGAGGACGACCTCGTCCGCCTCCGGGTCGACGGGGCCGCCCTCGGCCCACAGGCCGGTCGCGGTGAGGGCGGTGATGGCCGCGGCGGTGTCGGCGAACCCCAGCCGGACCAGCCGGCCGACCTCGGTGATGCGCTCGGTCACAGGACCAGGGCGAAGCAGAGCGTCTCGGGGTGGTCGGCCCAGTAGCCGAACGGCGGGATCGGCTCGAACCCCTCCGACCGGTACAGCCCCACGGCCGCGTGCTGCCGGGTGCCGGTCTCCAGCCAGACCTCGCGCAGCCCGACCGCCCGCGCGTGCGCGACGAGGGCGCGCAGCAGCGTGCGCGAGTGCCCCTGGCCGCGGTGGGCGGGGTCGACGTACATCCGCTTGAGCTCCCCGACCCCGTCGCTGAGCAGCTTCAGGCCGCCGCAGGCCACGTCGACGCCGTCGACGGACCCCACCAGGAAGGTGCCGTACGGCGGCGCGAAGTCGACCGGCGACGCGGGCGAGGCACCCTCGTCGTCGGAGTAGAGGGCCTTCATCTCGTCGGCCATCGCCTCGGCGAGGCGCTCAGCCTGCTCGTAGGGCACCACGCGCAGCGAGATCATCGCGCCAGGGCGAGCCCTGCGAAGCGCCGGACGACCTCGCCCCAGACCTCCTCCACCTCGGCCAGCTCGGTCACCGTGCGCCCGAGCAGGACGTCGGGGTCGAGGTCGAGGTCGAGCAGCGCGGGACGGTCGGTCTCCGCCCACCGCGTCACCATGGCGGCGTCGGTCTCGATGTGGAACTGGATGCCCCAGGCCCGGTCGCCGACCCGGAAGGCCTGGTGCGGGTACGTCGGCGACGACATGAGCAGCGTGGCCGCCGGCGGCAGCTCGGTGACGACGTCCCAGTGCCACTGGACCACGACCGGCGACAGCGGCAGGTCCCAGAACAGCGGGTCCGCCGACGCGGCGTCGCGCTTGGCGACGAGCTTCGCGCCCAGCTCAGGGCCGAGCTCGCCCGGTTTCACCTGGCCACCGGTCGCCTCGGCGAGCAGCTGCGCCCCGAGGCACACCCCGAACGTCGGGATCCCTTGCGCCACAGCCGATCTCAGCAGCTCCTTGGTGCGCCGGAGCCAGGGGGCCGAGCCGTCGTCGTACGCCTGCTGCGGGCCGCCCATGACCACGAGCGCCACGAAGCCGTCGAGCGTCTCCGGCAGCTCGTCGCCGCGCCACGGCTCGAGCACCTCGAGGCCCAGACCGGCCTCGGGCAGCCACCGCCCGATCAGCCCGGGGTCCTCCGACTCCGTGTGGGTGATGACGAGCGCGACCACCGTCAGAGCACCGGGAGGTAGCGCTCGAACTCGAAGGGGGTCACCTGCTGCCGGTAGGCCGCCCACTCCTCGCGCTTGTTGCGCAGGAAGAACTCGAAGACGTGCTCGCCGAGGGTGTCGGCGACCAGCTCGCTGTTCTCCATCATGTGGACGGCGTCGGACAGCGACCCGGGCAGCGGCGTGATGCCCATCTTGCGGCGCTCGGCGTCGGACAGCGCCCAGACGTCGTCCTCGGCCCCCGCCGGCAGCTCGTAGCCCTCCTCGATGCCCTTCAGCCCCGCGGCCAGCAGCAGCGCGAAGCACAGGTAGGGGTTGGTCGCGCTGTCCGGGCTGCGCACCTCGATGCGGGTGCTGTTGCCCTTGGTCGGCTTGTACATCGGGACCCGCACCATCGCGGAGCGGTTGTTGCTGCCCCAGCAGATGTAGTTGGGCGCCTCGCCGCCCCACGTGAGCCGCTTGTAGGAGTTGACCCACTGGTTGGTGATCGCCGTGATCTCGGCGGCGTGCCGGAGCAGGCCGGCGATGAAGTGCTTCGCGACCGACGACAGGTGCAGCGGGTCCGTGCCGTCGTAGAAGGCGTTCTGGTCGCCCTCGAACAGCGACAGGTGCGTGTGCATCGCCGACCCGGGCTGGTCGGGGAACGGCTTCGGCATGAAGGAGGCGTACACGCCCTGGGTGAGGGCGACCTCCTTGATGACGTGCCGGGTCGTGAGGATGTTGTCCGCGGTGCTCAGCGCGTCCGCGTAGCGCAGGTCGATCTCCTGCTGCCCGGGGGCCACCTCGTGGTGGCTGAACTCCACCGAGATGCCGAGCCGCTCGAGCATGGTGATCGTGGTCCGGCGGAAGTCGTGGCTCACGTCGTGCGGGGTGAGGTCGAAGTAGCCGCCCTGGTCGACCGGGACCGGGGGGTGGTCGCTGCTCTTGAGCAGGAAGAACTCGATCTCGGGGTGCGTGTAGAAGGTGAAGCCGGCGTCCTTGGCCTTGGCGAGCGCCCGGCGCAGCACGTGCCGCGGGTCGGCCCAGCTCGGCTGCCCGTCGGGCATGGTGATGTCGCAGAACATCCGGGCCGTCCCCGGGTTCTCGCCGCGCCAGGGCAGCACCTGGAAGGTGGCGGGGTCGGGCTTGGCGAGCATGTCGCTCTCCTGCACCCGCGCGAAGCCCTCGATCGCCGACCCGTCGAAGCCGATGCCCTCCGCGAACGCGCCCTCGAGCTCAGCCGGCGCGATCGCCACCGACTTGAGCGTGCCCAGCACGTCGGTGAACCAGAGCCGGACGAAGCGGATGTCCCGCTCCTCCAGCGTGCGGAGCACGAACTCCTGCTGCTTGTCCATGCCGCCCATCCTGACAGGTGGGGCCGGTTCCCACGGCCAAGAGCCTGCTGCCCGCCGGGACGGGTTCTCGACATCTGCCTGACCGCGCGGCGCGCAACGGGCATCATGCATGCCATGGCTTCCCGGGTGGGGATCGACCTCGCGTCGGTCAGCGAGGTGCGCGAGGCGGTCGCCGCCCACGGCGACCGCTACCTGACGCGCGTCTACACCGCTCAGGAGCTGCTCGACTGCGGCGGCGACCCGGCGCGGCTGGCAGGGCGCTTCGCGGCCAAGGAGGCCGCGATCAAGGTGCTCCGGCCCGGCCAGGACACGGCACTGCCGTGGAGCGACATCGAGGTGCTCCGCCGGCCGGGGGGCCACGTAGAGCTCCGCCTGGGCGGTTCCGCGGCGCAACGGGCCCAGCACGAGGGGCTGCTGGCGTTCTCGGTGAGCCTGAGTCACGAGGGGGACACCGCTGTGGCGGTGGTACTGGCTGAAGGAAAGGGCTGAACCGGCCGATGACGACTGCCATGAACCAGAAGATCCTGTCTGTCCTGGCCGAGCACGGCCGGCTGCCCGTCCCGCCGGAGACCCTGAACGAGGACGACGACCTGTACGCCGCGGGCATGACCTCGCACGCCAGCATCAGCGTCATGCTGGGGCTGGAGGACGCCTTCGACGTGGAGTTCCCGGACCGGATGCTGACCCGCGAGGTGTTCTCGAGCATCGCGAGCATCCGGGCGGCCCTGGACGAGCTCGCCGCAGCCGCATGACC
>CAMLIA010000001.1 GCA_946479905.1 uncultured Frankiales bacterium | reverse complement strand
TCGAGTACAAGTTCTTCGAGCCGGCGTTCTACGCCACCGACGTCCCGGACTGGGGTACGTCGTTCGCGCACTGCCTCGAGCTCGGGCCGAAGGCGCAGGTGGTGGTGGACACCGGGCACCACGCCCCGGGGACCAACATCGAGTTCATCGTCGCGTTCCTGCTGCGCGCCGGGAAGCTCGGCGCCTTCGACTTCAACAGCCGCTTCTACGCCGACGACGACCTCATCGTCGGTGCGGCCGACCCCTTCCAGCTCTTCCGGATCCTGCACGAGGTCAACCTCGGCGGCGGGTTCGACCCCGACTCCGGCGTGACCTTCATGCTCGACCAGTGCCACAACATCGAGCCGAAGATCCCGGGCCAGATCCGCTCGATCATGAACGTGCAGGAGGCCGTGGCCAAGGCCCTGCTCGTCGACCGCGCCGCCCTGTCCGCGGCCCAGGCCGAGGGTGACGTCCTCGCCGCCCATGGCGCGCTGATGGACGCCTACAACACCGACGTGCGGCCGCTGCTGGCCGAGCTCCGCCAGGAGCAGGGGCTGGACCCCGACCCGATGGCCGCCTTCAAGGCCTCGGGCTACGCGGAGAGGATCGCCGCCGAGCGGGTCGGCGGCACCCAGGCCGGGTGGGGAGCATGAGCGCCAAGGACTCCTCGAAGGACGAGCTGATCGCACGGAGCAACCGGCTCGGTGCCGACCCGCGCAACACCAACTACGCCGGCGGCAACACCTCCGCCAAGGGCACCGAGGCCGACCCCGTCACCGGCGGCCCCGTCGAGCTGCTCTGGGTGAAGGGCTCCGGCGGCGACCTCGGCACCCTGACCGAGTCCGGCCTCGCCGTACTGCGCCTCGACCGGCTCCGTTCCCTCGTCGACGTCTACCCCGGGGTCGAGCGGGAGGACGAGATGGTCGCCGCGTTCGACTACTGCCTGCACGGCCGGGGCGGTGCGGCGCCGAGCATCGACACCGCGATGCACGGCCTCGTCGACGCACCGCACGTCGACCACCTGCACCCCGACAGCGGGATCGCGCTGGCGACGGCAGCGGACGGCGAGGCGCTGACCAAGGAGTGCTTCGGCGACCGCGTCGTCTGGGTGCCCTGGCGCCGCCCGGGCTTCCAGCTCGGCCTGGACATCGCCGCGATCCAGCGAGGCAACCCGCAGGCCATCGGCTGCGTCCTCGGCGGGCACGGCATCACCTCCTGGGGAGCCACGAGTCAGGAGTGCGAGGCGCGGTCGCTGGAGATCATCCGCACGGCCGAGGAGTTCCTCGCCACCCGCGGCAAGGAGGACCCGTTCGGTGCAGTCCGCGCTGGGTACCAGCCGCTTCCGGCGGCTGAACGTCGTACCAAGGCCGCTGCTCTTGCCCCTGCCATCAGGGGGACCGCGAGCATCGACCACCCGATGGTGGGCCACTTCACCGACAGCGAGGCGGTGCTCCAGTTCCTCAGCCGCGAGCGGCTGCTGCCGCTGGCTGCCCTCGGCACCAGCTGTCCCGACCACTTCCTGCGCACCAAGGTCCGCCCGCTCGTCGTGGACCTGCCGTCGACGGCGACCGTCGACGAGATCCGTGAGCAGCTGCCGGCGCTGTCCGAGGCCTACCGCGCCGACTACGCGGCCTACTACGAGCGGCACGCGACCGCCGACAGCCCGGCGATGCGGGGCGCGGACCCGCTGATCGTGCTCGTCCCCGGCGTCGGCATGTTCAGCTTCGGCAAGGACAAGCAGACCGCGCGGGTCGCGGGTGAGTTCTACGTCAACGCCATCAACGTCATGCGGGGTGCGGAGTCGGTGAGCACCTACGCGCCGATCGACGAGAGCGAGAAGTTCCGCATCGAGTACTGGTCGCTCGAGGAGGCGAAGCTGCAGCGGATGCCGAAGCCCAAGCCGCTCGCCACCAGGGTCGCGCTCGTGACGGGTGCCGGCTCCGGCATCGGCAAGGCGATCGCGCTGCGCCTCGCCGCGGAGGGCGCCTGCGTCGTGGTGACCGACCGCGACACGGCAGCGGCCGCCGGGGTCGCCGCGGAGATCGGCGGCAGCGACCGCGCCATCTCCGTCGAGCTCGATGTCACGAGCGAGGCGGCCGTGAAGGCGGCGTTCGCCGAGGCCGCGCTGGCCTTCGGCGGCGTCGACCTCGTCGTCAACAACGCCGGCCTCTCGCTGTCCCGCTCGCTGCTGGAGACCACCGTCGAGGACTGGGACCTGCAGCACGACGTCATGGCGCGCGGCTCCTTCCTCGTCTCGCGCGAGGCCGCCCGCGTCATGATCGACCAGGGGCTCGGCGGCGACATCGTCTACATCTCCAGCAAGAACAGCGTCTTCGCCGGACCGAACAACGTCGCGTACGGCGCCACCAAGGCCGACCAGGCCCACCAGGTGCGGCTGCTCGCGGCCGAGCTCGGCGAGCACGGCATCCGGGTCAACGGCGTCAACCCGGACGGGGTCGTCCGCGGCTCGGGCATCTTCGCCAGTGGCTGGGGCGCGAACCGCGCCGCGGTCTACGGCGTTCCCGAGGAGGAGCTCGGCGCGTTCTACGCGCAGCGGACCATCCTCAAGCGCGAGGTGCTGCCCGAGCACATCGCCGCCGCCGTGTTCGCCCTCACCGGTGGTGACCTCGCCCTGACGACCGGGCTGCACATCCCGGTCGACGGTGGCGTGGCGGCGGCCTTCCTCCGGTGAGCCGGCACGCGGCCATCGACCTGGGCGCGTCCAGCGGCCGTGTCGTCGTCGCCGACGTGACGCCGGAAACGCTTGCGCTGCAGGAGGTCCACCGCTTCCCGAACGGTCCGGTCCAGCGCCCAGGCGGGCTCCACTGGGACGTCTCCGAGCTGCACCGGCAGGCACTCGCCGGGCTGGCGCTGGCGGGTCCGGTCGACTCGATCGGCATCGACAGCTGGGCCGTCGACTACGGCCTGGTACGCCGGGACGGGACCCTGGTCGACGAGCCCTGGTGCTACCGCGACAGCCGCACCGACGACGTCGCACTCCCACTCTCGAGGGAGCAGCTGTTCTGCCGCAACGGGCTGCAGCACCTGCCCTTCACCACGATCTACCAGCTCGCCGTCGAGCGGGAGCTGCCAGAGGCAGCCCACCTCCTGCTGGTCCCGGACCTCCTGACCTACTGGCTCACGGGGGACGTCGCCGCCGAGATCACCAACGCCTCCACCACCGGGCTGCTCGACGCGACCACCCGCCAGTGGTCACCTGAGCTGCTCACCGCGGTCGGGGTCACGGCGGACCAGCTCGGTCCGCTGGTGCACCCCGGCGCCACGCGCGGGAAGGTCGACGGGGTGCCGGTCGTCGCCGTCGGCTCGCACGACACCGCCTCTGCCTTCGCCGGCGCCCCGCTCACCTCGGAGCGGTCGGTCTGCATCAGCCTGGGCACCTGGGGCCTCGTCGGGATGGAGCTCCCTGCCCCGGTGCTGACGGCCGACGCCTTCGCCGCGAACGTGACCAACGAGCTGGGCGTGGACGGCCGGGTCCGCTTCCTCCGCAACGTGATGGGTCTGTGGGTCCTGCAGGAGTGCCTGCGGGCGTGGGGCCGCAGCGACCTGACCGCCCTGCTCGACGCAGCGGCTGCGCTCCCGGAGGGCCCGGTCGTCGACCTGTCGTCGCTGCTCGCGCCTGGGGACATGCCGGCACGCGTGGCAGCCCTGGCCGGTCAGGTGCTCGAGCCCGTGGCGATGGTCCGGTGCGTGATCGACAGCCTGGTCGACGCCCTGGCGCGTACGGTCACCGACGTGAGCGGGCTCGCCGGCAAGGAGGTCGACGTCGTGCACGTCGTGGGTGGCGGCGCACAGAACGCGCTGCTCTGCCGGCTCCTCGCGCAGCGCGTCGGTGTCCCGGTCCTCGCCGGGCCGGTCGAGGCGACGGCGATCGGCAACGTCCTCGTGCAGGCCCGGGCGGTCGGCACGTTGAACGGGTCGCTGGAGGAGCTGCGCGCGCTGGTACGTCGTACGACCCGGATCGTGCGGTACGAACCGTGAGGGTGGCGCTGTTCGTCACCTGCCTCGTCGACGGGCTCTTCCCCTCCGTCGGCAAGGCCACCGTCGAGGTGCTCGAACGGCTGGGGGTGACGGTCGAGGTGCCGCTGGCCCAGACCTGCTGCGGCCAGATGCACACCAACACCGGCTACGGCGACCAGGCCCGGCCGCTCGCGACGGCCTTCGCCGACGCCTTCGCCGGCTACGACCACGTCGTCGCTCCCTCAGGCTCGTGTGTCGGCGCGGTGCGTCACCAGCACCCGCAGCTCACCTCCCGCCCGACACCGCCGGTGCTCGAGCTGAGCGAGTTCCTCGTCGACGTGCTCGGCGTCGAGGACGTGGGCGCGAGGTACCCGCACCGCGTCACCTACCACCCGACCTGCCACTCGCTGCGGCTGCTCCGTGTCGGGGACCGCCCGTTGCGGCTGCTGCGCCGCGTCCGCGACCTCGAGCTCGTCGAGCTGCCGGACGCCGAGCAGTGCTGCGGCTTCGGGGGCACCTTCGCCGTGAAGAACCTCGACGTCTCCGAGGCGATGCTCGCCGACAAGACGGCCGCGATCCGGTCCACGGGTGCGGGGGTCTGCACTGCGGGTGACGCGTCCTGCCTGATGCACATCGGCGGGGGGCTCCGGAAGCAGGGCGCTTCGGTGCAGGCCGTCCACCTCGCCGAGATCCTCGCCTCGACATGAGCACCTTCCTCGACATGAGCACCTTCCTCGGCATGCCGCACGGGACCGGCAACCTCAGCGGTCGCCCGTTCCCGGAGGCAGCCCGCGACGCCGTGGCGGACACCCAGCTGCGGGCGAACCTCGGCCGGGCGACGTCCACCATCCGGGCGAAGCGCGCGGCCGTCGTGGCAGAGGTGCCCGACTGGGAGGAGCTGCGCGCCGCCGGTGCCGCCCTCAAGGACGCGGTGCTCGCCGACCTCGACGTGCTGCTCGTGCAGCTCGAGGAGGCGGTGACGCGCGCGGGCGGCGTCGTGCACTGGGCCCGCGACGCCCGAGAGGCGAACGCGATCGTCACAGACCTCGTGAAGCGTGCGGGCGCGGACGAGGTCGTCAAGGTCAAGTCGATGGTGACCCAGGAGATCGGGCTGAACGAGGCGCTCGAAGCGGCCGGCATCACGGCGTACGAGACCGACCTGGCGGAGCTGATCGTGCAGCTCGGCCACGACGCCCCGTCGCACATCCTGGTCCCCGCCATCCACAAGAACCGCAGCGAGATCCGGGACATCTTCCTGCGCGAGATCCCTTCTGCACCAGCGGACCTGACCGACGACCCCGCCGAGCTGGCAGCACTGGCACGTCGGCACCTCCGCGAGAAGTTCCTCACCGCCCGGGTCGCGGTGAGCGGGGCGAACTTCGCCGTCGCCGAGACCGGCACGCTCTGCGTCGTCGAGTCCGAGGGCAACGGCCGGATGTGCCTGACGCTGCCCGAGGTGCTCATCACCGTGATGGGCATCGAGAAGCTCGTCCCGACCTGGCAGGACCTCGAGGTGTTCCTCCAGCTGCTGCCCCGGTCGAGCACCGGCGAGCGGATGAACCCCTACACCTCGATGTGGACCGGCGTGACGCCGGGCGACGGGCCGCAGGAGTTCCACCTCGTGCTCCTCGACAACGGCCGGACGGCCACCCTCGCCGACCCCGAGGGGAGGGCCGCGCTGCGCTGCATCCGCTGCTCGGCCTGCCTCAACGTCTGCCCGGTCTACGAGCGCACCGGCGGGCACGCCTACGGCTCGGTCTACCCAGGGCCGATCGGCGCTGTCCTCTCGCCGCAGCTGACCGGGGTGAAGGACAACCCGACTCTGCCGTTCGCCTCGACGCTGTGCGGCGCCTGCTACGACGTCTGCCCCGTGTCGATCGACATCCCGTCGATGCTGGTCCACCTGCGCAACCAGGCCCCGCACGCCAGACCCGAGGCCGCCGCCATGCGCAGTGCCGCCTGGGTGATGCGCTCACCGCGGCGGTACGCCCTGGCACTCAGAGCCTTGCGCCTCGGTCGCCGGGTGCGCCGGCTGCCACCACCCATGAACCGCTGGACCCGAGAGAGGGAGCTGCCGGTGCCACCCGAGCAGACGTTCCGCGACTGGTGGGCGGCGAGATGAGCGCCCGCGACGACGTGCTCGCCCGGGTGCGGGGGGCAAAGCCTGCCACCGCGCCGCAGGTCATCCGTTCCTACCGCACGAGCGCACCGGTCGACCTCGAGCTCCTCGTCGACCGGCTCGAGGACTACCGCGCCGTGGTCCACCGGTGCTCGGAGCCCGATCTGCCGGCGGTGCTGACCCGGCTGCTGCCCGGTCGGGTCGTCGTCCCTGCCGGCTTCCCGTTCGAGGGGATCGCGGACGACGGGCTCTCTGCCCATGAGCTCGACGAGGTCGACGCCGTGGTGACGACCTGCACGGTCGCGATCGCCGAGACCGGCACGATCGTCCTCGACGGCTCGGTCGGGCAAGGGCGGCGGGCGCTGTCGCTCGTGCCCGACCGGCACGTCGTCGTGGTCCGCGCCGATCAGGTCGTGCAGACGGTCCCGGAGGCGCTGTCCCGGCTGGACGCGACCCGGCCGCAGACCTGGATCAGCGGCCCGTCCGCCACCAGCGACATCGAGCTCCAGCGGGTCGAGGGCGTGCACGGGCCTCGGACCCTCGAGATCGTGCTCGTCAGCTGAACGCGCGCGTGAGAGCGGAGACCCGCAGGTCGCGGACCATCCCGGCGGTGAGGGTGCCGGGCAGGATCCAGGACCCGTGCAGGTGGGTCAGCACCCTGACCCCCGCCGCCGCGACACCGGCCGCCTGCAGCGCCGCCACCCACCGCTCGCCGTCGTCGCGCACCGGGTCGTGCTCCGCGACGACGACCACCGCCGGCGGCAGGCCGGTGAGGTCGTCGGCGAGCAGCGGGCTCAGCAGCGGGTCGCCGAGGTCGGTACCCCCGGCGTACCAGTCGGCGAACTCCTTCACCTGGGTGGCCGTCAGGCCGGCGGCGTCGCCCACCTCCGACAACGACGGTGAGCCTCCCGTGAGGTCGAGGGCGGGCACGTCGAGCAGCTGCAGCAGGGGCAGCGGCAGCCCACGCTCGCGAGCCACCAGGCACAGGGCCGCGGCGAGGTTCCCACCGGCGCTGGTCCCCGCCACCGCCACGCGAGTGGTGTCGATGCCGTGCTCCGCCGCGTGCTCGTGGAGCCAGTGCCAGCCGGCGACGACGTCCTCGAGCGGTGTCGGGAAGGGGTGCTCCGGCGCCAGCCGGTACTCCACGCTGACCACGACGCAGGACGCCTGCGACGCCAGCGGGCCGCACTCGATCTCCGCCGTGTCGAGATCGCCCTGGAACCAGCCGCCGCCGTGCACGAAGTACACCGCAGGCAGCACGTCGGTGCCCTCCGGGCGCCGGACCCGCACCCGGATGGAGCCTCCGGGCACGGCGACGGAGTGGTCCGTGGACGTCGTCCCGGGCTCCTCGGTGGCGAGAAGGAGCATGGTGCTGTTCGCCTGGCGCCGGCGCTCCTCCAGGTCGGTGGGCGGCGGTGGCGCTGACGCGGCAAGTCCGACGAAGACGGCCTGGACAGCGGGATCGATCTGCACGGAAGCACCTCGGAGGCGTGGATGAGTGCCAGCAACTTCTCACAGCCGCAGCCCTCGGTCACGGGGCTGCGTACGAGCGCAGGTCGCCGGCTCGGCGTGTCCCAGCCGTCGCCCTGGCTGGGCTGGAGCGTACGAGATGCCTTGGAGATCAAGGGGTTCCGCGTCCAGACCTCTGCTGATCCCGAGTTCGGCACGCTCCGGGACGAGGCCGCAGGTGAGGGCTTCCCTGCCTGGGTCCCGTGGCCGGGGCAACCGCTCACGGCGCGCGAGCGGGTGCACTGGCGCGTGCAGGTGGACACCGAGCACGGTTGGACGGAGTGGGCCGGCGACGTCGTCGCGGCCGGCCTCGACGAGTGGCAGGCCGACTACCTCGCCGTCACCGGCGACGACGGCGTCGAGAGCCCTCGGCTCCGTACCGGGTTCACCCTCCCCGCGCCCGTGGAGCGGGCCCGCCTCTACGTCACGGCGCTCGGCGTGCACCAGGCGAGCGTCAACGGCCGGCTGGTGGGCGACGACGTGCTCGCCCCCGGCTGGTCCGCGTATCAGGCGCGGCTCGGCTACGACACCTACGACGTCGCGCAGCTGCTCCGGGAGGGGGACAACGAGCTCGCTGCCGTCCTCGGCGACGGCTGGTACCGCGGCAACCTGAACTGGGCCGAGCAGATGCACCGCTGCCACTACGGCGACCGGCTCGCGCTGCGCGCGCAGCTGGAGGTCGCGCTGACCGACGGGACCGAGGTCACGGTCGCCACCGGTCCGGACGGCTGGACCGCGACGACCAGCGCCATCCGGTCCGCCGACCTGTATCACGGCTGCACGCAGGACCTGACGCACGAACCGAGGCAGCTCGGGACCGAGGTCGTGACGGGACCGCAGCAGCTCGTCGTCCGTCAGGGACCACCGGTCCGTCGCACGGAGGTCTTCCCCAGCGAGCCGCGAGCAGGGCTGCACGACTTCGGGCAGAACCTCGCGGGCTGGGTGCGGCTCCGGGTCCGTGCCGTGGAGGGGCAGACCCTGACGATCCGGCACGCCGAGGTCCTCGAGGGCGGCGCGCTCGCGCTCGCCCCCTTGCGCCTTGCGAAGGCGACGGACTCCTGGGTGCTCAGCACGGGGGAGCACCAGCTCGAGCCGGTCTTCACGTTCCACGGCTTCCGGTACGCCGAGATCACGACCGACGCGGAGCTGCTCTCGGTCGAGGCGGTGGCCGTCCACTCCGACCTGCAGCGCACCGGGCACTTCGCCTGCAGCGACCCGCGGGTGAACCAGCTGCACGCCAACGTCGTGTGGGGTCAGCGCAGCAACTTCCTCAGCGTCCCGACGGACTGCCCTCAGCGCGACGAGCGCCTGGGCTGGACCGGCGACGCGCAGGTCTTCGCGCACACGGCCGCGCTGCTGCACGACTGCCGCGGCTTCTTCGCCGACTGGCTGGCCGACCTCCGTGCCGAGCAGCTCCCGGACGGCAACGTGCCGGTGGTGGTGCCGAACACGCTGCCCGAGGGGTACGCAGGGATGGGCGGCTGGTCCGACGCCGCCGTCGTCATCCCCTGGCAGGTCGCGCTCCGGTCCGGCGACCTGTCCGTGCTCGAGGCCTCTGCGGCGAGCATGCGCGGCTGGGTCGACTTCGTGGCCGGACAGCTCCAGGACGACCTCTGGATCAGCGGGTTCCAGCTCGGGGACTGGCTGGACCCGGACGCGCCGCCGGGTGAGGCCTGGCGCGCCAAGGCCGACGGCACGATGGTCGTCAACGCGGTGTTCGCCCACAGCGCGGACCTGCTCGCGCGCAGCCTCGACGTGCTCCGGCAGCCGAGCGACGGCTACCGCGAGCTCGCCCGTCGGGTGCGCGCCAAGACCTGGGAGCGCTGGGCGTCGGAGGCCATCTCGACCCAGACGGGCTGCGCCCTGTTTCTCCGCTTCGGGCTGGTGCCTGCCGACCAGCAGGCGGCCTTCGCCCAGGCCCTCGCGGACCTCGTGGTGACCAACGGCGGTCGGATCGGCACGGGTTTCCTCGGCACCCCCGAGGTCCTGTTCGCCCTCTCCGACCACGGTCACCTCGATGCCGCGTACCAGCTGCTGCTCTGCGAGGAGTGCCCGAGCTGGCTCTACCAGGTGGCGCAGGGCGCCACGACGATGTGGGAGCGCTGGGACGCCATCCGGCCGGACGGGACGCTCAACCTGGGCGGCTCGGAGTCCAACGAGGCCGGGATGCTGAGCTTCAACCACTACGCGTACGGCGCGGTGGCCGCGTGGCTGCACGAGGTGGTCGCCGGCCTCGCGGTGCGTGAGCTGCCCGAGCCCGAGATCGTCGTCGCGCCGCGGCCGGGCGGCGGCCTGACGTGGGCGGAGGCGTCGCTCGAGACCCCGCGGGGGACCGCGCGGGTGCGATGGGACGAGCAGTCGGTCACCGCGACGGTCCCGCCCGGCTACACCGCCTGGCTGGACCTCGACGGGCAGCGCCGGCCGCTGGTGGCGGGCACGTCAGTCACGCGGCGCTGAGCGTGACGCGGAACGCGGCGAGGAAGGTGTCGAACCCGCGCAGCATGTCGAACTCGCTGTTGAGCAGCCACTGCAGCTGCAGTCCGTCCATGATGGCGATGAGCAGGGACGCCGCCATGTCCACGTCGACGTCGGCCCGGACGTCGCCGTCGGCCTTCGCCTGGCCGAGCGCGCTGGCGATGAGCTCGCGCGCGCCGGCGTAGCGGAGCTGGAAGTACTCGTGCGCGGGGTGGTCCTCATGGATCGCCTCGGCGGACAGCGTCGTGAACAGCCGGATCAGTCCTGGCTGCGCCATGTTCTCGGCGACGACGCTCCGGAGCGCGGCGAGGACCCCGATCCCGTGCGCGTTCTCGAAGTGCGACACCTGCACGGCGTCCTTCTCCGCGAGGACCGCTGCGAGCAGCGCCTCCTTCGAGCTGAAGTGGTGCAGCACCCCCGCCTGGGACAGCCCGACGGCCTCCGCGATCTCCCGCAGCGACGAGCCCTGGAACCCGCGCGCGGAGAAGGCCTCGAGGGCGGTGCGCAGGATGTCGGCTCGGCGCGCCTCCGTCTTCGCGTACGGGCCGCGCACGCCGGTCGTCATGCGAGAAGTCTAGGAGGCGCCAGGAAAACCTAGCGCTCATTCGGTTTCTGGAGTAACGTCCCCGACACGCTCGCGCACCTCAGTCGTTGGGACACGTATGCCCTCTCGCCCGGTCCGGTTGGTCCTCGCCCTCGTGGTGTGCGCGACCGCCTTCGTCGGCGTCCTGCCGTCGCGCGCAGCGACCGGCCTCGTCGAGGTCTCGCGCCGCAGCCTGTCGCCGCGGCTGCTCGAGCTCACGATGCGCACGCCCGCGCTCCCGGGCGACACTCACGTGCGGGTCCTGCTGCCCACCGGCTACCGGACCTCCGGCCGGCGGTACCCGGTGCTCTACCTGCTGAACGGCGGTGGCGGCAGCTACCTCGACTGGACCGACTCCGGATCCGCCGAGAAGCTCACCGCGGGCGCGCCGGTGATCGTGGTGATGCCCGACGGCGGCACCGGCGGCAACTACACCGACTGGTACGGCACGGACCAGAACGGCTTCCGGCCGCGGTGGGAGACCTTCCACATCACCCAGCTGCTGCCGTGGGTCGACGCGCACTTCCGCACGCTGCCGACCCGGGACCAGCGCGCCGTCGCGGGCCTGTCCATGGGCGGCAACGGCGCCCTGCACTACACCGAGCGGCACCCCGACCTCTTCGTGGCCGTCGCGTCGTTCTCCGGGGCCAACGACGTCTTCCAGCCGATGTTCGACCTGCTGGCCACCACCACCGGGATCACCGACGGCGTGCTGCCGGGCGCCGTGTTCGGACCGCAGCTCACGGAGGAGGTCCGGTGGCGGGCCTTCAACCCCCCTGACCTTGCCGGCAACCTGCACGACACCTGGGTCAGCCTCGCCTTCGGCAACGGCATGCCCGGCGGTCCGGAGGCCGGTGGCCTGCCGGTCGACCCGATCGAGCAGGCCGTGCACGACTGCAACGTCACGGTCCACGAGCAGCTCGTGGCCGCCGGCATCCCGCACGTCTACGACGACTACGGTGCCGGGAACCACAGCTGGGGCTACTGGTCGCGTGACCTGTCCCAGGCGCTGCCGCGCATCATGGCGGTCTTCGCCCAGCACCGCCGCGCCCCGAGCTCCATCAGCTACGGCTCCTTCGACCCGTCGTACGACGTCTTCGGCTGGTCGGTCCGCCTCGACCGGCCGGTCGCGGAGCTCAGCCGGCTGACCGCCTCGCCCACCGCCTTCACCCTGCGGGGCAGCGGCCGCGCCGAGGTCACCACGCCGACCCGGTTCGGGGTCGGCCAACGGCTCTCCGTCCGGATCGATGACGCGCACGGCAGTCGCACCGAGACGCTCGCGATCGGGGCGGACCGGCGGCTGCACGTCGCGGTCGACCTCGGACCCGCGAACCCCTACCAGCAGTACACGATCCCGTCCCAGCTCGCCGGCACCGCCGTGCGGGTGGCCCGAGCGTCCTGGAGCCCCGCCTCATGACCGAACCGATCGCACCCGGTCCGCGACTCACGGCCCCCACGGTGCGCGGCACCTACGGGCTCCTGCTGGGCGCCGGCGCCGCGGTGCTGGCGGTCGGCCTGGCGCTGCCGTTCGTGGTGGCGGGCAACCCCAAGCCCGTCACCGCCTCCTCCGGCAGCTCCAGCCTGCAGTCGGGTGGCGAGAGCGGCGCGACGTCGGGCGCGGCCGTCACCGGCGCCACCGGCGGCCCGACAGCCGGTCCCACCTCCGGCCCGGGCGGGACGGCCGGCGGCAGCACCGGCGGCAGCAAGGGAACGGGCGCCGGCGGCACCGGGGGCACCGGCGTCCTCGGGACCACGGGTCAGACCGCTCCGGCCGCCGCGCGCACGGCGAGCGACATCGGCATCACGCCGACAGCCATCAAGCTGGGGGTCCTCATCCCGTCGGACAACAGCGCGAAGGCGGGCGGGTCGTTCAGCAAGGTCATCGGCTCGCCGCAGCAGCAGTGGAAGGCCTTCATCGACGAGGTCAACAGCAAGGGCGGCATCCTGGGCCGCAAGATCGCCCCCGTCTTCCGGGAGTACGACGGACTGGACCTCGACGCGCAGCGCGCGGCCTGCGTCTACCTGACCGAGCAGGCGAAGGTCTTCGCGATCGTCAACAGCGGCGGCTTCTACGGCGACCCGATCCTCTGCGTCACGCAGCAGCACAAGACGCCGTTCATCGGGCAGGCCGGTGAGGCGCTCGACTTCTACCAGAAGTCCAACGGGCTCTACTTCTCGACGACCCCCAACAAGGACCGGGTGCTGCGCAACCTCGTCGTGGCAGCACTGCGCGACAACGTCTTCCGGGACAAGAAGGTCGGCATCCTCTCCCGCGAGGGCATCGACGCGATCCCGGTCGACCGCTCCCTGAAGCCGGAGCTCAAGGCCGACGGCGTGGCCGTCACCTACGAGGCCCGGATCTCGAGCGACGACTCGGCGGCGCAGTCGCAGATCCCGATCGAGGTCCAGAAGATGCGGGACAAGGGCGTCAACCTGATCATGCTGGAGACCGGCCTGATCGTCGCGAACGTCTTCGCGCAGCAGGCCGACTCCCAGCGGTACTACCCGCAGTACCTCACCTCCGACTTCGCCTCGGGTGGCGCCGACGTCTACACGATCGGCATGCCGGCGTCGTTCGCCGGCTCGATCACCTACACGGCGCTGCGCACCGGCGAGGCGCGGGCCAAGATGCCGGAGCCGGCAACGGACGCCGCCTGTCGCAAGGTCTTCGAGCGGCGCACCGGCCACACCCTCGACCACACGTCCACCGAGTACTCCCTGACCCTGACGGCCTGCGGGATCCTCACGCAGTTCGACGTGGCCATGGTGCGGGCGGGGGTGAACCCGACGCGCCGCCTGCTGAGCAACGCCCTGCAGTCGGTCGGCTCGTGGGACGTGCCGTTCAGCGGTGCGGGCAGCTGGTCGGCCGGCAAGTTCGACGCTCCCGACGTGGTGCGCCGCGCCGTCTGGCAGTCCGGCTGCAAGTGCTGGGTCCCGCAGGGTCCGTTCACGCGGACGCGCTACTGATGACCGTCACCGACGAGTCGCCTGCCGCGCTCGCGGCCGCGCTGCTCGACGAGGAGGCACGCCGCCAGGCGGAGGCGCACGAGCGGCACGCCCCTGCCGAGGTCGACGACGACCGGCTCCTCGGGGTCGGTGACGACGAGCTCTCGCTGCTCGACGTCCTCCGCGTCGGTGGTCTGTCCACGCTGGGCATCCTGTTCGCCCTGAACTTCGTGGACGAGTTCGAGAACATCGCCATCACGATCCTCGGGCCGGACGTGCAGCGCTCCCTGCACCTCAGCGACACCGAGCTGTCCCTCGTTCGCGCGCTGCCCGGCGTCTTGATCGTGCTCGCTGCGATCCCGTTCGGGTTCCTCGCCGACCGCCGGGCCCGCACCAAGCTCATCGCGGTGACGTCGGTCCTGTGGTCCGTCGCCATGCTCGTCTCGGGGCTGGTGACCTCCACGTGGCAGTTCGCCGCCGCCCGCATCGGGGTCGGCGTGGGGAAGGGCAACTTCCCGGTCACGACGGCCGTGCTCACCGACCAGTACCCGATCGCCGGACGTGCCCGGGTCCTCGGGGCCAACAACCTCGCCAACCCCCTCGCCGGTCTGGTCGGTCCGCTGATCGCGGGTGCCATCGCGCACTTCTTCGGCTGGCGCACGACGTTCGTCGTCCTCGCCCTGCCGTGCTTCGTGCTCGCCCTCACGGCGTTCCTGCTCAAGGAGCCCGTGCGCGGTGCGAACGAGCGGAGCGGGCTCGTCGACGAGAACGGCCGGCGTCTGGAGGCGGTCGAGTCCGACCCGATCCCCATGGCCGCTGCCTTCCAGCGGGTCCGTCAGATCCGCAGCTTCGCGGCCCTCATGTCGGCCCTCGGCGCGATGGGCCTCGGGCTCACCGGAGTCCCGACCGTCTTCTACCTCTACCTCGAACGGCACTACAAGCTCGACGCCTTCGGGCGGGGCACCGTCGCGACCTTCATCTCCCTCGGCGGGATCATCGGCATCGCCATCGGGTCGAAGAAGGCCGACGAGCTCTTCCGCCGGGATCCCGCGGCGGTCCTCAAGCTCATCGCCGGTGCGCTCACCGCCTTCTCGGTGCTGTTCCCGCTGAGCGTCTACATGCCGAACGTCCCGCTGCTCATCGCCTGCCAGACCGTCGCGGCCGGCGTCCTCGCGGCGCCGTTCGCGGTGACGAGTGCCGTCGTGGCCGCCGTCGTGCCCTACCGGATGCGGGCCTTCGCGTTCTCCATCGTCGGGATCAACCTCGTCCTCTTCGGAGGCCTGATCGGCGGGCTCGTCACGGGGGCGATCTCGGACTCGCTCGGCGCCAGGGCCGCCATCACGATCATGGTGCCGGTCGCGTTCGTGCTCGCCGGCCTGTTCATGCTCTCCGGCGCCAGGCACGTGAAGCGGGACATGGCTCTGGTGGTCGAGGAGCTCCTCGAGGAGCAGTCCGAGGCACGGCGCATCGCAGACGGCAGCTCCAGCGACGAGCTGCTGCAGATCCGCAACCTCGACTTCAGCTACGGCCCCGTCCAGGTGCTGTTCGACGTGGACCTCGTCGTGAAGAGGGGTGAGGTGCTCGCCCTGCTGGGCACCAACGGCGCCGGCAAGTCGACGGTGCTCCGCGCCATCTCCGGCCTCGCCCTGCCGGAACGCGGCGTCATCCGCTTCCAGGGCCGCACCATGACCTTCACCGACGCGACCGAGCGAGTCCGCCGCGGCATCGTCCAGGTGCCCGGAGGCAAGGCGGTCTTCCCCTCCCTGACGGTGCGGGAGAACCTCCTCGCCGGTGCCCACACCTTCATCTGGGACGCCAGGCGGCTCGAGGCGAAGTCCGAGGAGGTCCTGGCCCTCTTCCCCCGGCTGCACGAGCGACTGGACCAGCCCGCGGGGACGCTCTCCGGTGGCGAGCAGCAGATGCTCGCTCTGGCCAAGGCCCTGCTGCTCGATCCCGAGCTGCTGCTCATCGACGAGCTCTCGTTGGGCCTGGCTCCCGTGATGGTCCAGGAGATCCTGCAGACCGTCGACGTGCTCAAGGCCCGTGGCATCACGATGATCGTGGTCGAGCAGTCGCTCAACGTCGCGCTGTCGATCAGCGACCGCGCGGTCTTCATGGAGAAGGGTCGGGTCCGCTTCGAGGGACCGGCCGCGGAGCTCATGGAGCGCGACGACCTGGCGCGCGCCGTCTTCCTCGGCGGCGAGGGCGGCTGACGTGACCTTCTCCACCGAGTTCCTCATCATCGGGAGCATCACCGGGCTGCTGTACGCCCTTCTCGCCGCCGGCCTCGTGCTCGTCTACCGCAGCACCGGCGTCATCAACTTCGCCTACGGCCAGCTGGGTGCCCTGTGTGCAGCGGTACTCGCGAAGCTGGTGGACGTCGGGTGGTCGTTCTGGCCGTCGCTCGCCGTCTCGGTCGGGTTGGGAGCGGTCGTCTCAGGTCTCGTCGAGCTGCTCGTCGTACGACGGTTGAGCGCGTCCCCTCGTCTTGTGCTGCTCGTCGCCACGATCGGTGTCGGGCAGCTGCTGCTGCTCCTGCAGTTCGTGCTGCCCTTGCGGACGAAGGACGCCAAGTCGCCGGCGCCGTTCAACCGCGAGGTCTTCGTCGGGGACTACCTGTTCAAGGGCGAACACTTCCTCGTGCTCGCGGTCGTGCCGGCTGTCGTCGTCATGCTCGGCCTCTTCCTCACCCGGACGCCTTACGGCATCGCGATCCGGGCGGCGGCCGACAACGCCGACGCCGCCAGGCTGGCGGGCATCAACCCGGCGCGCATCTCCACCGTCGTCTGGGTGCTCTCCGGCGGCCTGGCCGCCGTGACCGTGGCGATGTACAACCCCGTCCGCAGTGTCATCGCCGGGACCCCCTCGGAGACGCTCGGGCCAGGGCTGCTGCTGCGCGCGCTCGCGGCCGCCCTGATCGGACGGCTGGTGTCGCTGCCGTTGGCCCTGGCCGGCGGGCTCGGCATCGGACTGCTCGAGTCGTTCCTCTTCGTGAACGTCGAGAACAAGGGCGCCGCCGACGCGGTGCTCTTCCTGCTGGTGCTCGTCCTGCTCCTCGTCCGGTCGCGCACGGGTGACCGGGGAACCGTGGTCGGCGGCTTCGTGCCGACACCCCGTGTCAAGCCGGTGCCCCGAGCGCTCGTCGACCACCCGCTCGTGCGCCGGCTTCCGATGCTCAGCCGGGTGGTGCCGCTGGTGGTGGCCGTCGCCCTCCCGTTCGTGTTCAGCGGGTCGGACCAGGTGTTCCTGCTGAGCCGGGTCCTCATCTACGCGATCGCTGCCATCTCGGTCACGGTGCTCATCGGCTGGGCGGGTCAGCTGTCGCTCGGGCACTTCGCGTTCGTCGGCCTCGGCTCGATGGTCACCGGCGCTCTCGTGGCGCGTGGCGTGCCCTTCTTCTTCGCGGTCGGCTATGCCGTCGTCGCCGGTCTCCTCGCCGGCGTGGTCGTCGGCGCGCCCGCTCTGCGGCTCAAGGGACTGTTCCTGGCGATCACGACGCTGGCGTTCGCGATCGCGTCGAGCAGCTGGCTCTTCCCGTCCGAGGCCCTGCGGGGCCCGTCGTCGTCGCTCACCGTGCCGAGGGCCGACCTGCTGGGGATCTCGCTCGCCCCGCAGCGCCACTACTACTTCCTGTGCCTCGCCGTCCTCGTCGCGGTCGCGCTCTCGGTCTCGCACGTGCGCTCCACCGGCTTCGGCAGGTCGATCATCGCGGTGCGGGACAACGAGGACCGCTCCTCCTCGCTGACCGTGTCGCCGGCGTTCATCAAGCTGGCGACCTTCGCGATGTCAGCGGGCATCGCCGCGCTCGCCGGCGGCCTGCTGGCCGGACTGCGCGTCAGCTTCGGCGCCGGGGCGTTCGGGCCGGCGCTGTCCCTGCAGATGGTCTCTCTCGTCATCATCGGCGGTCTCGGCTCGGTGCCGGGTGCGGTGATCGGAGCGCTCTACGTCGTCGGGCTGCCCGCACTGTTCGGCGACTCCACCGAGGTCGCCCTCATGACGAGCGGCATCGGTCTGCTGCTGCTCCTGCTCTACCTGCCGGGTGGGCTGGTCTCGCTCGTGTTCCGCGCCCGCGACAGCCTGCTCGACTGGCTGGCCACGCGCGTCGGGGAGGAGGTCGTCGCGGCTCCTGTCACGACGGTGACCGAGCGCACCTCGCCCGTGCGGGCGCGGCCCGCCGAGCAGGCCGTCGCGCAGGGGGCGCCGGCGCTCACGGCGACGAGGGTCAGCATCGACCTCGGCGGCCGGCCGATCCTGCGCGGCGTCGACCTGGCCATCACGCACGGCGAGACGGTCGGCCTCATCGGTGCGAACGGCGCCGGCAAGTCCACGCTGCTCGGGGTGCTGTCCGGCTACCTCCGCACCGGCAGCGGCGAGATCTCGCTGTTCGGAGCCGACGTCACCGGACTGTCGGCGCACGCCCGGGCGAGGCGGGGGATGGGCCGGATCTTCCAGGACGCCCGGCTGTTCGGTGACCTCACCGTCAGGGAGGCCGTCATGGTGGCGCTGGAGGCGCGCGAGCGCTCCGAGCTGCTCCCGTCGTTGCTCGCCCTCCCCCCGTCGCTGCGCGCCGAGCGCTCCAAGCGCGCGCAGGCCGACGAGGTCATCGGCTTCCTGGGCCTGGGCCGGTACGCCGCCGCGCCGATCGCGACCCTGTCGACGGGATCGCGACGCATCGTGGAGCTCGCCTGCCTGCTCGCCCAGGAGGCGCGGCTGCTCCTGCTCGACGAGCCCACAGCCGGCGTCGCTCAGCGCGAGGCCGAAGCCTTCGGCCCCCTGGTGTCGAGCCTGCGCAGGGAGCTCGACGCGACGGTGGTGCTGATCGAGCACGACATCCCTCTGGTGTCGGCGATGAGCGACCGGCTCTACTGCCTCTCCCTGGGCGAGGTCATCGCCGAGGGGACCCCGGACGAGGTACGAGCCGACCCGGCCGTGGTGGCCGCGTACCTCGGCACGGACGAGCGCGCGATCGTCCGCAGCGGCGCGCTCCCCGAGCAGCCCGAGCCGCCACGTCGCAAGCCACCCCGGCCCCGGCCCGCCCTCGCGAAGGTGTCCGACTCATGAGCCTCGTCCAGAAGCTGCGCCTGACCGAGGGTCAGGCCTACAGCGTCGCCATCACCCTCACCGTCGCCGTGCTCCTGCTCTTCGGCCTCGGCGACCTGCACGGCGTCCTCAGCAACGCGGTCGCCGCCTCGCCGCTGCCACTCGCCCCCGCCCCGGGCACCGTCGCGGTGCCCCCGGCCGGCCCGTCACCTGCGAGCACGCCGCCGGCCCCGCGGTTCCCGCTGCTGGGTGTGGAACCCGAGCCGGCACCGGAGCCCACGCCCCTCCCGTCGTACGACGTCACTCCACCGGTCACCGGACCGTCCGGCTCTCCCGCGCCGTCACCCACGCCGACGGGAAGCAGCTGCCGCCTCGACGGGCTCCAGGGCGTCAACGACACGGCGCTGTCGACCCTCGAGACCGTCAACGACCTGGCCGGCGGGCGGCTGCCGTCGGACGACGTCGCCGCCGCCCTCGGCGTCGTCACCGGGTGCGACCCGGCCGACCCTGCGGTCGTCGCTGTCGGGCTGCTCATCGGGATCGGCCACGCGCTGCCCGACCCCGGCGTCCCCAACCCCGTCGTGCTCCCGTTCGTCGAGGTCCCCGGACCGGTCGTGACCGCGATCCAACCCGCGCGCCCTCTCATCGACCAGGCCTGCGGCCTCGTCGGCACGGGGCAGACGGTCGCCTCACTGTTCATCTCCGCCTACCCGCAGCCCGTGCCGCAGCTGACCTCGCAGGTGCTCTTCACCGCGCTCTCGGTCTGCGGTCAGGTCCGCCAGCCATGAGAGACGGTCACATGAAGGACATCGCGCAGCTGCTCTCCCGCCTCACCACCGAGGAGAAGGCGTCGCTGACGGCAGGCACGGACATGTGGACCGTGCCGGGGCTCGCTGAGCACGGCATCCCGGCCGTCACCGTCACGGACGGGCCGAACGGCGCGCGGGGGTCGGCCCTGCTCGGTGCCGGTCGGGTGACGGCCGCCTGCGTCCCCTGCGGCTCGTCGCTCGGCGCCTCGTGGGACCCCTCGCTCGTCGAGGAGGTCGGTCAGGTCCTCGGGGACGAGGCGCGCACCAAGGGCGCGCGCGTCCTGCTCGCGCCCACGATCAACCTGCACCGGCACCCGCTCGGCGGCCGGGGCTTCGAGTGCTACTCCGAGGACCCGCTGCTGTCGGGGAAGGTCGCTGCCGGGTTCGTCCGCGGAGTGCAGAGCCGTGGCGTCGCGGCGACGGCCAAGCACCTCGTGGCGAACGAGTCCGAGTTCGAGCGGACGACGATCAACTCGGTCGTGGACGAGCGGTCGCTGCGGGAGCTCTACCTGCTGCCGTTCGAGATCGCGATCCGGGAAGCCGGCCTGCTCGCCGTCATGACGTCGTACAACCGCGTCAACGGCAGCTGGTGCAGCGAGGACCGCGCCCTGCTCACCGACTGGCTGCGCGCGGAGCTCGGGTTCGAGGGCATCGTCATGACCGACTGGTTCGCGGTCGGGTCCACGGTCGACAGCGCGGAGGCTGGCCTCGACCTCCAGATGCCAGGACCGGACCGGTTCTTCGGGGCGCCGCTGGCGAAGGCCGTCGCCGACGGTGACCTCGCCCCCGAGGTGCTGGACGCGATCGCCGGCCGCTGGCTGCGCCTCGTCGACCGGCTGCAGGCCTGGGAGGACGAGCCGCAGAGCGAGCGCGCGGTCGACCTCCCGGAGCACCGGGCGATCGCGCACCGGGCTGCCGCCGCCGGCACCGTCCTGCTCAAGAACGACGGTGCGCTGCCGCTCCAGGGGGAGCCCACGATCGCGCTCGTCGGTCCGCTGGCAGCGCGCGCCCACATCATGGGCGGCGGGTCCGCGCAGCTGCGGCCGCACCGCTCGCCGTCCCTCTACGACGTGCTCGCGCCCCAGCTGGGCGAGCGGCTGCGCCACGAGCCCGGCTGCAACATCGACAGGACCGTCCGGCCGCTCGCGGTGACCGCGACCCTCGAGCTCTTCGACAGCACCGACTGGTCGGGTCCCGTCCACGAGACCTCGACCGAGACCGACCTGAAGATGCTGTGGTTCGGCAGCCCGAGCCGTGGCCTGGACGAGGACGCCTTCTCGTTCCGGGCGCGCGCCACACTCCGGGTCCACGAGACCGGCACGCACGTGTTCACGCTCGTGCAGGCGGGACGCGCGCGGCTGCTCCTCGACGGCGAGGTCGTCCTCGACGGCATCGCCGACCCGCCGCCGATGGGCACCGAGTTCTTCGGCCTCGGCAGCGCCGAGGTGGCGGCCGAGGTCGAGCTGGTCGCGGGCACGGACGTCGAGCTGGTCGTCGAGTACACCTCGCTGATGTCGCAGTTCCTGCACGGCATGAAGATCGGGCACCGGCCGCCCGACGACGGCAGCGGGATCGCCAGGGCCGTCGCGGCCGCCCGGGCGGCGGACGTCGCCGTCGTCGTCGTCGGCACCACGGACGAGTGGGAGACCGAGGGGCACGACCGCCTCTCCATGGACCTGCCCGGCGACCAGGACGAGCTGGTCCGGCAGGTCTGCGCAGCCAACCCGCGGACCGTGGTGGTCGTGTGCGCGGGGTCGCCCGTGGCGATGCCGTGGGCCGACGACGCGGCGGCGGTGCTGCTGCCGTGGCTCGCCGGCCAGGAGCTGGCACCCGCTCTCGACGACGTCCTGTTCGGTCGCCTCGAGCCGGCGGGCCGGCTTCCGGTCACCCTCCCGCAGCGCATCGAGCACGCGCCCGCCTTCGGCAGCTTCGGCGGCGAGAACGACACCGCCGTCTACCGCGAGGGCCTGCTCGTCGGCTACCGCTGGTACGACACCCGGCACCTGCCGGTCGCCTTCCCCTTCGGCCACGGCGGGTCGTACACGACGTTCTCCTGGGGCTCGGCCGCCCTGAGCTCCCAGGCCATCTCGGCCGGCTCGACCCTCACGGTGACCGTGCCGGTGACCAACACCGGAGACCGGGTCGGCAGTGACGTCGTGCAGGTCTACGTCCGCCCCCACGCTCCCCGGCTCACCCGACCGCGGACCGAGCTGAAGGGCTTCGCGAAGGTGGAGCTCGCGCCCGGCGAGACCGCTCAGGTCGAGGTCGTGCTGGACGCCCGCTCCTTCGCCTACTGGGACGACGCCTCCACCGAGCACGCGATGCTGCGCGAGCGGCTCGGTGAGGGCAGCGTCGTACCGGCCGACCAGGGACCGGCACCACGGACCGCCAAGGGCTGGTACGTCGACGCCGGCCGCTACGACGTGGTCGTCGCCCGCTCTGTCGCCGATGTCGTCGAGGTCCTCCCGGTGACCGTCTCGTCATGAGACGTCTCGGGCTCTGCCTCGCCGCTGCCGTGAGCCTGCTGCCGTTGATGGCGGCGCAGGCAGCCACCCCGGCCGTGATGGACGTGCTGGTCCACGGCGACACCGGCGTCGGTGAGCCGGAGATCGCCGTCGACCCGCGGCACCCCGGCGACGTCGTCGTGGGCGAGAACAACAGCGGGGTCTCCGTCAGCCATGACGGGGGTCGCACCTGGCGGCAGGTCCCGATCCCCAACCAGGGGGACAACACCACGACGGTCGATGCGGCGGGCACGTACGTCTACACCTCGCTGGACGGCGACGTGCAGACGTCGACCGACCGCGGTGACCACTGGCAGTCCAAGGGCAACTGGGTCGGAGCGCTGTCCGCGCTCTGGTCGGCAACGGCACCCGACGACGCGAAGGGCGTGCCGTTCCGCGACCTCGGCTGCAACGCGCCGATGCCGGCCGGCCCGGTCGACCCTGTCGCCGGGCCCGGCTTCCACGTGATCGGCTGCGACCGGCCGTGGATCACCGCGGACGCCACCCGGCCGGGACTGCTGCACGTCTTGTTCACCGACCACTCCGACGGCAGCGGCGGCCGGCTCCTCGAGAACGCCGGGTGCAAGACGTCCACGGCGACGAACCAGTTCTTCAGCTGCGGCCGGCAGTACGTGACCACCTCCCGTGACGGCGGTGCGACCTGGTCCGCCTTCCTGCCGGTGGACTCCGCCGACGCACCCGCGGACTGGACCAACGGGTTCGCCGGCATCCCCGTCTCGCGCGCGGGGGTGCTGGCCAGCAGCTACCTGGCCGGCTCGCTCCCGGGCAGCAGCTGCACGACGTGCGTCGTGTTCCAGACCTCCCGCGACGACGGCCGGACGTGGACGAGACGGCTGGTGCCGGCACACGTCGACGGGACGAAGCTCGGGGCGCACGCGCTGAACCCGTTGAGCATCAGCAGCTCGCTGGCGTTCGAGCCCTACCTCGCGCAGGACCCCTCCCGGCCCGGGCGCTACGCGGTGATGGTCTTCGACGACACGCAGACGCACCTGCTGGTCCACGTCACGACCGACTTCGGCCGGACCTGGAGCGCTCCTGCGGTCCTGGCCGAGCCCGGCGGCGTCACCCGCTGGCTGCCCTGGATCGCCTACGGGCCAGGGGGAGCACTGGGTGCGGTCTGGCGCACCACGGCAGCGGACGGGTCGTACTCCGTCTGGGCGGCGGTGTCCCGGTCGGGTTCAGCCGCCTTCGCTGCTCCTGTCCGGCTGAGCAGCAAGGACTCCCCCGGTCCGGTCTCCCAGGTCGCCGGGGACGACGCGTCGACGGTCGCGCTCGACCGCACGACACTCCACGCCGCCTGGGGCGACCGGCGCGAGGGCACTCTCGGCATCCACTACGCCGGCTACGACTTCGCCCGCTGATCCCTGCGCCGGCTCAGGTGAGTCGCCGCCGCACCAGGGCGGTCACCTGACGTCGTACCCCGGTCGGGAGCAGTCGTGACCCGGCGACGATCGCCTGGTACTGCGGCCCCGCGACGCTGATCGACCTCCCCCGGTCCAGGTCGCGCAGCGCCTCGTGCACGACCTGGTCGGCGGTGAGCCACAACCGCGCCGGCACCCCGCTCATGTCCATCTCGGCGCGGTCGTGGAACTCGGTCCGCGTGAAGCCGGGGCAGACGGCGACGCAGCGGACGCCGCGGTGGCGGTACTGCAGGTCCAGCGACTCGCTGAAGTTCGTCACCCAGGCCTTCGAGGCGGAGTACGTCGCCCCGCGCACGCCTGCGGAGAAGCCGGCGACGCTGCTGATGTTGAGGATCGCCCCGGCGCCGCGGGCCAGCATCGGGGGAAGTGCTGCGTGGGTGAGCCGGAGCACCGCGCGGACGTTGAGGTCGAGCATCGCGAGCTGGTCGTCGAGGCTGCTCTCGTCGAAGGGGGCGCCGAGCCCGCGCCCGGCGTTGTTGACGAGCAGGTCGACGCCCTCGCTGAGCCGCCGCTCGACCAGCGCGCAGCCGCTGTCGGTCGCGAGGTCGGCGGCGATCACCTCGGCCCCGGGCACCTGCCGGCGCAACCGGTCACCGTCCCGGGCGACGACCACCAGGTCGTACCCCCGACCGCGCAGCGGCTCGACGAACGCGGCACCGATCCCCGCGGTGGCTCCGGTGATGACTGCGGTGGGCACGTCGCTCACCCTAGGCTCGGACCGTGTTCACGCCCGACGCGGTCGACGCCCGGATCCTGCAGGCCCTGGTGGCCGACCCGCGCATCACGGTCAGCGAGCTCGCGGAGCGGGCCGGTGTCGTCCGCAACACCGCCCAGGCCAGGCTGGAGCGCTTGCAGCGCGAGGGGGTGCTGGGCAGCAACGACCGGGGCGTGGAGATCCGGCAGCTCGGCTACAGCGTCGCGGCCATCGTCGCGATCAACCTGCGGCACGCCGAGATCGACGAGGCCGTGGCGGCGCTGGCGGCCAACCCGGCCGTGCTGCTGGTCGAGGAGGTGGCCGGTTCGACGGGCGACCTGCTGGTGCGGGTGGCCGCGCGCTCGACCGACGACCTGCAGCGCGTCGTGCACTCCATCCTGCGGACGCCGGGCGTGGTGTCGACGACCACCCAGGTGGTGCTCAAGACGCGGGTGCCGTTCCGGGTCGGACCGCTGCTCGAGGAGTTGATCAGCCCGCCCACTCCGGAGCAGGGCTGACCGGCACCGGTTGGGCACTCTGCTCACTCCAAGCGCGATCAGTTGACCAAGATGCCCGTCGTCCCTGAGGCTGGCAGCCTCGCCCCACGACCTGGAGCACTGCAATGACAGCCCTGGACGACCGTCCCACGCGCAAGCTCTACACCCCCACCGACCGCTACGTCCCCGGTGCCCGCCCGGTGCTGCTCACCGGCGTGCAGGCGATCGCCCGGTTGCTGGTGGAGCAGAGCGTGCGGGACCAGGCCGTCGGCCACCGGACGGCGACGCTGCTGTCGGGGTACCCGGGCTCGCCGCTGGGCGGTCTCGACAAGCTGCTGCACGGCCTGCCGCAGCTGAAGGCGGACCACGACATCCACCTGGTCCCCGGCCTCAACGAGGAGCTCGGCGCGACGGCGGTGTGGGGCAGCCAGCAGGTCCCCGGCACGATGAACGTCGACGGTGTCGTCGGCCTCTGGTACGGCAAGGGCCCCGGCGTCGACCGCTCCGGAGACGCGCTGCGGCACGGCAACACCTACGGCGCGCACCCCAAGGGCGGCGTCCTCGTGATGGCCGGCGACGACCCCGGTGCGAAGTCCTCGACCGTCCCGTGCACGAGCGAGAAGACCCTCGCGTCGTTCGGGATCCCCGTCTTCACACCGCGCAACGGCGAGGAGCTCATCACCTTCGGCATGTACGGCGTCGCGCTGTCGCGGCTGTCCGGGTGCTTCGTCGGCATCAAGGTCCTCGCCGACGTCGCGGACGGGCTCTGGACCGTCGACAAGGACTTCCAGGCCGTCGACATCGTCGTGCCCGAGGTCGAGTGGAACGGCCGGCCCTGGACCTACACCCAGTACCTCATGAAGGACCCGCGCGACTCGGTCGTCGCCGAGGCCGCGCTCGTCGGCCCGCGCTGGGAGGCGGTGCAGGCCTTCGGTGCCGCGAACCCGCTCGACGAGATCACCGTCGAGGCGCCCGGTGCCCGCTTCGGCATCGTCTCGACCGGCACGGCGTACGACGCCACCCTGCAGTCGCTGCGGGACCTCGGCATCACCGACCCCGGTGCGGTCGGCATCCGCATCCTGCGGGTCGGCATGCCCTACCCGCTCGGCGCCGGCCTGGTCCGGCAGTTCGCGCAGGGCCTCGAGACGGTGCTCGTCGTCGAGGAGAAGACCTCGTTCCTCGAGGCGCAGATCAAGGACGTGCTGTACGGCGTGACCGGCGCACCGGCGGTGCTCGGCAAGAGGGGCCCGGACGGCCGGCTGCTCGTGCCCGCCGACGGCCAGATCTCGGCCGACCGCCTGGACAACGTGTTCCGCTCGCTGCTGGAGGGCCGCGTGCAGCTGGCTCCGCGGCGCCCCGGCCCGCGCACGCAGCTGTCGATCAGCCCGGTCAAGCGGGTGCCGTACTTCTGCTCCGGGTGCCCGCACAACACGTCGACGCCGGTCCCGGACGGTTCACTGGCGTCCGGCGGCATCGGCTGTCACACGATGGTCACGCTCACCGAGCGCCCGGACCAGAGCGTGCTCGCCCTGACCCAGATGGGCGGCGAGGGCTCGCAGTGGATCGGTCAGCACCTGTTCACGGACGTGAACCACATCTTCCAGAACGTGGGTGACGGCACCTTCGCCCACTCCGGCCAGCTCGCGCTGCAGTTCTGCGTCGCTGCCGGCGTCAACATCACCTACAAGATCCTCTACAACTCGGTCGTCGCGATGACCGGCGCGCAGAACGCCGAGGGCGGGCTGCCGGTCGACCGGCTGACGCACAAGCTGCACGCCGAGGGCGTCGCGAAGATCGTGGTGGTGACCGACGAGCCGAAGAAGCACAAGCGCTCCGCGTTCGCCCCCGGCGTCACCGTGCGGCACCGCGACGAGATGGACGCCGTGCAGAAGGAGCTCCGCGAGGTCCCCGGCGTCACGGTCCTCATCTACGACCAGCAGTGCGCCAACGAGGCCCGCCGGCTGCGCAAGCGCGGCAAGCAGGAGGTCCGCTCGACGCGCGTCATCATCGACGAGGCGACCTGCGAGGGCTGCGGCGACTGCGGCCAGAAGTCCAACTGCCTGTCGGTGCAGCCGGTCGAGACCGAGCTCGGTCGCAAGACCCGGATCGACCAGACCACTTGCAACACCGACTACTCCTGCCTCAAGGGCGACTGCCCGTCCTTCCTCACGGTCCAGGCCGTCACGTCGAAGGACAAGAAGCCGGCGCGCAGGGCGACCCCCGAGGCGCCCGTCGTCGCCGAGCCGGTCCTGCCCACGAGCGCGGACGTCTTCCTCGCCGGCATCGGCGGCACCGGCATCGTGACCGTGAACCAGCTGCTCGCGACGGCGGCGCTGCGCCACGACCTCGACACGACCGGGCTCTCCGGCCTCGACCAGGTCGGCCTGTCCCAGAAGGCCGGCCCCGTCACCAGCCACCTGCGCTGCGGCGACAAGGGCCCTGCCAACCGCGTGGGTCACGCCACCGCCGACGTCGTGCTCGCCTTCGACGCGCTCGTGATGGCCGACCCCAAGAACCTCGCGGTGTGCTCGCCGGAGTTCACCATCGCCGTGGTGTCGACGAGCGAGACGCCGACCGGCACCCAGGTCGCCGACCCGCAGGCTCCCAAGACCGACGTGCCCGGTCAGGTCCGCAAGATCCGCGACTCCGTCGTGAAGGTCTTCGAGATCGACGCCCTCGGTGCCAGCGAGCAGCTGTTCGGCTCGACGGCTCCGGCGAACCTGCTGCTGGTCGGCGCGGCCTACCAGCTCGGCGTGCTGCCCTTCCCGGCTGCCGCGATCGAGGACGCGATCGACCTCAACGGCGTGGCGGTCAAGGCCAACGTCGCCGCCTTCCGCTGGGGCCGCGTCGCCGTCGCCGACCCGGCCGCCTTCGCCGCCGCCACCGCCCCCGCCTCGGCCGCTGCCCGTCGTACCTATGACCTGGGGAGCTCGCCGCTGCAGGGCGAGACCCGGCGGCTCGTCGAGGTCCGCGCCCAGCTGCTCCTCGACCACTCGGGCCGCAAGGCCGCGCAGGACTACATCGCGGTCGTCGAGCGCGCCTGGGCCGCGGAGCGCGCGGTCATGGTGGCGACCGACTACTCGCAGGCGGTGGCCCGCGGCGTCGCGCACTTCGCCGCCTACAAGGACGAGTACGAGGTGGCGCGGCTGCTCACGCGGCCCGAGCTGCTCGCCGAGGTGCAGGCGCAGGTGCCCGGCGCCACCAAGGTGCAGTACAACCTGCACCCGCCGGCGCTGCGCTCGATGGGCATGGACCGCAAGCTCAAGCTCGGGGCCTGGTCACGGCCGGTGCTCAAGGCGACCGCCAAGGGCCGGTTCCTGCGCGGCACCCGCCTGGACCCCTTCGGTCGGGCGCACGTGCGGGTCGTGGAGCGCGAGCTGCTCGCGTCGCACATCGCTCTCGTCGAGAGGCTCACCGCGTCGCTGACCGCCGAGTCCTACGCGACGGCGGTGGCGGCTGCCGGTGCGGCGGAGCTGGTCCGTGGCTTCGAGGACGTCAAGCTGCGCAACGTCGACCGCTACCGCGAGGCCCTCGCCGCCCTCGGCCTGTAGCTCACCCGCGAGGCGTGAGGCCCGCGATGAGGCTCTCGACGATGAGGGTCCACATCGCGTCGGGCCGGGCCTCCCCGAGCGCGAAGACCTCGGCGAGCCGCGGGTAGAGCTCGGGGACCAGCTCGGCGTCGCTGACCGCCGGTGCCGGACCGGGACCGGGGCCCTCGTTGAGGGCCAGTCCCATGACGGCCAGGGCCACACCGGCGACGGCGTCGCGCGCCTCGGCCACGGAGAACCCGGCCCGGCGGAAGGCGTCCAGGGCCGCCTCGACGTGGCGGGTCGAGGCCTCGCCCGTGGAGGGCACCCGGGTGAAGACGGCGAACGCACCCGGGTGGGCTGCCGCGGTGCGGCGCATCGCGACCGCGAAGCTGCGCACCCAGTCCTGCCAGTGCGCGAAGGCCATCGGGAGGGCGGCCTCCTCGATCAACCGGTCCGCGACGCCGGTGAGGATGGCCTCCTTGCTCGCCACGTGGTTGTAGATCGACGTGGGGTGCACGTGCAGCACCTCCGCGAGCCGGCGAAGCGTGAGAGCGTCGATCCCCTGCCGGTCCGCCACCTGCACCGCGGCGTCGAGGACGCGCTCCGCGGTGAGCGGCCGGCGCCCTGCTGCGACAGCCACCTGCGCACCTCCCTTGACCGGCCGGTCCGGGCAGAGTAGCAAGGACGTACCTACTTAGTAGGTCACCACGAGGAGCGGATCGCATGGACCTGCAGGCGAAGCTGGACGAGCTGCGCGAGGAGCTGGAGGTGCCCGGCGTCTCGGTGGGCGTGCTCCTCGACGGCGAGGAGCACTACGCCTACTCCGGCGTGACCAGCGTCGAGAACCCGCTGCCCGTGGACGAGACGACGCTGTTCCAGTTCGGGTCGACCGGCAAGACCTACACCGCCACGGCGATGCTGCGGCTGGTCGAGCAGGGCAAGGTCGACCTCGACGCTCCGGTCCGCACCTACGTCCCCGAGCTGGTCCTGCGGGACGAGGACGTCGCCCGTCGGGTCACGGTCCTCCAGCTGTTCAACCACACCGCCGGGTGGGAGGGCGACCTCATGGACAGCACCGGCGAGGGCGACGACGCCCTGGAGAAGTACGTCGCTCTCATGGCCAAACTGGTCCAGAGCACCCCGCTCGGGTCGGCGGTGTCGTACAACAACGCCTCGCTGTCGCTCGCCGGCCGCATCCTGGAGATGGTCACCGGCTCGACCTACGAGCGGGCCGTCCACGACCTGGTGCTGGCCCCGCTCGGGATGACGTCCACCTTCTTCTTCCCGAACGAGATCATGACCCGGCGGTTCGCGGCCGGCCACAACCGGCACGAGGACGGCCGGATCACGGTCGCGCGTCCGTGGGCACTGCCCCGCGGCGGCAACCCCGCCGGTGGCATGTCCGCCAACTCCAGGGACCAGATCGCCTGGGCGCGCTTCCACCTCGGCGACGGCACCGCAGCGGACGGGACCCGGCTGCTCAGCGCGGAGACGCTGCACCGGATGCAGCAGCCCACCGCCTCGATGCCCGGCAGCGCGCTGGGCGACCACGTCGGCATCAGCTGGCTGCTGCAGGACGTCGGCGGCGTCCGCCAGGTCGGCCACGGCGGCACCACCAACGGTCAGCACTCCGAGTTCGTGATGATCCCTGAGCGGTCCTTCGCCATCAGCTCGATGACGAACTGCGGCCCGAACGGTCCCGAGCTCAACACCGCCCTCGTCCGCTGGGCGCTGGAGCACTACCTCGGCGTCGTCGACGCACCGCCCGAGCCGGTCGACGTCCCCGCGCAGCGGCTCCAGGAGTACGTCGGCAGGTTCGAGACCATCGCCGCGGTCTGCGACGTCACCGCGACCGGCGGGCGGCTGTCCGTGCAGATCGACATGAAGCCCGAGATGGCGGCCGTCCTGCGCGAGGCGGGCGAGGAGGTCGCCGAGGACCAGCCGCCGATCCCGCTCGGCCTGCTGTCCGCCGACGGCGACCAGTACGTCGTGCCCGAGGGCCCGGCCAAGGGCATGCGCGGCTACTTCACCCGCGACGCCGACGGTCAGGTGCAGGGTGTGCACCTCGGCGGTCGGCTCGCGGTCCGGGCAGGGGTCACGGTCTAGCGATGCCCGCCAGGACGCGTGCCCTGCTGCTCTGCGTCGTGCTCACGAGCGCGGCGTGCGGGACGACCGTGTCCGGGACCGCCTCACCGTCCGGCGGCCTGGGCGGTGCCGTCCCCGCACAGACCCTGCCGAGCGCGGCAGCGACGTCGGGATCGGCCGAGACCGGGGGTACGACGGGGCAGGCCCCGAGCGCGCCCGGCGGCGGCACCTCCGTCCCCGGCCAGGCTGCCCTCGCGAGCGGAGCCCCTGACGTGGGCGGTCGTCCCGGCGTACCCGCCGTGCACGCACCGGGCATCACGGCCACGTCCGTCTACCTCGGCATCCCCTACAGCAACGACGTGAGCGCCGGCAACGCGGCACTCGGCGCCTCCGGCGAGCAGCAGAGCGACCAGCGGGCGTACTACCGCGCCGCGATCGACGATGTGAACCGCCGCGGTGGGGTGCTCGGCCGCAAGCTTGTCCCTGACTTCTACGAGTTCAACCTGACGGACCCTGCCGATCAGCAGTCGCAGGCGGCCTGCGACCACTGGACCAAGGACGGCAAGGTCTTCATGATCTTCGACCGGGGACCGGTCGCCTACGAGTGCGCGCGCAAGGCCGGCATCCTCGTCTTGGGCGGGGGCAGCGCCACCGGCCCGGTCTACGCCAAGTACCCCAACCTCTTCGACCCCGCTGCGATCCGCCTCGAGCGGCTCGGAGAGGTGACCGTCAACGCGATGGTGCGGCAGCACTGGCAGGTCCCGAGCGAGACCTGGAAGACGGGCCGGATCGGCCTGATCACGTGGGACGACACCAACTACCGCTACGCGATGCAGCACGGCTACCTGCAGGCTCTGCACGAGCACGGGCTGAAGGAGACCGACGTCCGCTACGTGCCCGTGGCAGAGACCGCGAACTCCGTGGGGAACGCCAGCGCCGCCATCAGCAACGCCGTGCTGCGGTTCTCCTCCGAGGGCATCGACCACGTGCTCATCGCCGACGGCCCCGCGGGGCTCTTCACCGGCACCGGCCTCACCCTGCTGTTCCTGGAGACGGCGAAGTCCCAGAAGTACTACCCGCGCTACGGCTTCAACAGCTACAACTCCCCCGGTTGGGAGAACCTCCCGGCCGATCAGGAACACGGCATGCTCGCGATCGACGCCTTCGACGTCAACCCCGAAGACGACCAGGGCATCACGCCGAACCAACCGATGCGGCGCTGCCTGGCCCTGATGAGCCAGCGCGGCCTGGCCGTCGGTGACGAGACCAACCGGGACCTGGCTGCCGGCGCCTGCGAGACAGCGTGGTTCCCAGCGGCCATCCTCGAGCGCGCAGCGGGGACGACGCTCCACCAGCTGATCGAGGCCACCGAGAGCCTCGGGACGAGCTTCCGGTCGCCCTACCTCTACGGCACCCGCCTCAGTCACCAGCAGCACGATGGAGCCGCCTTGTTCCGCAACTCTCGCTTCGACGACGGCTGCGCGTGCATGCGCTTCACCTCGAAGCCGTACGAGCCGTGAGGCGCCGGCCCTCCCCTTTGCTGCTCCTGGCGGTGGTCGCCGCGAGCGCCTGCGGGAGCACCGTGCAGGACGCGGCACAGCCTGCCGACGGCCTGGGCGGGACCACGGTCGACAACGGCCAGGGAACCAGTGGGAGCTCCACCACGGGGACGTCGCCGGCCGGGACGACGGGCGTCACGACACCCGGCGGGACCGGTGGCGGGACGGCCGGCGGCGGGACCCAGGCCTCGACGACCCGGACCGGAGGCGGTGGCACCACGAGCGGCAGCGGTGCCCTCGGATCGCCTGACGCGCAAGGGATCGGCATCACGGCGAGCAAGATCTACGTCGGCATCACCTACACGATCAACGTCGACGCCGCGCAACGGGCCATCGGCGCGAACAACCTCACCTCCGGAAACGAGCGGGCCGACGCGCAGGCCGTCATCGACGAGATCAACGCGCACGGCGGCGTCGCCGGCCGCAAGCTCGTGCCGGTCTGGGCGACCTACGACGCGGAGACGACCGAGACCCGCGCCAGTCAGGACCAGGCGGCGTGCAGCACGCTCACCGAGGACAACAAGGTCTTCGCCGTCGCCGGTGTCGGCCTCACCGACACCCTGCCCGCCTGCCTGCGCAAGGCCGGTGTGCTCCAGGTGGAGGGCGGGGTGCTCATCAGCTCCGACGAGCAGCGGTTCCGGGAGTTCCCGCAGCTGTTCGACGTCACCGGGCTCTCGCAGGACAGGATGATGGCCGACCAGGTCCGCGCCTGGCAGCGGCTGGGCTGGTTCGGCGGCTGGGACACGACTCTCGGCGCCCCCGGCAAGGCGAAGGCGAAGCTCGGCATCGTCGCCTACGACGACCCCAACTGGCGTCGTCCGATGACCAAGGTGCTGCTGCCCGCCTTGGCCCGGGCCGGCCACCCGGTCGACCCGAACGACATCGCCTACATCCACGTCCCGGCGAGCACGGCGGAGAACGGCGGCTCGTTCAACCAGATCTCCAACGCCGAGCTGCGCTTCCGCCGCGACGGCGTCACCCACGCGATCGTCCTCGACGCCGGCGGTGGCCTGACGCTGCTCTTCGGCAAGGACGCCAACACCCAGCACTACTACCCCCGGCTGGGGCTGAATTCCGGTGCCGGCATGCAGGGCCTGTACGACGCCAAGGAGTTCGACGCCAAGATGCTGACCGGTGCGATGGGGCTGGGCTGGGAGCCGGCGATCGACCTGACCGCCGCCAAGGCCAACGCGTACGCCACCCCGGCGACCAAGCGCTGCTACCAGGTCATGAAGCAGCGGACCGGGCAGACCTTCGACAGCACCAACGCGGCTGCGATCGCGCTCATGTTCTGCGACGAGATCAACCTCATCGCGGCGGGAGCAGCCGGCGCCGGACCGACGATCAACCTGCGTACGGCGACGGCTGCCCTCGAGCGCCTCGGCTCGGGCTTCCCGTCGGCGACCCTGGCCACCACGTTCCTCGGCCCCGGCCGGCACGACGCCCTCGAGATCGGCTACGACATGGTGTGGGACAGCGACTGCACCTGCGCCGCCTACCGCGACAAGGGTCATCGCATCCCGAGCTAGAGCCGGCGGCCGAGCAGGATCTCGTGCCGGTACGTCGAACGGTGCGGGTATGCGACGCCTGCCCGCCCTTGCCGCGACCGCCGCCGCGCTGCTCGTGCTCACGCACCCGTCGGCGGCTGCTGCCCAGCGCTTCCACATCGCCGACGCCACCGGTGACGCGAACGGCACGAACAGCCAGGAGATCGGCCTGCCCGTGCCGTCGGTGGCCACCGGGCCCGCGGAGGTCGCGGGCGCGGACATCACCGGCATCGACCTCGTCAACCGCTACAAGGGCACCGGCCGGCTGCGGAAGCCGAGCGGCTTCGACGTGGTCCTGCACCTCGCCGCTCCGCTGCAGCAGGGCATCGTCATCACGGTGACCATGACGGCCTCGGCCTCGTGCGGCGACTCGAGCACGATCCAGCTGGGCGCGGGGACCTCGTCGCTGGCGGTGTGCCAGGCGTCGAAGCCGACGGGCAAGAGCATCACCGTCGGCACGATGGAGGTGGCCGGCGACCGGCGGTCGATCACCTGGACCATCGACAACGTCTTCAAGGCCGGCACGAGGATCTCCGACTTCTACGCCTCGAGCAGCGTCTTCGTGCTCGGGGTCTTCGACGAGGCCGAGTCGCAGGCGACCTTCACCTACGGGCGGTAGCTCCGCGGCGCAACGATGCGCCCGGTGACCTCGCCGAGGTACCGGCCGCTTCCCGTGGTGGCGCTGATCGTCACCACGTCGCCGTCGTCGAGGAACTCGGTGTTCCAGCTCAGCTCGATGAACGAGCCGCGCTGGTCGACCTCGTCGCCGCTGATGGTGCCGCTCGCGAACAGGTCGCCGGTGCGCAGCGACGCCCCGTTCGCCGTCAGGTGCGCGAGCATCTGCGGAGCCGTCCAGTACATCCCGGCGAAGGGCGGGCGACTCACGACGGTGCCGTTGCGGGCCAGCTCCAGCGTCAGGTCGAACGCCCAGTCGCCGTCGGTCTCGAGGTACGACGAGACGGCCGGCTCCTGGACCGGCGCGGGCACCCGGTCGAGGGCGTCGAGCGGGACGACCCAGGGGCTGATGCTCGTCGCGAAGCTCTTCCCCAGGAACGGCCCGAGGGGGACGTACTCGTAGCTCTGGATGTCGCGCGCGGACCAGTCGTTGAGCAGCACGACACCGAAGACGTGCTCGGCGAAGTCGCCTGTCGGCACGGGCGTGCCGAGCTCCGACCCGACGCCCACGACGAACCCGACCTCCACCTCGACGTCGAGCTTGGCCGTGGGGCGGTACTCCGGGCCCGGCAGCGTCAGGCCGCACGGGCGAACGATGTCGGTGCCGCTCACCACGACCGTCCCCGCCCGGCCGTGGTAGCCGACGGGCAGGTGCTTCCAGTTCGGGAGCAGCGCCTCGCCGTCCGGTCGGAACATCCGGCCCAGGTTGGTGGCGTGCTGCTCGCTCGCGTAGAAGTCGACGTAGTCGGCCACCTCGAACGGCAGGTGCATCGTCACGTCGTGCAGCAGCGGCTCGTCCAGCAGCCCGCGCACGACCGTGCGGACCTCGTGCCAGCGCGCCGGCCCCTGCGCCAGGAAGCTGTTGAGGCTGTCGGTCTGCCAGCTCGGCCCGAGGTGCGCGGCGAGGTCCAGGACGCCGTCGTCGACGGCCACCCCGATGCGCTTCGGCCCGTCGCCGGTGCTGAAGACGCCGTACGGGAGGGTGGTCCGGTCGAACCCCTTGTCAGGCATCGAGGCCGAGCTCCTGTGCGTCGAGGAACGGCTGGGTGGTGTCGCAGGACCCGTAGGAGTGCAGCAGCCACCGTACGGCGGTCACCTGGTCGTCGGTGAGGTGCCGCGCCTCCTGGACCAGCACGTCAGGGTCGTCCTCGCGGATCGCCTCGATCGCCCGGCCGCCGTTGAGGGCGAAGGCGACCCCGAGCAGCACGTTGAGGTAGCCGTGGAAGCCCGGTCCGTCCCAGCCGCGGACCGCGCGGTGCAGGCCGGCCGTGGCCTTGAAGGGCCGTGACTCCGCCGCGGCGCGGTCGATGAACAGCGCCAGGTCGGCGTCCGAGATGCCGGCGCACCGGACCTTGCCGAAGCAGCTGCCCGGGTCGGGTCCCTCGACGTAGCAGGGCATCTCGCCCGCCGTCAGGCCCTCGCGTGCCAGGACGCGGATGCGGGGGTCGTCGGTCGAGCCAGGGCCGATGACGTGCACGTCGATCGGCGCGTCCAGCAGCGCGGACAGCTCGGCCAGCCGGTCACCGGGCACGAGGAACCGCCCGGTGAGCATCGGGTGCGAGACGGACCGGTGCCGCTGCAGCGCCTCGGCCATCGGCAGTGACGTCGGGGGGAACAGGCCGGCGTCGTCGACCAGTCCCTCGAGCAGCTTCACCGAGCCCAGGTCCAGGGGTAGCCGGGGTCCTCGACCTCGTAGGCCGCGGGGGCGAGGTCGAGCGGGGCGAAGGTGTCGACCATGACGGCGAGCTCGTCGGTGGCCGCCTTGCCCAGGGCCCGCTCGACCGACCCGGGCTGGGGGCCGTGCACGAAGCCGCCCGGGTGCAGGGAGATCGAGCCCTGGCCGATGCCGCTGCCGGCACGGGAGGTGAAGTCGCCGCCGCAGTAGAACAGCACCTCGTCGCTGTCGACGTTGCTGTGGTTGTACGGCACCGGCACGGCTTCCGGGTGGTAGTCCAGCAGCCGCGGGACGAACGAGCAGACCACGAAGCCAGGTCCGGCGAAGGTCTGGTGCACCGGCGGCGGCTGGTGCAGCCGTCCCGTGATCGGCTCGAAGTCGTGGATGCTCAGCGCGTACGGGTAGAGGCAGCCGTCCCAGCCGACGACGTCGAACGGGTGCGAGGCGTAGGTGTAGGTCGTGAGCCGGCCGCGCCGTCGTACCAGCACGTCGGTCTCGCCACCGTCGACCAGGAGCGGCTCCGTCGGCATCCGGAAGTCGCGCTCGCAGTAGGGCGACGCCTCGAGGATCTGGCCGTGCGCGCCGACGTACTGCTTGGGGACCGTGACGTGGCCGCGGGCCTCCACCACCAGGGTGCGCAGCGGGCCGTCGGTGACGCACCAGCGGTGGGTCGTGCCGGTGGGGACGACGACGTAGTCGCCCGGGCCGATGTCGAGGACGCCGAACACCGACTCGAGGCGACCGGACCCGGACTCGACGTAGACCAGCAGGTCGCCGTCGGAGTCGCGGTAGAGGCCGGAGTCCTCGGTCGCCGCGGCGTAGGACAGCCGCACGTTGCCGTTGCCCATGAGGACGCTGCGGCCGGCGACGAGGTCGTTGCCGGTGGGCAGCTTGTGGGTCAGCAGGTGCCGCGGGAGCAGCACCTCCGGGGCCACCAGCTCCGGGGCGTCGGTGCCCGCCGCGACCGCGTTGACGATCCGGGTCGGCAGCTCGCGGTGGTAGAGCAGCGCGGAGTCGGAGGAGAACCCCTCCTCACCCATCAGCTCCTCGGCGTACAACCGTCCGTCGGGCTGGTGGAACTGGACGTGCCGCTTGCGGGGGACGTCACCGACAGACCGGTAGTAGGGCACTGTTTCGCCTCTCCTCGATTGCGAGCGGAGCTCGACTAGAGATTGCCTCTCTTCGCCTGCTCGCGCTCGATCGCCTCGAAGAGCGCCTTGAAGTTGCCCTTGCCGAAGCCGAGCGAGCCGTGCCGCTCGATGAGCTCGAAGAACACCGTCGGGCGGTCCTGGACGGGCTTGGTGAAGATCTGCAGCAGGTAGCCGTCCTCGTCGCGGTCGGCGAGGATCTTCAGCTCGCGCAGCTCGTCGAGCGGCACGCGGGTGTCGCCGACCCAGTTGCCGAGATCGTCGTAGTAGCTGTCCGGGGTGTCGAGGAACTCGATGCCGCGGGCGCGCATCTCCCGCACGGCGCGGACGATGTCGTTGGTGGCCAGCGCGATGTGCTGCACGCCGGGGCCGCCGTAGAACTCGAGGTACTCGTCGATCTGGCTCTTCTTCTTGCCGACGGCCGGCTCGTTGAGGGGGAACTTCACCTTGAAGGAGCCGTCGCTGACGACCTTCGACATCAGCGCGGAGTACTCGGTGGCGATGTCGTCGCCGACGAACTCCTTCATGTTCACGAAGCCCATGACCTTGTTGTAGAAGGCCACCCACTCGTCCATCTTGCCGAGCTCGACGTTGCCGACGACGTGGTCGATGGCCTGGAAGAAGCGCTTCTCCGGCTTGGCCACGAGCGGCTCGCGGGCGACGAAGCCGGGGAGGAAGGGGCCGCTGTAGTCGTCGCGCTGGACCAGGGTGTGGCGGGTCTCGCCGTAGGTCTGGATCGCCGCGAGCACGACCTTGCCGTGCTCGTCCTCGCTCACGGTCGGCTCCTGCAGGCCCTTCGCGCCGCGCTCCAGGGCGAGCTGGTAGGCGCGCTCGACGTCGCTGACCCGCAGCGCCACGTCGACGATCCCGTCGCCGTGCCTGGCGTGGTGCTCCCCGTCGGCGGTCCCGGCCACGACCGGCGCGGTGATGAGGAAGCGCGCGCCGCCGCTCTCCAGGAGGTACTCGGCGTGGGTGCGCGAGCCGGTCTCCGGCCCGCGGTAGGCGATGAGGTTCATGCCGAAGGCGGTGGCGTAGAAGTGCGCGGCCTGCCGGGCGTTGCCGACCACGAAGCGGATGTGGTCCCAGCCGTCCAGCGGGAAGTCGTCATGCGTCATGTGCACCAAAGTGGCGGCCCGAGCAGGGTTGCGCAAGAGCGCACGCCGGAGCTGGTCATCGTGTACATCCGGACCAGTCATCGATGTGATTTGCTGGACAACATGTCCAGTCTCGATGCCCTCGACCGCGCCCTGCTGCAGCTGCTGCTCACCGAACCGCGGCTCGGGGTCCTCGAGACGTCCCGCCGGCTCGGCATCGCGCGCGGCACCGCCCAGGCCCGGATCGCGCGGATGGAGCGGGACGGCGTGCTCCGTGACTGGGCCCCGACCGTGGACCCGGCCGCCATGGGGTACGGCGTGATGGCGTTCGCCACGCTGGAGGTGCACCAGGGCCACGGGATCGCCGCCATCTCCGCGCACCTGCGGTCGATCCCGGAGGTGCTGGAGGCGCACACGACGAGCGGTCAGGGCGACGTGCTGTGCCGGATCGTCGCCCGTGACCACGCGGACCTGCAGCGCGTGCTCGACGCGATCACCTCGACGCAGCTGGTGGCCCGCACCTCGACGGTCATCAGCCTCACGGACGAAGTGCCCTACCGCGTCGCCCAGCTGCTCGATCAGTAGCGGTCGCGGAAGAGCGTCTGCACGTCGCGGTCGAGGTTGTCCAACCGCCGGTCGACGCCGTCGAACCGGGCATCGACCGCGGCAAAGCGTGCGTCGACGGCGTCGAACTTCGCGTCCATGTAGCCGCGCAGGCTCTGGAACGAGAACCCGACCATCGCCAGGATGCCGGCCGACATCGTCCCCACGATGCCCAGCAGCGTCCAGCTCTGCGCGGTGCTCACCCGTCCAGTGTCGGCGATCCCTGCCGGCCTCACAACCGCAGTGCGGGCAGATGTGGAGAGGCTCAGCGCCGGGCGGGCTCTGTCGGCTCGCCCACGGTCGGCTCCTCCTTCAGCCTGCCGCGGCGCACGTCGTACAGGTCCCGGACGAGCACCTGCACGATGCCCGCCACCGGGATCGCGAGCAGGGCGCCCAGGATCCCGGCCAGCTCGACGCCGAGCAGGATGCTGACCAGCACGACGAGCGGGTTGAGCTTCACGGTGCGCGACAGCACCACGGGCTGCAGCAGGTGGTTCTCGAGCTGCTGGTAGACGATGAAGAACACGACGACCGTGATGCCGGCGGGCACCGAGTGCAGCAGTGCGACGACGGTCGCGATGACCGCGCCGATGGTGGCGCCGATCAGCGGGATGAGGTCCGCGATGGCGACGAAGACGGCGATCACGCCGGCGTACGGGACCCCCATGACGAACAGGACGACGTAGGTCAGCACCCCGCAGATCACGGAGATCACGAGGTTGCCGGCCATGTAGCCGGTGACGGCGCGCGCGCAGTCGCGCCCGACCCGCTCGACCCGCTCGTGGTGCTGGTCGGGGAGGGCGCTGAGGGCGCCCTCGAGCAGCTTCGGCCCCTCGAGCAGCAGCAGGAACGTCAGGACGACGATGCTGAGGACGGCTGCGAGCGTGCTGGCGATGACGTGCAGCACGTGCGCGGCGCTGGCGCCGAAGCCCTTCGCGGTGTCGCGGATCTCCTGCTGGTGCTCCTCGACGTAGGTGTCGATGTGGAAGCGCTGGACCAGGTCCCCGACGGGGCCCTTGCCTGCCTTGGCGTCGGCGACGTACTGGGGCAGCTGGTCGGCGAACTTGGTGCCCTCGGTGATGAGGGGGTAGACGAGCAGCGCGAGGACGGCGCTCAGCAGCACCCCGACGACGACGAACACCACGGTGGTCGCGAGGCCGCGCGACATCCGGGCGCGCCGCTCCGCGAGACCGACGAGCGGCCACATGGCGGTCGCCAGGAAGGCGGAGACGGCCAGCCAGACGAGGATCCGCTCGATGCGCATGACCAGCAGCACGGCCACGAGCGTGGCCAGGGTCATGCCGAGGGCTGCGGCGATGGTCCGGACGGGCACGCGTTCGCGCTGGGGGGTGCTCATGACCGATCATCCTGCCCCCCTTGACGGGAAACCCACCCGCAACGGACAGTTCACCCGTGAACCCGTGGTGCTGCTGCGCTCTGGCCGGTGTCTTCTGCAGTCGCTGCGCGGAGCGCTTCCTGCTCGTCCGGCGCTTCCGCAAGCAGCTCGCCGCCCTCTGACCTCACCCCCCGCCGGTGTGCTCCTCGAAGACGAGCACCGTCTGCGTCGCCAGCACCTCCGGCAATGACTGGATGCGCTCCAGCACGAGCACCCTCAGGTGCTCGGCGTCGCGGGTGCGGACCAGCAGCACGCAGTCGAAGTCACCGGCGACCAGGGCCACGTGCACGGCCTCCTCGAGCGCCCACGCCTTCTGCCGGAACGTCTTCCACGAGTTCTGCTTGATGCGGACGTGGACGTACGCCGGCAGCCCCAGCCCCAGCGCCGCCGGGTCGACGTCGACCGTGAACCCGCGGATGACGCCGGTGTCCCGCAGCCGCTTGACCCTGGCGTAGGCGCTCGCCCGCGACACGTGCACGCGCGCGGCCAGGTCCCGGATCGAGATCCGGGCGTCGGCGCGCAGAACGTCCAGCAGCTGCCGGTCGGTGTCGTCCACGACTGGACATCCTGCCCTGTCTAGGGCCATCTCGCAGCAACCCGTCCAGTGCGGTTGGCCTCTCGTCGTACAACCGATCACACTGGTGACCATGTTCGAGGAAGCGCAGTACTTCGCCCCGGTCGTCGAGCACGACGACGGCACCCTGAAGGTCCAGCTCGGCAAGGGCCACCCCGGCTTCGCCGACCCCGAGTACCGCGCCCGCCGGGACGCGCTCGCGACGCTGGCCTCGCAGTGGCAGCCGGGTGAGCCCTGCCCGACCGCCGACTACACCGAGGCCGAGCACGAGGTGTGGCGGGTCGTGTCGGAGGCGCTGGCGGACAAGCACCGCACCTACGCGTGCCGCGAGTTCCTCGACGGCAAGGAGGCCCTGCAGCTGCCGCTGGACCGCATCCCGCAGCTGGAGGAGGTCAGTGCGCTGCTGGCCCCGCTGACGGGCTTCCGCTACCGGCCCGCGGCCGGTCTGGTGCCGCTGCGCGAGTTCTACGGGTCCCTCGCCGACAAGGCCTTCTGGTCCACCCAGTACGTCCGGCACCACTCCGTCCCGCTCTACACCCCCGAGCCCGACGTGCTCCACGAGGTCGTGGGGCACGGCAACACGCTGGCCGACCCGCGGTTCACCGCGCTCTACGAGGCCGCCGGCCGGGCCGTGAACCGGGTCGAGACCGACGAGGCCCTGCAGTTCATCAGCAAGGTCTTCTGGTTCACCCTCGAGTTCGGTGTGGTGTACGAGGACGGCGAGCTGAAGACCTACGGCGCGGGCATCCTGTCCAGCCCCGGCGAGATCGAGGAGTTCCGCGGCATGACGATCAAGCCGCTCGACGTCGTCGCGATGGGCACGACCGACTACGACATCACCGTCTACCAGGACCTGCTCTACGCCGCCGAGTCCTTCACGCAGGTCGAGGACGTCGTCGGGGGCTTCTGGGACAGCTGCACCGACGACAGCATCGCCTCGCTGAAGACCGCGGCATGAGCTGGGAGGAGCGCGACGGCAAGCTGACGCGGGTCGTCGAGCTGGAGTCGTTCCCCGCCGCGATCGAGTTCGTCCGCAAGGTCGCCGACGTCGCCGAGGCGCACAACCACCACCCGGACATCGACATCCGCTGGCGCACCGTGACGCTCGCCGTGAACACCCACGACGCCGGCGGCGCCATCACCGCGAAGGACCACGCCCTCGCCGAAGCCGTCGACGCCCTCCTCTGACCCGCCCGTGAACGCTTACTGGGATTGCGCTTTCCTCGCGGAAGCGCAATCCCAGTAAGCATTCATCGCCGAGCGGTCAGGGGGTGCTGAGGTCCTTGGTGAGGGCGCGGGCGGTCGCGGGCACGAGCACCAGGAAGGCCAGCGGGAGCAGCCAGACCGCGGGGTAGGCGTACCCGACGGTGACGAGCCGCGGGGCGCTGGCCGCCGGGACCGGAGCGATCTCGGTCGGGGTGTCGACCGTCGGCTCGGTGACCGGGGTGGAGATCGGCGGGCCGGCGAAGCCGGTGCCGGTGACGGGCTTCACCGCGCTGACGTAGGGCTGCTGCGCGACCGGCTCGTCGACGGGCACGTCCACGATCGGCGCGGCCTCGTCGACGCTGAGCGTGAGGCTGGCCGGTGCGGTCTTGGCGGCGTCGGTGCGCGTGTGGGCGGAGAACACCACCCGCCAGGCGTCAGACGGGGCGGCCTTGGTCGCGTCCGGGAGCAGCGCCAGGCCGCTCGCCGACGACAGCTTGCCGCCCAGCGACCCGATGTCGGCGGTGAGGTGCGGCGTCGGGGTGGCGACGTACTTCGCGGGGACCGAGCCGGCGCAGTCGGTCTTGGGCGGCGTGTCGGTCGTGCCCTCGCTGGCCGTCACGGGAGCCGTGACGAGGCAGACGATGACCTTCGCGGTCTCGGGGCTGCTGCTGCCGTCGTTCTGGGTCACGTCCAGCGGCACGTTGAGCGTGCCGGCGGTGACCGGACCCAGCAGCCCGCTGAACGCGAAGCCGAGGTAGCTGCGCGCGGTCTCCTGGCCGAGCGAGACGCCGACGTGCATCGTCCCGGCGGGGTAGGGCGAGGCCGCGGGCGGCTGCGCCGGCGGCTGGGCCGGGAGCGTCGACGTGGTCACGCAGCCGGCAGGGGTCAGGCAGGTCGGGTTCGGCTGGTACCACGCCTCGGCCGAGGGGGACAGCGACGACTCCGTCGACGAGGCGGAGGCGATGGGGGCGAACGCGAGAGCCGCGCTGCCGGCGACGAAGGTGGCGGTCACGACCCGCACGACCGCGCGCCTCATGCCCGGCCCCGCTTGAACGCCTCGACCAGGGCAGCAGCCTCGTCGAGGAGCTCCTCGGTCTCGGCGCGCTCGACGGCCGCGAGCCGGCGCCCCGCCTGCACGTTGGCCAGGCCGGCGCCGAGCAGGATGAGGGTGAGCCCACCCATGCCACCGCTGACGAGAGCCGGGGTCTGGAAGGGGACGAACAGGGTGCGGGCCGCGACCTTCCACCCGATGCCGATGGCGACGAAGCCGGCCACGACGAGCGCGGCGAACAGCGTCAGGCTGGGCGCTGCCGGGTCCTGCAGCCAGGCGGGGCGCCTCACTGCTCGTCCTCGATGGTGGTGCGCAGCTCGGCGAGCAGCTCGCGGAGCTCCGAGACCTGACGGCTGCGCTCACGGGCGTCGGCCTGCTTGGCGCTGACGTTGACCAGGGTGAGCCCCGTGGCGATCAGCCCCAGGCCGGTGAACCCGGCGGAGACGACGTAGGGGATCTGCAGGCCGACGTTCGTCAGCCCCGCCGTCCGGCCCCACGCGATGACCAGCAGGACCGCACCGATGGCGGCGAGCAGGACACCGGCCCAGGTGCCGAGGTTCGGGATGTTGCGCACCTGGGTGACGACCCGGCCGAACCTCTTCCCGAGCGCAGTGGCGCGCGACGGGCCCGAGGGAGTGGTCTCCACCGGCTCATTCTGCACAAGGTCGACAGCCTGCAGGGCGAACTGGGTCATGAGGTCCTCCCGGACACGTTCGAGTGGATCCGCTCCGCCAGCCCGGGGCCGATGCCCGGCACGGAGGTGAGCTCGTCGATGGTCGCCAACCGCACCGCCTCGACCGAGCCGAAGGCCTCGAGCAGGGCGGCTTCGCGCACGCTACCGAGGCCGGGCACGACCTCGCTGAGGGTCGGGACCTCCAGCAGGGCGGTCGCCTGACCGTTGGACTCGCGCGTGGTGGACTCACGGCGCGACACCGCCGTCGAGCCGGCCGGGTTGGCACCGGCCGACCGCTCGATGGCCTCGAGGTTGCCGCCGAGGTAGGCCTCGACCACCGCGGGGCTGTTGCGGACGTGCTCGGGCGTCCCGGCCGCGATCACCTCACCGTCGGCCATGCAGACGATCCGGTCGGAGATCCCCATGATGAGCGGGATGTCGTGCTCGATGATGATGAGGGTGAGCCCGAGCTCGTCCTTCAGCCTCACGAGCAGCGCACCGAGCGCCTCGGTCTCCTTCTGCGCCACACCGGAGCTGGGCTCGTCGAGCAGCAGCATCTGCGGCTGCAGCGCGACGAGGCACGCGATCTCGGTGATGCGCCGGGTGCCGGTCGACAGCTCCTGGATCTGGCTGGAGCGGTAGCGCTCCAGGCCCATCCAGGCCACCAGCTGCTCGGCCTGCTCGATCTTGCGCTTCTCCGCGCCGCGCAGCCCGAGCAGCGACGGGACGAGCCGGGTCGGGGAGACGCGCTCCAGCGACAGCTGCACGCACTCGAGCACCGTCAGGGTCGGGAACAGCGCAGCGTCCTGGAACGACCGGATCAGGCCCATCCGGCCGCGGGCCTCCGGGCCGAGCGAGGTGATGTCGCGGCCGGCGTAGCGGACCTTGCCCTCGTCGAGCTTGGTGAAGCCCGCGAGCAGCTCGAAGGTCGTGGTCTTGCCGGCGCCGTTGGGGCCGATGAGGCCGAGGGTCTCGCCCGGGCGCACCTGGAAGCTGACGCCACGGACGGCCCGGACACCACCGAAGGACTTGCGCAGGCCGGTGGCCTCGAGCAGTGCGCCGGAGGCGGCCGCGCGGCGGTGCTTGGGGGCGACGAGAGCGGGCGTCACCCCGGACCCTGTGCCGGTGGCGTTGAACCCGCGTTCGGCCGCGTAGGCGGCCTCCACATCGACCCCGGCACGTCTGGCGAGGGCGCTGGCGATCCGGTCGCGCACCGGCGTCACGAGCGAGCCGAGGCCACCGGGCAGGTACAGGATGATGAGCAGCTGGCCGAGGGCGGTCGCGGCAAGACCGGCGCTGTCCAGCGGCAGGAAGGTGGCGCCCTGCACGAGGAAGGCGCCGAGGATCGGGCCGCTCAGCAGGCCGATGCCGCCGATGACGGTGATGACGACCGCGTCGATGCTGGCCCGGGTCGGGAAGCTGGTCGCGCCGATCAGCGACAGCGAGTGGCCGTACATCGCGCCGCCGAGCCCGGCGATGAAGCCGGCCAGCGCGAAGCCCTGCAGCTTCACCATGGAGGCGGGCACGGTGAAGGCGCGGGCGGCGTCCTCGTTGTCGCGGACGGCGACCAGCCGCCGCCCGATGCCGCCGGAGCGGACGTTGCGGGCGATGAGCAGCGCCACGAGGAGCGTGAGCAGGCCGATGTAGTAGTACGACCGGCCCGACTCCAGCGCGTGGCCGTTCAGGATCGGCCGCCCCGGGTCCTTGCCCGAGCCGAGCATCCAGTCCTGCTGCAGGATGAAGCCAGGGATGACCAGGGCGAACGACAGGGTCGTCACCGTGAGCAGCAGGCCCTTGATGCGCAGGGCAGGCAGCCCGATCAGCACGCTGACGACGGCGGCGGCCATCCCGGCGTACAGGAAGGACTCGAAGAAGTTGCCCGTGCGGCGCGACACCTCGAAGGACGCGTAGGCGCCGATGGCGCCGAGCGCGAACTGCCCCAGCGACAGCTGGCCGCCGAGGCCGGTGATGATGCCCACCGAGAGGCCGATGATGACGAAGCCGAAGCTGCCGGTGACCCGGACGCTGTTGGCGTTCGAGATGAACTGCGGCAGCACGGCGAAGGCGCCGACGAACACCAGCAGCACCAGCGGGCCGAGCAGGCGGACCGTCGGGACCTTGCGGATCGCGGCGGGCAGCGGGCGGGCGGCCTGCACCGCGGCCCACGAGCCCTTCTCCTCGGCCCGGCCGACGCGCTGCTTCTGCAGCAGCAGCGTGACGAGGATGATGATGAAGAGCGCGACCTGCACGAGACCGGCCTGGGCGTAGTTCCAGAGCAGCAGCTGCTCGGTGATGCCGATGACCGCACCGGCGAACAGCGCCCGCGGCAGCGACTGCATGCGCGCGAGCACCGCACCGGTCAGGGCGACGAGCAGCAGCGACGGGCCGAAGCTGTCGCCGCTCGTGAAGCCCTGGGTGGGCTGGGTGAGGATGGCCGAGAACGCGGCGAGCGCACCGGCGATGCCCCAGGCCAGCGAGCTCATCCGGGACGAGAACACGCCCGCCATCCGGGCGGCCTCGGGGTTGGCGGCCGCCGCCCGGATGCCGAGGCCGAAGCGGCTGAACTTCAGGAACAGGCCGACCGCGATGACGACGAGCGGGGACAGGAAGAGCATCCCGGAGTACGCCGGCGTGACGAGCAGCGCGCCGACCCGGAACACCGGCAGGCCGACCGGCTGCGGGTAGATGGAGCCGGCGCCCGCCTGGCTGTTGAAGGCGAAGGCGAACAGCACGAGGAACTGGCCGACACCGAGGGTCGCGACGACGCTCATGATGAGCGGCGCGCGCTTCAGGCGCCGCACCACCATGGCCTCGGCGAGCGCACCGACGCCGGCGGACACCGCGAGGGCGGGCAGGAACGCCAGCCAGTACGGGATGTGCCACTTCACGACCTCGATGCCGAAGAAGGCGGCGCCGAACGCCCCGACCTGGCCGTGCGCGAAGTTGATGATGCGGTTGGTCCGGTAGATCAGCACGAGGCCGACGGCGAGCAGGCCGTAGGTCAGGCCGATGATCAGGCCGAGCAGCAGCACCGGACCGGGCGTCTCCCAGTGGTGGGAGCGGGTGTGGTCGGTGCTGATCTGCGGCAGCAGCCGGTAGAGGACCAGGTAGACGAGCGCGACGACGATGCCGATGGTGAGCATCGCCTTCGGCGTCATGGCCGCGCGGATGCTCTCCCCGAGGCGCTGGGCCACGACCCGCGGGCCGCCCTGGCTGATGACGACCCGGCGGGTGATCCAGACGAGACCGGCCGCGAGGACCAGCAGCATGAGGACGTTCAGGACGGTGCTCACAGCCCGGCCTCGCCGTCAGCCTTGGAGGCACCCTCGAGGAAGACCGCTCGAAGGAGGTCGTCACGGGCCAGCAGCTGCTGGGCCGGGCCGTCGAAGCGCATCTCGCCCTTCTCCATGAAGTAGGCGTGGTCGACCAGCGACAGGGCGATGTTGACGCTCTGCTCGACGAGGACGACCGCGGTGCCGGTCTGGTTGATCCGCCGCACCATCTCGAGCAGCTGGCCGACGATGACCGGGGCCAGGCCGAGGCTGAGCTCGTCGATGAGCAGCAGCTTCGGCTTGAGGATCAGGGCCTTGCTGAGGCCGAGCATCTGCTGCTCGCCACCGGACAGGTTGGCGGCCAGCGAGGTGCGCCGCTCCTTCAGGCGGGGGAACGCGTCGAAGCACAGCTCGATGCTCTCCTCCACCGCCTTGCGGTTGCGGCCGAGCGTGTAGCCGAAGGTGCGGAGGTTCTCGGCGACGTCCATCGTGCCGAAGACGGCACGGCCGCCGGGGACCTGCGTGATGCCGAGCGGGACCCGTCGCTCCGCGTCGAGGAAGGTGATGTCCTCCCCGCGGTACCGCACGCTGCCCTTGCTCGGCAGCCCGATGCCCGAGACGACCTTCAGGAGGGTCGACTTGCCGGCGCCGTTGGTGCCGAGCAGGGCGACCATCTCGCCGTCGTCGACGGTGAAGTCGACGTCGAACAGCACCTGCAGCTGGCCGTAGGAGAAGTCCACGCCCTTGCAGGCCAGCATCGGCAGGTGACCGCCGCGCTGCCGGATGATGCTGATGTCCTCGGTCTCGAGGACCTCGTCGATCATCCGGTCGAGGTCACGGTTGATGAGCTTGCCGGCGCTCGCGACCACGAAGCCCGCGAGCATGCCCGGGAAGATCAGGGCGAAGATGGCGCCGCCGATGCCGAAGCGCTTGTCGATGCCCGACAGGAACAGCACGCCGAGGATGGAGCCGGCCGCGGCGAACATGCCGGTGACGGCCGCCGCGTGCGGTCGGTACCTCGCGTCGACGATCGACATCAGGGCTGCCGTGAGGGCAGGCGTGAGCACGGCGATGAAGGCCTGACCGGCGGCGAACATGATCCACACCAGCCAGAACTTCGGCATGATCGCGCCGACGGCGATGAACGCGACGGCGCCGCCGAGGGCCAGGCCGGAAAGGGCGAGGATGAACGCGGGGTCCTTGGCGAACAACCGCTCGGCCTGCGACCCGAACAGCACCAGCGCCAGGATGCTGACCGACGCGGTGCTGGAGTAGAACACGCCGCGCTCGTCCGGCCCGAGGCCCCACTCCTGGTCGAGGTAGCTCGACAGGAAGGTCCCGAACGGGATGAGCAGGATGCCCAGGCACAGGTAGCCGACCGAGATCCGCTTCACGGTCGGGATGAGCAGGACGCGGCGGATGATCTCGAAGAAGCCCAGCTCGACGTCGTCGGCGGAGGCGGCCTCCGGCTCGACGTGCTCGCCGGAGACGCGCTCGTGCTCAAGGCTGCGCAGCGCCTCGGTGTCGAACTTGCCTGGCCCAGGGTCACGCAGGAAGACCGCGAACAGCGCGGAGGCGGTCGACACCAGGCCGAGGCCCACGAACACGCCGCGCCAGGTGAGGTCGAGCGGGCCGGCAAGCAGGCTCACGAGCAGCGGCGAGGCGATGCGCCCGACCGTCGTGATGGCGGTGTACGACGACAGCACCCGGACGCGGGCCTGCGGCGGGTAGGAGTCGGTGAGCAGCGGAGCGTGCAGCGCGGCGACGGATCCCGTGGACGCCCCGTCGAGGACGAGGACCGCGATGAGCGCGAGCAGGCTGGTGGTGAAGCCGGTGAAGATCGTGATCAGCGACCACGCGATGCCGGTGGCGATGCACAGCATCGCGCGCCGGCCGCGGGTCTGCGACAGCGCCGCCATCGGCAGCGGCGCGAGGATCGTCGCGAGGAACGCGAGCGTCCGGGCGCCGGCGATGGCACCGAGCCCGAGTCCGAGCGCGCGGCTGATCTCGGGCGTGAGGATGGTGAACGCCTCGGCCTGGAAGATGTCGGCGATCGACAGCAGGCCGAGAGCGACGAGCGGGTAGACGGTGAGCCCGTGCGCCTTGAGCACGGGGCGCAGGGGCTCCGTCTCCTGTTGCCCGGTGACGCCGAGGGTGGCGCGGGCTTCGGCCCGGCGCGCGGCCTTGGCCTCCGCGTCGGCGTCGAGGACCGAGGGCGCCTCGAGGACGGTCGTCACGAGGTGGACCTCCGCTTGCTCTTGAAGGGCAGATACCAAGCGCTCTCACCGATGCGGTGCCCGGTGCCGTCGAGCAGGACGACGTTCACGTAGTGCTGCTCGTCCCCGACGCCGTCACCCACCTGGGGGAGCGTGTCCAGCGTGAGGGACGTGTCGGTCGTGACGAACACGCCGCTGTTCGCGAGGAACTCCGCGTCCGGGCAGCGGGCGTCCCGCTTGCAGCCCGCGTCGTTGCGCGCGAGCCACTTGAGGTTCTTGCCGACCGGCATCGGGGCCCGGTCGACGAAGACGGCGAAGACGCCCTTGTCGGACTCCCTCGAGCCGTCCAGCCCGACCAGGTCGAAGTCCTTCATCGACCACTGGATGGTGAGCGGCGCCGTCACGCGGTGCCGCGCCTCAGGGGCCTGGAACGTCAGCCGGTGGTCGTTCCGGAACTGGAGTTGGTTGACCTGACAGCCTGATGAGCCGGCCAGGACGAGCAGCAGCGCGGTGCTGCGAAGGGCGGTCGATCGCCGCACGCGAGGTCTCCTTGACTGGGCTGGGTTCCCCATCGTCCCCCCGTGACCCCTGTCACGTCCTCATCCTCCGGCACAACCCCAGGGCCAAGACCTGGTGACGTCGGACGAAGAGGGCAGTTCGGCATAGGCCGGACCCGAGGGGAGGGGCCGGTGAGGGCGCCGAAGGTACATGACGCCCGGTACGTCCCGCTATGGGCCTTGTTTTCCGGTCAAATCTGACTGTATCTTACCCGGCATGCGTAGGCACGTCGCCCGGCGAGGGCTCTGGCGGGTTCCGCTCTCGCGAGCCCTTCCCAGCTGCCTCGGGCTCGCCGGCGTCGCCCTCGCCGCTGCCTGCGGGACCACCGTCCCCGCCGTGGGCAGCGGCGCGCTCGCCGGCCCGGACGGGTCGCTCGCGAGCTCCGCTGGAGCGAGGCCCGGCGCCCCTCGCGCGGTCGGGGTGGGGGCCGCCGCCGACGCCCCGCGTGCCGGCGGCGCTGGGAGCCCGGACGGGACCCGCGGCGACACGACCGGGTCCGGCGCGGCGGGGACCAGTGGCTCGGCAAGGACCACGGGGGTCGGGTCGGTGACCGCCCGGCCGGTCAAGATCGGGATCCTGCTGACCAAGGTCGGCCAGGCGGACGCGCTGAGCGTCAGCCTCGGCAACACCTACTCCGAGCGGCAGTTCGACGACGCGGTGATCAGCGGGCTCAACCGGCAGGGCGGCGTCCACGGGCACCGCATCGTGCCCGTCTACGCGGGGACGGACACGGCCAGTACGAGCTGGGAGGCCGACTACTCGGCAGCCTGCGCGACCTTCACGCAGGACGACCACGTGGACGCGGTGCTCGGGTCCTCGTTCGCGTACTTCGCCAGCTTCGAGCGCTGCCTCGCGAAGGCCGGCATCCCGCACCTCAGCAACTCCTCGAACGTGGCGGACAACCAGGAGCTCAGCAGCTTCCCGCTGTTCCGCGCTCTCATCGTCCCCACCATCGACAAGCGGTCGCTCGCCAAGCTGCAAGGGGCGATCAGCACCGGGTTCCTCACGCCGTCCAACAAGCTGGGCGTCATCACCGACAGCTGTCCCGGCACCCAGCGCGCGTGGACCACCGTCATCAAGCCGTTCCTCGCCCGGCACCGCATCCCCGTGGCGGCGACCGCCGACGAGGGCTGCGCCGACGGCTACAACGGGTCGTTCTCCGGCGCCGGCGCGGCCGTGTCGAACGCCATCCTCACGTTCCGCTCGAACGGCGTGGACCGGGTCACGTTCATCACGGTCTCCGAGACCGGCACCATGCTCGCGATGTCCGAGGGGGCGTCGTCGCAGAGCTACCACCCGGGCTGGATCCTGTCGTCGCTCGCCGCCACCTCGGTGCTCCAGGGCCAGGCGCCCGCGGACGAGCTGAGCTCGGCACGCGTCTACGGCTGGCTGCCCTCGCAGGACGTCTCGCCCTCGCTGTACGACCCGCCGAACGCCGCACAGCGACGTTGCTACGGCTACCTCAGGTCTGCCGGCATCAAGCCGGTGTCCGCTGCCGACTACTCCTACGCGCAGAGCATCTGCGAGGCGCTGTTCGCCTACGAAGCGGCGCTCGGCCGGACCGGTGGCGTCATCACCGGTACGGCGGTGGCGCAGGGCGTCGACCAGCTGGGGTCGGGGTTCCAGAGCGTCTTCGACCTCGGCGGCGCGGCGCTGTTCAGCCCGGCCCGGCGCAACGACGTGCCGCGCCGCTACCGCGAGGCGGTCTGGAAGGGCGCGTGCAGCTGCTTCACCTACCGAGGCCCCTCCTTCCCGATGCCCTGACGACGCTGCACGTCGCCCACCGGGCACCGAGGCCGGTCCCTGTCGCCTGCGCGAGGATGGGCGGGTGACCCTCACTCCCGACTCCGACGCGTTGAAGCAGGTCGAGCAGCGCGTGCTGTGGCTGGCGACGAGCATCGTGCACGCCGCGAACGCGGGCCGGCCGAACACCTCGGGCGTGAAGGTCGGCGGCCACCAGGCCTCCAGCGCGTCGATGGTCAGCATCATGACGTCGCTGTGGTTCGAGAACCTCACCTCCGCCGACCGGGTGAGCGTCAAGCCGCACGCCTCCCCGGTGCTGCACGCCATCAACTTCCTGCTCGGCAACCTCGACGCGTCCTACCTGCCGCGGCTGCGGGAGCTGGGTGGGCTGCAGCCGTACCCCTCGCGGACCAAGGACCCGGACGCGCCTGACTACTCGACCGGGTCGGTCGGGATCGGCGCGACCGCCCCCGTCTGGGGCGCCGTCGCGCAGCGGTACGTCAGTGCCCACTTCGGCGTCGAGCCGGGAGGTCGGCAGATCTCCCTGCTCGGGGACGCCGAGCTCGACGAGGGCGCGATCTGGGAGTGCGTCGCCGACCCGATGGTGCAGCGGCTGGGCGAGGTGCTCTGGGTCGTCGACCTCAACCGGCAGTCGCTCGACCGGATCGTCCCGGACATCGCGATCTCCCGGTGGCAGGGCATGTTCGCCGCCGCGGGCTGGCAGGTGCTCGAGGTGAAGTACGGCCGACTGCTGCAGTCGCTGTTCGAGCGGCCAGGCGGCAGCGCCCTGCGCGAGCGGATCGACGGGATGGGCAACGAGGAGTACCAGTTCCTGCTCCGCTCCCCGGCGGCCACGCTCCGCGAGCGGCTGGGTGCCTGCGCGTCGGTCGTCGCGGACCTCAGCGACGACGAGATCCGCACGGCGCTGCGCGATCTCGGCGGGCACGACCTCGACGAGCTGCGGGACACGTTCCGGACGGTCGACAACACCCGCCCCACGGTCGTCTTCGCCTACACCGTCAAGGGTCGCGGGCTTCCGATCGAGGGATCTCCGGCGAACCACAGCGCCCTGCTCTCCGACGAGCAGTACGCCCTGCTCGCGGCCGCCTCGGGAGTGCCCGTCGAGCAGCCCTGGCAGCTCTTCGACACCGCGTCACCGGAAGGGCAGCTGTGCCGGGCTGCGGCGCAGCGGCTCGCGCGCGGCCCGGTCGAGCGGGTCGGCCCGCCCGACGTACCTGCGTCGTTGGGGCGCAGCTACCGCGGCGAGCACTCGACGCAGGCGACCCTCGGTCGCGTCCTCACCGACCTCGCTCGCGACGCGCCGGAGGTGGCCGCGCGGGTCGTGACGGTGTCGCCCGACGTCGCCTCGTCGACGAACCAGGGCGGCTGGATCAACAAGGTGGGGATCTGGTCCCCGCAGGACCGGCACGACTGGTTCGCCGACGACCCGACGACCGACAGCGACCGGCTGGTGCGCTGGCGCGAGACGTCCACCGGCCAGCACGTCGAGCTCGGCATCGCGGAGGTCAACCTCGTGTGCCTGCTCGGTGAGCTCGGTGCCACGTGGTCCAAGGTCGGGCAGCCGCTGCTGCCGGTCGGCACGGTCTACGACCCGTTCGTCGGTCGCGCCCTGGAGCCCTGGTCCTTCGGGGTGTACGCCGGTGGTCAGTCGATCCTGGTCGGGACCCCGTCGGGTGTGACGCTGGCCGCCGAGGGCGGGGCGCACCAGAGCATCACCACCCCGTCGATCGGTCTCGAGCAGCCAGGTGTCACCTGCTTCGAGCCGGCGTTCGCGCTGGAGACCGAGTGGTGCTTCCTGCACGCGTTGTCGCGACTCGGGCAGCCGGGTGGCGAGTCCGCCTACCTGCGGCTGTCGACCCGCCCGCTCGACCAGTCGCTCGCCGACCTGCCCGAGGACCTGGAGCAGCGCCGGGCGGACGTGCTCGCCGGCGGCTACCTGCTGCGCTCGACCGGCGACCCGCAGGTGACCCTCGTCGGAGTGGGCGCACTCGTGCCGAACGTCGTCGAGGCCGCGGATCTCCTTGCTGCAGAAGGGATCTCGGCCGATGTCGTGGTCGTGACGTCCTACGACCGGCTGTGGCGCGCCGTGCAGTCCCGGCGCGGCCTGCTGCGTGGCCCGGCCGTGGACGAGGGCGTGCTCGACCGGGCGTTCAGCGGTCGTGCGCCACTCGTGACGGTGCTCGACGGGCACCCGCACACGCTGGCGTTCCTGGGAACGGTGACCGGCACCCCGGTGACCTGCCTCGGCGTCAGCGAGTTCGGTCAGGGCGGCGGGGTCGACGAGGTGCACGCCCACCACGGCCTCGACGCCCGCTCGATCGTGGAAGCCGCCCTCGACCTCGTCGAATGAGCACCGCCTCAAGCGGGCGGTGACGAGCCCAGGAGCAGCTGCAGCGCGGCGGCGTAGTGCGCCGGGGTCACGCTGTCGGGGTCGAGCAGGTGGTCGAGCTGCAGGCCCTGGACGGTGCTGATCACCAGCCGAGCGAGCTGCTCGGCGGGCAGGGGAAGGGCTGCTCCGGCGGCGGCCATGGTCTGCAGCTGGGCGGTCACCCGGGTGCGGTGCGTTCGGCCCTCGGCCTGCAGGTCGGCCATCAGGTCCGGGTTGCGCAGCGCGAGCAGGTGGATCTCGAGCTGCAGGATGGCCAGCCGGCGGCCCTCGTCGCTCTCGACCATCTGGGACAGGCTTCGAGCTCGCCTCCGGCCTCGGGTCACGGCTGGCGCCCGACCAGCACGACGGCGCCGGCGGCTTCTCGTACATGCACTTCGACACCAGCTGCACCTGCGTCCGCTACACCGGCTCCCGCCAGCCCCTGCCCCACTGACCCCGGGGGGGCGTCCGTCAGCGGGGGATGACGGCGAGGTGCGACCAGGCCGTCAGCACCTGGAGGAGCTCGCGCGGATCGGCGACGACCCGGCTCACGGTGCTCGCTGACACCCGCCGGGTCCCAGGCACCAGCATCGCGAACTCGGCGCCCCCCGACGGCCGGAGCGTCACCGCCAGCTCGAGCGTGTCGGGTACGTCGCGCGGCGCGAACGACGAGGTTGACGAGACCGCAGCGGCGGCGGCCTCCTCGATCCGCTCGCGGGCGACGACCGGGTTCAGGGACCGGGCAGCGGTGAGTCCCAGGCCCGTCTTCGTCGCGACCGTGAGGACGCCCGGCAGCCGGCCCTTCGCCTGCTCGCAGGTCTGCGCGTCACCGGAGACCAGCGCGACGGGGACGCCGTGCATCCCCGCGACCAGCCCGTTCAGGTCCGCCTCGCTGACCGACTCGCCGTTGAGCCGCACGTCGGCGAACGCCGCGCCCGAGTAGCAGTGCGCCAGCGTCCCGTCCACGGACTCCGGTCCGCAGTGGTAGCCGACGAACATCGCCAGGTCGCAGCCGGCGACCTCCTGGACCATGGCCAGCGGCTTGGGGCTGCCCACGACGTACTCCGCCCGCGGGTCGAGCTCCTCGCCGAGCAGGTTGTCCATCGGCCCGTGGCTGTCGTTCACCACGACCGACGTGGCGCCGCCGCGGAACGCCCCGGCGATCGCGGCGTTGGCCTCCGCGGTCATCAGCCGCCGGCCCAGCGCGTAGTCCGCGGCCCCGGGCAGGATCTGCGCCCGGGACGCGATGCCGGCCACGCCCTCCATGTCCACGGACACGAGCACGCGGGTCATGTGCGCACCGCCCGACCCGGGTAGGCGTCCTCGACCAGCGCGCCGTCGCGGATGACCGGCGTGCCCGACACGAGCAGGTGCCGGACGCCGACGGACGGCAGCGTCGGGGAGGTGTACGTCGCGGCGTCGCTGATGGTCGAGGGGTCGAGCACCACGATGTCGGCGTCCGCACCCACGCCGAGGTGGCCCTTGCGGCGCACGTCGGGCACGAACGACAGCACCTGGGCGGGCAGCCAGGAGCACCGGCGGAACGCCTCGGACCAGGTCCACTCACCGGACCGCACCATGAGGCGCAGCGCCTTGGCGTAGGTGCCGGCGGTGCGCGGGTGCGTCTGGCCGCCCGGCGGCAGCGGCCACTCGCGGGTGTCGTACGTCGAGCCCCAGAAGACCGGCATCGCGTCGCTCGCGATGATGGCGTCCGGGAAGGCCAGCGAGGCGGTCAGCAGCGACGCATCGGCCTGCTCGTCGAGGAAGCTGACGATGACCGGCGAGCCGGGCTCCTCCTCGCGCAGCTGTCGCAGCCGGTCCTCGTCGGCGATCACCTCACCGGTGGTCACCACCGTCAGGGATGACGGCTTGAGGTCCCACGCGGCCAGCCGCTCGGGGGCCAGGAAGAACGCGCCGACGGCCGTCGAACCGGCGCCGTAGGGGTAGGCCTCGACCGTCACGCGCGACCCCTCGTGCTGCGCGTCGGCGATGGTCTTCAGCACCCGGTCGATGTGCCGGCGTGACGTGGAGTTCACGTGGCAGTGGTGCATGTGCGCGCCCGTCAGCGCGGCGACCTGGGCGAGCTCGCCGGAGCCGTCGACCGGCGTCGTCGGGTCGGCCTCGACGATCTCGCGGACGTGGGTGTAGGTCGCCACACCGGCGGCTGCAGCCAGCCGGCCGACGGCGACCAGCTCGGCCGGGTCCGACCGCGGTGCGTACCCCATCAGCACGCCGATGCCGAGCGCCCCGGCCGCGAGCTCCTCCGACAGGATGCCGAGCCAGGCGTCGAGCTCGGCGGCCGACGACGAGCGCTGCCAGTGCTCGTTGCTCAGCACCGACAGCGCCTTCATGATGTCGGCGTCCTCGTCGACGCCGCAGAGCACCCGCGCCCGGGCACCGCCCCACGACGCCGAGAACCCGTAGTGCAGCGGGCGACCCTCGGCGGCGGCCTTCTCGTAGGCCTTGGCCACCGGGAAGAGTCCCGCCTCGAGGTCGAGCGCCGTCGTCACGCCGTCGAAGGCCTGCAGCCGCTGGCCCGCGACGGAGTGCACGTGCGAGTGCATGTCGATGAACCCGGGGCCCACGACGAGACCGCTGACGTCGAGGACGGTGTCCGGCTCCCCGGACTCCGCGACCCGCCCGTCGACCACGAGCAGGTCGCGGACCTCGTCCACGTCGTTGCCCGGGTCGACGACGCGGCCGCCCCTCAGCAGCAGTGCGGTCACAGCAGCTCCTCCAGCAGTGCGGCGAGCAGCTTGGCCCGCGGTTCCATGTGCGAGACGAGGACGTGCTCGCCCTCGGCGTGGGCGCCGTTGCCGACGGCGCCGAGACCGTCGAGGGTCGGTACGCCCGCGCCTGCGGTGAAGTTCCCGTCCGACCCGCCACCGACCGCAACCCCTTGCACGTCAGGGGAAAGCGACTGGGCGAGGGCGAACAGCGTCTCTGACGACGACGGGTCCAGCGGCGGTCGGTTGATCCCGCCCGACACGGCGATGGCACCGACCGGGACCGTCAGGTCGCGGATGGCGGCATCCACGCGCGTGAGCTCGTCAGGGACGACAGCGCGTACGTCGACAGCGACCGTCGCCGACGCGGGCACCGTGTTCGTCGTGGTCCCACCGGCGATCACGGTCGGGGTGACCGTGGTGCCCGCGGCGGCGTCGCCCAGGTTGGTCAGCGCGAGCACGGCATGTGCCAGCCCGACGGCGGCGTTGACGCCCTTCTCCGGCTCGAGCCCGGCGTGCGAGGCGCGTCCGGTGACGGTCAGCTCGTAGAGGCCGATGCCCTTGCGGGCCGTCTTCAGGGCCAGCCCGGAGGCGGGTTCGCAGACGAGCGCGGCCCGGCAACCTCGTACCGAGTCGAGGATGAGCTCGCGGGACGTGGGCGAGCCGACCTCCTCGTCGACGTTGAGCAGCAGGCAGACCCCGTCGAGGGACGACAGCATCGACAGCCCGTGCAAGGCCTGCACGACGCCGGCCTTCATGTCGAAGACGCCGGGCCCGGTGGCGACGTCGCCGTCGACCCGGAACGGCCAGCGCGCCAGGGTGCCGATCGGCCAGACGGTGTCGAGGTGACCGAGCACGAGCACGCGCGGCGTGCCGAACGTCCACCGCAGGTGCGTCAGCCCGTCCACGACGATCCGCTCCGGGGTGCCCAGCACCGGACGGGACAGGGCCTCGAACACCCGCCCGCACTCGAGCGTCGCCTCGGGTGACGACGAGGGCGACTCGCACGACACCAGCTCCTCGAGCCAGCTGAGCATGGGGGTGGTCATCGGCGGGTCCGCAGCTGCAGCCAGACGACGAGTCGCACGTCGGGGTCCTCCAGGTCGAGGTCGAAGAGCTCCCGCACCCGGCGCAGCCGGTAGCGGAACGTGTTGGGGTGCACCGAGACGCTCTCGGCGGCGGCGGGCACGTCGGCGTTGGCCGACAGGTAGGCGAGCACCGACTCGACGTACGGCGTCTGCTGCTCCAGGTCGTGGGCGATCATCCGCTCCACCGCCGGCAGCCGCAGGTGCTGCTGGCCGGCCAGGTGCGACTGCAGGTGCAGCAGCACCACCTGGGGCAGGACGTCCTCCAGCGCCGCGACCGTGCCCGCAGCGCAGAGCCGGAGGACCGCGTCCGCGTCGGCGCGCGAGCGGCTCACCTCCTGCAGCCCGGTGACCGTCGCCCCCACCGCACCGGCGAGAGGGACCCGGGCCCGGTCGACGACGGTCCGTGCCAGCGACAGCAGGGCCGGCCGAGGCAGGTCGGGGACGAGGGCGTAGACCGTGCCGAGCTGCAGCAGCACCGACGACCGGGGGCGGAGCGCAGCGCACTGCAGCTGCACGAGGTCGGCGACCGCCTCGGCGTCGAGCTCGTCGGTGTCGGGCGGCAGCGAGAAGGCGAGCACAGCCACGGCGGTGCCCGCGTCCAGCCCGAGACGCGTGGCGACGAGGGACGGCGCCGCGCGGCCGTCGAGCAGGCCGCGCAGCAGCTCGCCCCGGGCGCGCCGCTCGACGTCGCCGCCGGACCGGGCGCGCAGCAGGTGCAGGGCCGACAGCCGGCCGGCGTCGAGCAGCGCCTGCTCGGCCTCGGGGGGCAGGGGGGTGGCCTCGATGACCCAGATCGACCCGAGCAGCTCCGCGCCCGCGCGGACCGGGACGGCCAGCCGCGGCAGCACCTCGCCGTCGGCGGGGACCCGGACGACACCGCCCGCGCGCTGCACCTCCCGGTAGAGCTGGTCGTTGCGGGACAGCTGGGGGACCTGCCGGCCGAGGATGCCCTTCTCGCGGGCGGCGTCGATCGGCTGGTCGGGCAGCGAGGAGTAGGCCAGCACCCGGCGCGAGGGGTCCTCGATCGACACGGCCCCACCCACCATCGCGGCGATGGAGTTCGCGAGGGCGAACAGGTCGCTCCCGCCGGGGGCCGACACCGCCGCCATCAGCAGGTGCAGCAGCTGGTTCCAGGGCAGGTCGTCGGGGGCGACGAGCACCGGCACCCCGAGCTCAGGTGCCGGACCGCGCAGCACCACCGCGGCTGCCTGGACCGGGCCGGCCACGGTCGGGTCCTGCAGGACCAGCAGCGCGCCCGGGGCGGCCGGGATCGGGTCGCCCGGCCCGACGAGGACGACCTCGTTCACCTCGACGTCGAGGTCGCCCGTCGCGGTCAGGGCAGGGCCCAGCACCTCCACGACGGCTCGCAGGGTGGGCACAGCGGGCAGTCTGCCGGAGCCGGAGCCGGATCGAATCGTTCTCCTGCACCACGAAACCGCGGTTCCTTCTGCACAGCACACGATGAAACGCCGCACCCCGGGACGGGAGAGTGACGGCATGACCTTGGCGACCACCTCCGTCGACGCTGCTGCGGGCATCGCGGAGCGGGCCTGCGCGCGGGCCGGCGTCACCGTCCTGGAGCTGCGGACACCGGCGGAGACCGAGCGCGCGGCCGAGCTGCTGCGCGAGGTCTGGCGCAGCCCGGACCTCCCGGTGCCGGCGAACCTGATCCGCACCGTCCAGCACACCGGCGGCTACGCCTTCGGCGCGTACGACGACAGCGGCGCCCTGCTCGCCACGTCGATGGGCCTGCTCGCCAGCGACCGCGCGCTGCACAGCCACATCACCGGGGTGGTGCCGCAGGGCCAGCGCCGCGGCCTCGGCCTCGCCCTCAAGCAGCACCAGCGCTGGTGGGCCCTCGCGCACGACCTGCCGGTCATCACCTGGACCTGCGACCCGCTGGTGCGCCGCAACGTGGCCTTCAACCTGCACGCGCTGGGTGCGGACGTGCACGCGTACCTCCCCGACCACTACGGCAACATGCCCGACGGCGTGAACCAGGGCGACGAGAGCGACCGGCTCGAGTTCTCCTGGAACCTCGCCGGGCCCCGTGCGGTCGCGGCTGCCGAGCGGCGGCTGCCCTGGGTCAGCGGCCCGCACACCATCCCGCTGCCCGACGACATCGAGACGCTGCGGCTGAAGGAGCCCGCCACGGCCCGCGCCTGGCGGGTGTCGGTCCGCGAAGCCCTCCTCCCTGCTCTCGCCGACGGTGCGGTCATCACCGGACTCAACGCTGAAGGAGCCCTGGTGCTGTCATGAAGCTCACGAGCGTCGAGCTGATCCGGATCGGCATCCCCCTGGTGTCGCCCTTCCGGACCAGCTTCAGCACGCAGACCCACCGCGACGTGCTGCTGGTGCACGTCACCACGCCCGACGCCGAGGGGTGGGCGGAGTGCGTCGCGATGGAGGACCCGCTCTACAGCAGCGAGTACGTCGAGGCGGCCGCGCACGTCATGCGCCACCACCTCGTGCCGCGCCTCGCCGCCGCGGAGGGTCTCACCGCCGCGCGGGTCGGCCACGTCCTGCACCCGGTGAAGGGCCACCGGATGGCGAAGGCAGCGCTCGAGACGGCCGTGCTCGACGCCGAGCTGCGCGCGTCGGGAACGCCGCTCTCGTCGTACCTCGGAAGCACGAAGGACCGCGTCCCCGCGGGCGTCTCCGTCGGGATCATGGACTCGGTGCCGGAGCTGCTCGACGCCGTGGCCGGGTACCTCGACCAGGGCTACCTGCGCATCAAGCTCAAGATCCAGCCCGGCTGGGACTACGAGCCGGTCAAGGCGGTGCGCGAGCGGTTCGGCGACATCCTGCTGCAGACCGACGCCAACACCGCCTACACCCTGGGCGACGCCGCGCTGCTGAAGCGGCTCGACGCGTTCGACCTGCTCTTCCACGAGCAGCCGCTGGACGAGGAGGACGTCCGCGGGCACGCGGTCCTCGCCACCCTGATCAGCACACCCATCTGCCTCGACGAGTCGATCGTGAGCGCCCGCTCCGCGGCTGACGCGATCGCCCTGAAGGCCTGCTCGGTGATCAACGTCAAGCCCGGCCGGGTCGGGGGCTACCTCGAGTCGCGGCGCATCCACGACGTCGCCGTCGCGAACGGCATCCCGGTCTGGTGCGGCGGCATGCTCGAGACCGGCATCGGCCGGGCCGCCAACGCGGCGCTGGCCGCCCTGCCCGGGTTCACCCTCCCGGGCGACACCAGCGCGTCGGACCGCTACTACGCGCAGGACGTGACCGCCCCGTTCGTGCTCGAGGACGGGCACCTCAGCGTCCCGACCGGCCCGGGCATCGGCGTCGACCCGATCCCTGACGTGCTGGTCAGCATGACGAAGAGCCGGGAGCACCTGCCGCTCGGCTGATCCCCGTGCCGAGATGACCCGATGTGGCCATGTCCTCGCGCTGCGTGAAGGACGATGCTTCACGGTGGTGCGGCAGAAGGGGGATGCGGTGCGCTTCGCGCAGGCCACCAGGGCTCTGCAGGTGTGGATCAGCTGCCTCGTCCTGGGCGCGGTCGCCGCGGGCCTGAGGGCGCCCTGGCTCAGCGGGCACGACGCGCTGGTGCTCGCCGGGCTGCTGGGGCTCGCCGTCTTCGAGGCCGAGCTCGGCCGGCACGCCGAGGGCGGCCGGGTGCTCAGCCAGCGCGCGCACAAGGGCCTGTCGGCCTGGCCGTTCGCCGCCGCGCTGCTGTGCGGGTCGTCGCTGGCCGTCCTCATCACCGCCCCGACCTACGCCTACGTCCGCTGGCGCGGCATGAAGGTGCCGCTGCACAAGTGGGTCGGCTCCGCGGCCCTGCTCAGCCTCGCCGCCGCTGCTGCGCAGCCGCTCGCGCCTGCCCTGCACGCCCCGGACGCCGCCGCGCTGCTCCAGCTGCTGCTCGCCGGGGTGCTCTTCCTCGCCGTGGAGACGGCCGGCTTCGCGGTCTGCACGGTGGCGGGCGACCCCGAGGACGAGAAGTGGCTGCGGACCCAGCTGCTGCAGGCCTCCTTCTACCTCAACGAGGCGTTCGTGCTGTGCCAGGCCACCGTGATCGCCCTCGTGTGGTCCGCGAGCCCGGTGCTGGTCGCCGTACTGCTCCCGTCCTACGCCGTGCTGCAGCGCGGGCTGCTGCACCAGACGCTGCGGCAGGCCGCCGAGACCGACGCCAAGACCGGCCTGCTCCTGCTGCACGCGTGGGAGCAGCGGGCCCAGGCGGTGCTGGCCCGGGGCGGGCCGTTCAGCGTGCTGCTGCTGGACCTCGACCACTTCAAGCGGGTGAACGACGAGCACGGGCACCTCGTCGGTGACGACGTGCTGCTGCGGACCGGTGAGCTGCTCCGCAGCTGCCTGCGCCCCCAGGACGTCCTCGGCCGGTTCGGTGGTGAGGAGTTCATCGTGCTGCTGCCCGACGCCGACGCGGCGGAGGCCCGCGCGGTCGGCGAACGGCTGCGCGCCACGCTGGAGGCGACCTGCTTCGACGGGCTGGCCCTGACCGTCAGCGTGGGTGTCTACGCGAGCGGGCCGGTCGAGCCGGCCCGGCTGCGCGAGGCGCTGGCCTGCGCCGACGTCGCCCTCTACGCCGCCAAGCAGCAGGGCCGCAACGCCGTCCGCACCTACCGGCCCTCGCTCGACGTCCCGACCCAGCGCACCCCCGTCCCCGTCATCGGCTGACGGGGCGGCGGAGCGGGGCGGCGGACCGGACGGGCTCGGCAGGCAGGTGCGCCCGCCGGCGCAGCCCGGGCACGTCGGTGAGCAGCACGCGCCGGCCCTCGAGGTGGACGAGGCCGCGCTGCGCGAAGCCGCCGAGGACCTGGTTGACGCTCTGCCGGGTGCCGCCGCTCATCTCGGCGAGCCGCGACTGCGTGATCGACACGACCGGGGGCGACCCGGGGCCCGCCAGCCGCAGCAGGGCCTTCGCCACCCGGCCGGCGAGGTCGAGGAACACGTGGTCAGCCGCCTGCTCGGTGAGCCGCCGCACCATCGTCCCGAGCTGACGCATCAACGGCTCCAGCACGGCCGGCTGCGCCCGCAGCAGGGCGAAGAACTCCTGGCGCGACAACGACAGCACCGTCGTGGGCTCGGTCGCCTCGACCGAGGCCGACCGCGCGGCCCCGTCGAGCAGCGCGATCTCGCCGAGCACGTCCGGCGGCTCGAGCACGTTCAGGGCCGCGCGCTCGCCGTCGGGGGACGTGCGGAAGACCGTCACCGAGCCGCTGATGAGCAGCAGCAGCGTGTCGCCGGCCTCCCCCTCGACGAACAGCAGCTCGCCCTTGTCGAACTCCCGAGGCCGGGCCACCGTGGCGATCTGCTGGAGCACGGTCTCCGGCAGCCCGCTGAACAGCTCCACCTGCGACAGAGCGGCGAGCACCTGCCCCTGCGCCGGTGCGCGACTCATCCGCTGGCCCCCCAAATGCCGGATCCCTGGTGAAAACACCCTAGACCGCCGTACCCTTGCAGGTCTGCAAGCACGTTGGGGAGTGCATGATCGGCTGCTATCGCTGCGGGGGGCGCAGCAGAGCGGGTGCCCGCTTCTGCGGGGCCTGCGGAGCGCCCCTGGGCAGCGCCCGAGCGGGCGTGCGCAAGACCGTCACCGTGCTCTTCGCGCACGCCGCTGAGCTGACCGGCGGGCACGACCTCGAGTCGCGGGTGCGGCTGGCGCACGCCTACTACGACGCCGTCCGGGACGTCATCGCCGCGCACGGCGGGACGGTCGAGCGCAGCGCCGGGGACGCGATCATGGCCGTCTTCGGCGTCCCGACTGCGCGCGACGACGACGCCCGCCGGGCGGCCGACGCCGCTCTCGCCCTGCAGGCCGCCACGCTCCCCGGCTCGCCCCAGCTCTCGATCGGCATCAACACCGGGGAGGTCCTCGCCGGCACGTCCGACGGCGGGGAGGAGCTGGCCGTCGGCGACCCGGTCGTCGTGGCGGCCCGCCTGCAGCAGCAGGCCGCCCCCGGCGAGATCCTGCTCGGCCCCGCGACGCTGGCGATGCTGGGGCAGCAGGCCCAGGTCGGTCCCGAGCGGGACGTCGCGCTGAAGGGCCGCTCGGGCGAGCTGTCCGTCGTACCCCTCCTCGGTCTCGAGGATCCCGGCGACCGCGGGCCGCGCGGGCCCTTCGTCGGGCGCGACGCGGAGAAGCGGATGCTGCTCGCCGCGATCGACCGCACGCTGACCGGCCGCGTCGTGCAGTTCGTGACCGTGATCGGTGAGCCGGGCACCGGCAAGTCCCGGCTCGTCGAGGAGGTCGTCGGGATGCGGGCCGGCGAGGCGACGGTCCTCACGACGACGTGTACGACCTACGGCGCGGGCTCCGCCTGGGGGCCGCTGATCGTGGCGGCCGAGCAGTACATGGGCCTCCCGCCCGGGAGCAGCCGACACCTGCTGCTCGACAAGTCCGACGAGGAGTTCGCCGGTGGGCTGCCCGTGCTGGCGTCGCTGGTCGGCGGTGACGGCGGGCAGGTCACCCGGGCCGACCTCACCGCGGCCATCACCCGGCTGCTCGAGAAGGTGGCGAACAAGAAGCCGCTCATCGTCGTCACGGAGAACGTGCACCTCGCCGACCCCGCGATGACGGCGCTCGTCAAGGACGTCATCCGGCGGCTCGAGGGCGTACCGGTCATGGCGATCTGCACCGCCCGGCCCGAGCTGCTCGACATCCGGCCGGACTGGGGCCAGGGGCTGCGGCACGTCGTCGGCATCACCGTGCGACCGCTGCCGGAGGAGCAGGCGCGGCAGCTGGCGGGCTACCTGCTGCCGGACGACCCGGACGGCGTGGAGCGGATCGTCGCCGTCGCCGGCGGGAACCCGCTGTTCCTCGAGCAGCTCGCACAGGCACGTCGCGAGGGCACCGGCGGTCCGGCCCTGTCCGTCGCCGCGGTGCTGACGGCGCGACTGGACCGGCTGCCGGTGGAGACCAGGCAGGTCCTCGAGCGGGCGGCGATCGTCGGCCCGTCCGGCAAGCTCGCCGACCTCACGCCGCTCTGCGAGGGCGAGCACGCGATCGACCTGGACCTCGAGCTCGCCGCCCTGGCGCGCCGGGACCTGCTCGAGGTCGAGGACGGCCGGTTCACCTTCGCCTCAGAGCTGATCCGGGACGCCGCCCTCAACGGCATGACCCGTGACGACAAGGCCGAGCTGCACCAGATCCGCGGGCTGGTGCTCGCTGCCCAGGGCGCGAACGCCGCCGCCGGGTTCCACTTCGAGCAGGCGTCCGCGCTGCTCCGGCAGAGCGACCCGGAGCGCGCTGCGGCCCTGGCCAAGCAGGCAGGCGCGCGGCTCGCAGCGGCCGGCCTGCTCTCGATGAGCGGCGACCTCGTCGCGGCTGCCGACCTGCTGACGCGGGCCACCGCCCTCATGCCACCGGACGCGCCGCGCCGGCTCACGCTGCTGCCCGAGCTCGCCCGAGCCCTCATGCTGTCCGGTGACCTGAGCGGTGCGGCCGAGGTCCTCGACGAGGCGGTGACCCGTGCCGACGCGGTCGGCAACGCGAGCGTCGCCGCGCACGCCCGGCTCGCCCGGCTCGACCTCGAGGGGTCGACGGACCCGGAGCGGGCCTACGCCTCGCTCGACGACGTGCTCGCCGAGGTCCTGCCCGTGCTGCGGGCCGACGGCGACGACCCCGGCCTGTCGCTCGCCTACCAGCTCGAGGCCGCCCGGCTGCAGTACCGGCTGCGCTGGGCCGCCATGGAGGCCCCGCTCGACAAGGCGCTGCACCACGCCGAGCGGGCAGGGGACCGCCGGCTCGTCGAGCTCGCGCAGGCGCTGCAGGTCGACAGCATCTTCTACGGGCCGATGCACCTCGACGAGACCAGGCACCGGCTGCAGGCCATGCTCGAACGGCCCGGCACGTCCCCCTCGCACCGCGCCTCCGTCGAGGCCCGGCTGGCCGCGACCATCGCCCTGCAGGGCGACCCGGCCGCGGCCCGGGCCGCGCTCAGCCAGGTCCGCCGGGTCTTCCGCAACCTCGGCCGCGAGGTGTCGGCGCTGGCGACCGCTGTGCTCGGCGGCCCGGTCGAGATGCTCGCCGGCGACCCGGAGCGCGCCCGGGTGCTGCTGCGCGAGGCCACCGACTCCTTCGTCAAGCTGGGGGACCGGGCCTGCGCGTCAGCTCTCGCCGCCCACCTCGCCGAGGCCTGCTGGCAGTGCCACGACCTCGGCGCTGCCGAGGAGGCTGTCGCGCTCTCCCGCGAGACCGCCGGGCAGGGGGACGCCATCAGCCAGCTCCGGTGGCGCTCCGTCGCGGCCAAGCTGCACGCCGCCGAGGGCCGCGCGGCGGAGGCCCTCGCGCTCTCCGCCGAGGCGATCGAGCTGGTCAAGGCCACCGACGAGGTGGTCTCGCAGGGTGACGTGCTCGCCGACGCCGCCGCGGTGCAGGAGCTGCTCGGCAACCCGGGTGCGGCGCAGGCGCTGCTGCGGGACGCCGTCAGCCGCTACGAGCGGAAGGGTGCCGTGCAGAGCATCCGGGCGCTCGCCCCGCGGCTGCTCGTCCCACCGGCGCTGCCGCTGCAGCCCCAGGCGGTGTCGATTCAGGCATCCGTGGACTAGGAGGTCGGGAGCGCGCTCGCTGCCCGCTTGCCGGCCTTGCGCGCGTCCTTGCGGGCCTGCCGCGACAGCCGGCCGACGGCGTGCGGCAGCGACTCGCGGCCGCCGGTGTCGGTCGCCGACAGCAGCAGCCCCCCGAGGATCCCGAGGTTCTTGAGGAAGCTCAGCTGCTGCTGGGCCTTCGCCTGCTTGTCCTTCTCGGTCCAGAACGGGTGCCCCACGACCGTCGTCGGCGCCAGCGACGCCATCAGGCCCAGTGAGGCGAGCCGCGGTGTCCGGCCCCGGATCAGCGCGAGCCCACCCAGGATGTCCACGGCCGCGTTGACGCGGACGATGTTCTCGGGCGAGGTGAGCGCCTGCGGCACCTGCGGCGGCAGCTTGTCCGGCAGCCCCGACTGCTTCACCAGCTCAGCCCGCGGCCCGGGCTGGCGCAGCGCGTTGACGCCACCGGAGATGAACACACCGGCGAGCATGGTGCGGGCAAGGCGGCGGGTCGGGCTCATGGGGCTCCTCCTGAAGGGTGTGCCCAGGCCGTACCCGCTGCTGCGCCTCCCCACCCTTCCCTCCCGCACATGCCTGGGCGTGACCGCCCGCGTGCGAGCCCGCCCGGGTGTGCACGGCGGAAGGGTGTGGACGGCCGCGGGCACTGACGGCGTGATCGGGCCAGCCTGCGCGGCATGGATCTCGAGGCGATCGCGAGCTGGGTGCGGGAGCAGGGCACCGTCTTCACCTTCGGGCAGGCTCGCGCGGCCGGGTACTCGCGTCGCTGCCTCGAGCAGGCGGTGCCGGCGGTCGTGCGCCGGCTCGGGGTCGGGGTCTACGTGGGCGAGGAGCTCTGGCAGGCGGACGACCTGCGCGGGCGTCACCGGCTGGTGGTCGCCGGTCGCATCCTCGAGACGCGCGCGGCGTGGCTGTCCGCCCGCCGGTCGGCGGCGGTCTTCCACGACCTGCCGCTGCTCGGTGACCCGCCCGCCCGGCCTCAGCTGCTGCGGGCCCCGGACGGCGTGCGGGTCAAGGGCAAGAACCGCCACGAGCGGATCGCCACCGTGCTGCTGGAGGAGAAGGTCGAGGTGGCCGGCGTGCCCACGGCCTGCCTGGCGCGCACGGTGTTCGATCTGGCGCGTGAGGAGCCGTTCCGCAACGGGCTCATCGCCGCCGATGCCGCTCTGCGTCGAGGGCTGGAGCACGGCGAGCTCTTGGCGATGACCAAGATGCGGATGACGTGGCCGGGTGCGCTCAACGCGCTGAAGGTGGCCAGGCTGGCGAACGGGCTCCACGAGACGGCGCTCGAGTCGCTGTCGTGGGCGGCCTGCGTGACGCTCGGGTTGCCGATGCCCGAGCCGCAGGTGCGCGTGTTCCTCGGTGACGTGCTCATCGCCCGGGTCGACGGTCTGTGGCGGGCGCAGAACACGATCGGTCAGGCCGACGGGCTGTTCAAGTACAAGGACCGTGAGGGCGTGCTCAAGGACAAGCGCCAGGACGAGCAGCTGGAGGACCTCGGCTTCGAGGTCGCCCGCTGGGGGTGGACGGAGGCCTACCGCCCGGAGGGGGTTCTCGACGCCCGGCTCCAGCGGGCGTTCGCCCGGGGCAGCCGGCAGACGATCGACCCGCGGGTGCGCCTGGTGCCGACCACCCTCGAAGAGAGCCTCGAGTGGACCGGCCTGATCGCCAGCTGACCCACCCTTCGCTCGTGCACAGCGCGCCCGTCTGACCTGGCGCGCGCACGCTCAGCGCAGCGCGGTCAGGTGCCCGGGCTGTGCATGAGCGAAGGGTCCCCAGACCCCACCCTTCGCTCGTGCACAGCGCGCCCGTTTGACCTGGCGCGCGCACGCTCAGCTCAGGGTGGTCAAGTGTCCGCGATGTGCATGGGCGAAGGGACTGGCTCGTCAGCGGAGGGTGTTCAGGCGCTCCACGAGCTGGGCGGCGGGCAGCGAGGGGTCGACGCGGGTGGCGGTGGCGAGGCCGAGCCCGGCGTAGCACATGGTGCCGTCGATGAGGTCCTCCAGCGGCGGCCAGGGCATCTTCGGCTTGGCGATGAGCAGCGACGCGAGCCCGTGCGCGGCGGCCCACAGCTTGAGCCCCAGCTCGATCGGGTCCCCCTCGAGCACCCCCAGCGCGATCGACCCGACGATGCTGTCGAGCAGGTGACCGAACGCCCCCGAGGCGATCTCGTCGGCCGGGTCGTGGTCCGAAGGGCCGGCCATCATGACGATCCGGTAGTGCTCCGGGTTGGCGAGCGCGAACCGGACGTAGGCGATCCCCTGCGCCCGCAGGGCCTCCCACGCATCGGGCGCGTCGGCGGAGGCCTCCTTCAGCGCGATGTGCAGCTGCTCGAAGACCTCCTCGCAGACCGCGTCGAGCAGCGCCTGCTTGTCCGCGAAGTGCAGGTAGATCGAGGGCACCGAGACACCGACCCGCTGCGCGACGGCGCGCAGCGACATGGCCTCCTCCGAGCCGGTCTCCCGGAGGAGGTCCATGGCGGCCTGCAGCACCTCGCCGCGCAGGGCGGCGCCCTGCCCGCGGGGGGCGCGGGAGCGGCGGGACGCACTAGACAAGCGCGGGTTCCTCCTGCACGACGGGAGACGAGTGTGCCTCAGCGAGCCCGACCCGGGCGTGCAGCCGGCGCAGCGGGGCCGGTGCCCACCAGTTCGCGTGCCCCATCAGCCGCATGAACGCCGGCACCAGCGCACCGCGGATCAGGGTCGCGTCGACGACGACGGCGAGCGCGGTACCGAGGCCGAGCAGCTTGATGAAGCTGATGCTGCTCGTGACGAAGGACAGGAACACCAGCGCCAGCAGCCCCGCGGCGGCGGTGACGAGGGCGCCGGTCCGCTCGAGCCCGACCGCGACGGCTCGCTGGTTGTCGCCGGTCAGGTCGTACTCCTCCTTGATGCGCGAGAGCAGGAACACCTCGTAGTCCATCGACAGCCCGAACAGCACGCAGAACATGAGGATCGGCGTCGTGGTGTCCAGGGCGCCCGTGACGATCGGGTCCCCGATGAGCCCGGTGAGGTGGCCCTGCTGGAACACCCACACCATCATCCCGAAGGTCGCCGACAGCGACAGCACGTTGAGCAGCAGCGCCTTGATGGGGATGACGACGGACCCGGTGAACAGGAACAGCAGCACGAACGTCGCGATCAGCAGCAGCCCGATCGCGAGCGGCAGCTTGTGGCGCAGCGCTGCCTCGGTGTCCGTCAGCTGTGCGGCTGAGCCGCCGATCAGGACCGACGACGGTGCGGGGACCTGGCGCAGCCGTCCGACCAGCGCCTCGCCCTGGGGACCGAACGGCTCGACGCCGGGGATGACGGACAGCCGGGCGGCGGTCGCGCCGGTGTACGACGGGATGCCCGCCGCGACCCGGTGCCCCTTCGCGTAGCGCCCGGTGGCAGCGTCGACGCGCTCGACGCCACGCACCTTCGACAGCGCGATCGCATACGCAGCAGGCGATGTCGGCTTCGGGTCGAGCACGATCGGGAGGGCGAAGGACTCCTTCCCGGGGAAGTGGTCGCGCAGCGTCTGCGACACCTCCTGGGCGCCTGCGGACCGCGGCAGCACCCGGTCGTCGGGCAGCGAGAAGACCACGCTGCGGAAGGGTGCGCCGACGAGCAGGAGGAGTACGACGACAGCGGTGCCCACCCCCACCGGCCGCTTCATGACGGTGACCGCGATGCGGTGCCAGAGGCCCTCGTCGAGCGACTTGACCCGCGGCGGCTGCATCCGGAGCGCGCGCCGCAGCGGTCGGCGCAGGTCGAGCGTGTTGACCCGCTCGCCCAGGGCGGCGAGCGCGGCGGGCAGCACGACGAGCGCGCCGACGAGGGCGAAGAGCACCGCGCTGACACCGGCGTAGGCGAAGGACTTCAGGAAGAAGAGCGGGAAGACGAGCAGGGTCGCCAGCGACAGCGCCACCGTGATCGCCGAGAACAGCACGGTGCGACCGGCGGTGCGCATCGCCTCCCGGACGGCAGCGGGCACCGGGTGGCCGTTGCGCAGCTCCTCGCGGAACCTCGTGACGATGAACAGCGAGTAGTCGATGCCGAGCCCGAGCCCGAGCGAGGTGGCCAGGTTGACGGAGTAGACGCTGACGTCGGTGACCCCGTGCAGCAGGTGCAGCGACAGGAAGGTCCCGAGCACCGACAGCATCCCGACGAGCAGCGGCAGGGACGCGGCGATCGCGCTGCCGAAGACGAGGACGAGCAGCACTGCCGTCACCGGGATCGCGAGGGACTCGGCGCGGATGATGTCCTTCTCGATGGTGTCGCCCACCTGGGCGTAGACGGAGAACTCGCCGCCACTGGCCACCGTCAGGCCGCGGAAGCTGCCGTCGTACTCCGCGGCGAGGGCCTTCGCCTTCTTCACCGCGTCGTCCTGGCTGCCCTGCAGCCGGGCCAGCACGATGGCCTGCTTGCCGTCCCGCGAGCGCATCGAGTCCGGCCGGCCGGCCGTCCAGTAGGACTGCACGTCCTTGACGCCGCGCTCCGCGGCGAGCCGGCGGGTGAGCTCGGTGCCGGCGGCGCTGACCCGGTCGACGCCCTGGGGCGCGGTGACGAGCAGCAGGTAGTTGGAGGGCCCGGTGCCGAAGTGCTTCTCGAGCGCGGCCGCCGCGACCTCGCTCTGCTGCTTCGGGTCGGTGAACCCGCCGGCCGAGAGCTCCTTGGCGACCGATCCGCCGAGGCCACCCGCGAGGGCGAGGAACACGACGGCGAGCAACAGGACGAGGCGACGGCGGGCGACCAGGACGGGTGCGAGGCGAGCGAGCATGAGCGAGACCCCCAGGTGTATGAACGCGGGTAAGTTATCGCTGTTATCTCAGCCCGTCAACCCCTTCTGCGACAGGATGGAGAGGTGACCGAGGACTCCTCGCCTGCCGACATGGCGGCCGACGTGGCGAAGGGCGCGGTCCGGGTCACGCGGCACTTCGCGCGCCGGGTGAAGACGGCCGCGGAGGCCGACGGCGCCGGGCACAGCGGCCTGGCCGCGCTCATCGCCACCCACGCGCTGTGCGCCGCGGGCGACGCGATGGTGGCCGTGGCCTTGGCCAACACCACCTTCTTCAGCGTCAACGCCGGCGAGGCGCGCGGGAAGATCGCGCTCTACCTGATCCTCACGCTGCTGCCGTTCGCGCTGCTGATCCCGATCGCCGGCCCGCTGCTCGACCGCTTTCCGCACGGCCGCCGCAACGTCCTCGCCATCACGGCGGCGGGCCGGGGCCTGACGGCCTGGACCCTGGCCGGCTCGCTCGCGTCGCTCAGCCTCTACCCGCAGGCGCTCGTCATCCTCGTGCTGCAGCGCGCCTACACCGTCGCGCGCGCGGCCGCCGTGATCCGGGTCCGGCCGCCGTCCCTCGGGCTGGTCGCCGCCAACGCGCGGATGAACGTCGCCTCGCTCGCGAGCTCCGGCGTCGCCGCCGCGGTGGGCTTCGCGGTCTCCAAGGCGGTGGGTACGCAGTGGGACCTGCGCATCTGCGCAGCGCTGTTCCTCGTGGCCGCTGCCACCGCGCTCCGGCTGCCGGGCCGCATCGACGACGCGCCGACGCCCCGGCCGGCGGTCCGCAACACGTTCGCGATGCACGAGGCCCCGTGGGCCGTGCGCCGGCCGCTGGTCGCCACCATCTCGCTGCGGGCGGCGACCGGCCTGCTCACCCTCGGCCTGGCGATCCTGCTCAAGTCCCACCACGCCTCGGTGATGACAGCCGGGCTGGTGCTGGGTGCCGGGGTGCTGGGCGGCCTGCTCGGGACCGGTCTCGCGTCACGGCTGCCGGCGGCCCGGGTCGCGCGGGTCACGGCCTTCGCGCTGCTGGCCCCGATGGTGGCCGCCGCGGTCGCGGCCGTGCTCGGAAAGCCTCTGCTGCAGGCGATCGCGGTCGGGTCGGTGGGGCTCGGGGCGTCGCTCGGGAAGTACTCGCTCGACGCGGCGCTGCAGACGCACGTCAGTGCTCAGCAGACCGGGTCGGCGTTCGCGAAGTCGGAGACCTTCCTCCAGCTGGGGTGGGCCGCCGGCGGTGCGCTCGGCCTGCTGCTCTCGTTCGCCGACCACACCGGTCTGGGGTACGACGGCGCGCTGCACGTCGTCTTCGCCTTCGTCACCGCCATCCCGGTGCTCGGCCTCATCTACACGGCCCGCACCCGCGGGGTCAGCGGGACCAGCTCACGTCCTTCGACCAGGTCGTGAACCCGAGCCGCTCGTAGAGGCCGATGGCGGCTGGGTTCGACTCGTCGACGTAGAGCAGCGCCTCCGCGAGCCCCCTCGCCGCCAGGTGCTGCAGGCCGATCAGGGTCAGCGCCTTCCCGAGGCCGGTGCCCCGCTCGGAGTCGGCCACCCCCACGACGTACACCTCCCCGATCGGCTCGTGGTCGTGCCCGTCGGCGCCGTGCACCTTGGTCCAGTGGAACCCGACGAGCCGCCCGTCGCGGACCGCGAGGAAGAAGCCGGCCGGGTCGAACCACGACTCCTGCTCCCGGACCCGCACCTCGTCCACCGACCACGAGCCCTGGTCCGGGTGGCTCGCGAACGCCTCGTTGTTGAGGGCTGTCCACGCCTCCTCGTCCGCCCCGACCTCGAAGGTGCGCACGACCACCCCGGACGGCAGCACCGCCTCGGGCAGGTCGACCAGCGGCCGACGCATCTGGCGCAGCACCCGGGTCCGCGTGAAGCCGAGGGAGGCCGCCAGTCGCGCCGCGGCAGGGTTCTCCCCCCGCGCCCACAGCCGCAGCCGCCCGTCGGGTGACAGCTCGATGGCCCGGGAGACCAGCTCGCGTCCCAGCCCCTGACGGCGGTACGACGGGTGCACCGCGACCTCGCCGGCGGCCCCCGCCACCTGGTCGCTGACGTCGAGGTGCGCGTAGCCGACCAGTCCGGAGGGCCCGCGGGCCAGCAGGTGCTGGACGTGCTCGTCGCCGCCGCGAGGGAGGTGCAGCAGCACGTGGTCCGACAGCGGGGGCACGCCGTCGGCCGCCTTGACGGCCTTGACCAGCGCCTTGACCTCGGCCACCTCGTCGGGGGACAGCCGCCCGCGCACCGCGATCGTCACGGGCTGCACGCTAGTGGCTCAGGTCGGCGGTTCGGCCTGACGACAACCGTCCAGGTGGACGTAACCGCGCGTCCATCTGACACGATTGCGCGAGAGATGACGACCCTCCCTGGCTCCCGCATCCTCGTCACGGGACTCCCCGGGTCGGGGAAGACGTCGGTGTCCATGAACCTGGCGGAGCGGATGGGGCTGCCGCACGTCGAGATCGACCAGCTCTACTTCACTCCCGACTACCGGGTGCGGGACACGTTCGCCGCCGACCTCGCCACGGCCCTCGCGCAGCCCGGCTGGATCCTCGACGACTGGGGGGCCCCGGAGTCCTGGGACTCGGTGTGGGCGGCTGCCGACACCCTCGTGTGGATCGACCTGCCGTTCGGCATCCCGTTCCGGCGGGCGGTCCGGCGGACCTGGCGCCGGCTGCGGGACCGCTACGTCCGCCCGAACGGCCTGCGCGAGACCTGGCTGGGCTGGATGACGCCCCGGCACCCGGTGGTGCTGTCGCTGACCTCGCACCGCCGCTTCCGGCGCCGCATCGAGGGCCGCATCAGCGACCCGCGGTTCCAGCACCTGACGGTCGTGCGGCTGCGCACGACGAAGGACGTCGAGGAGCTGCTCGGGCCGGCGCCCTACAAGCTCGCGGTCTGAGCGGGCGCGTCCTCGGGCAGCGGCGTCAGCGGCTGCGTCACGAACTTGTACCCGACGTGCCGCACGGTGCCGATGAGCTGCTCGTGCTCGGCGCCGAGCTTCGCGCGCAGCCGGCGGACGTGGACGTCGACCGTCCGCGTACCTCCGTAGTAGTCGTAGCCCCAGACCTCCTGCAGCAGCTGGGCGCGGGTGAAGACCCGGCCGGGGTGCTGCGCGAGGTACTTCAGCAGCTCGAACTCCTTGAAGGTGAGGTCGAGCGCGCGCCCGCGGAGCCGGCAGGTGTAGGTGCCCTCGTCGATCGTGAGGTCGCCGGCGCGCACCACGCCGGGCTCGTTCGGAGCGGCGTCGGGTGCGACGACCCGGCCGGTCGCCAGCCGCAGCCGCGCGTCGACCTCGGCCGGGCCGGCGCTGTCGAGCAGCACGTCGTCGACGCCCCACTCGGCGGTCAGGGCGACCAGCCCACCCTCGGTGAGGACGGCGAAGACGGGCACCGAGACGCCGGTGGTCCGCAGCAGCCGGCACAGCGAACGGGCTTGTACGAGGTCGCGGCGGGCATCGACGAGGATCGCGTCGGAGACAGGGCCGCCGGTCTCGTCGAGCAGGGCGCTCACCTCGAGAGGCGCGACGCGCACCGTGTGGGCCAGCAGGCCGAGGGCGGGGAGCACCTCGGTGGACGGCGTCATCGCGTTCGTGAGCAGCAGCAGCGTGGCCACGCGGGCGGACCTCCAGGTCGAACCGTGGAGAGGCGCCGTTGCCTCGCGAACGCCACCACTCTACCGGCCTCTGACAGGATCTGTGCCATGACCACGGAGGCGGCCGTCCGGCAGCACGCGCCGCGGCCCCCGCTGCTGGGCCAGGGGGCGGCCGGTGCGGTGCTCGGTGGCGCCCTGCTCGCGCTCGCCTGGGCGCACGAGGACCTGCTGCTCGCCGGCGTCGCGGTCGTCCAGCTGCTGGCGGTGCTCGGCTTCCTCGCGGTCACCGAGGCGCCTGCCGCCCAGGGCGTCTTCGCCCTCGCCGTGCTCTCCGCCGCCGCTGCGGACGTGACGATCGTGCTGGACGACGGCCACGCGAGGTACCTCGGCGCCGTCGTCGCGCTCGCCCTCGTGGCCGGGCTGGCGCACCAGCTCGTCCGCCGCGAGCGCAGCCGCGTCACCGAGTCGCTCGCCGACACCCTGGTGGCCGTCACGATCGTCACCTCTGCCGCCGGGCTGGCCGCGGCGGCCCGCACCGCCGACGGCGTCTGGCCCACCCGGGTGGCGCTCGCCGCCGGGGCCGCGGCTCTGCTCGCCGGCCGGATCGGCGACCGGGTCGTGCACCGGCCCGCGCTGGCGGTCGGCTCCACGCGCGCCTGGCCGGGCCTCGTCCTGGCCCTCGGCTGCGGGGTCGCCGCGGCCGCTGCCGTCGGGCACGTCGACCGGGCGCCCCTGATCGGCCTGGCCGCAGCCGCTGCCGTCGCCGCCACCGACCTGCTGCTCGACCTGGCCGCGGCCGAGCTGACCCCCGCGCACGAGGACGCCCGAAGGGTGGCCGCGCTGCGGCCCACCAGCCTGTTCGTGCCGTTCGCCCTGCTGGGCCCTGTCGTGCTGACCGCCGTCCGTCTGCTCGACCGGTGAGAAGGCTGCTCACCGCGCTGGTCGTCCTCGTCGTGCTGCTCGTCGCCGCCGACCGGGTCGCCGTGCACTACGTCGAGAAGTCCGTCGCGGACCGGATGCGCGAGGACGGCCGGCTCGACGTCAGCCCGCACGTCGACATCCACGGCTTCCCGTTCCTCACCCAGGCGCTGAACGGCCGCTACGGCCGCACCGACGTGCACGTCGTCGACCTGACCCGAAACGGCGTCACCGTCAGCCGGCTCGACGTCACGGTCGACGGCGCCCAGATCAAGCTGTCCGACGTCCGCCAGGCCACCCAGATCCCGGTCGACGGGCTGCGGGCCACCGCCGTCGTGACCTACCTCGAGCTCGCCCACCGCAGCGGCCTCGCCAACCTGACGGTGACCCCCAGCGGTCAGGGCGTCGCCGTCACCGGCAACGTCGCCGGTGCGAAGGCGACGGCGCGCAGCACCGTCACCCTCAGGGGCAACCGGGTCATCGTCACCGCGCAGAGCCTCAGTGCCGCAGGGGTGAGCCTGCCGCTGCGGGGCGTGCTCGACTTCAGCGTCCGCATCCCCGACCTGCCCTACGGCCTGCACCTCGACAGCGCCACTGCCGAGCCCGACGGCGTCCACCTCGTCGCCTCCACCGGCCGGACCGTCCTGACCCCTCAGTAACGCGCACGTCAACCCCCACTTCCCTGAAACTGCGTGCACTCGAGGGCTCCCACCTCTCCGCCGCTGAGCGTGAACGGGCGGAAGAGGGTGCGCGGAGGTGCACGCAGGATCAGGGAAGTGGCTCAGTTCGGGGGCGGGCGTGCCGATGCACCCTTGGTGAAGCGCCTGTCCCTCGCGTTGCCCCTGCTCCTGCTCGGCTCCCTGCTGGGCGTCACGCAGAGCCCTGCGACCGTGCTCGCGGCGAGCACCAGCTACCAGCCGGCGCTGCCGGTGAACGCGGCCGTCTTCTACCCGACCGAGGTGAAGCAGGCGTCCAAGGTCCACCCGGACAAGCCCGTCGACTACCACGACGTCGAGGTGATCCGGAACCAGATCCTCGACATGCAGTACGCCGGCCAGCAGGTCGGCCTCTACTCGTGGTTCGGCCGCGGCAGCTTCCCCGACCAGGTCTTCGGCAACCACCTGCGCGCCGCCGACGACAGCACCTTCCGCTGGGCGCTCCTCAACGAGGACGAGGGCGGCGGCAAGAACCCGTCGAGCACCGCCGCGAAGGCCGACCTCGACTGGATCTACTCCCGCTACGGCAACGACCCCAACTACTTCCGGGTCGGCGGCAAGCCGGTGATGTTCCTGTACGGCGACGCGAGCGACACCTGCAACGCCGCCGCCCGCTGGGAGGCGGCGGACAGCCTGCACCGCTTCTACATCGTCATGAAGACCGTGCCCGGGTACGGCGGCTGCAGCCCGCAACCGCAGGGCTGGTACGGCTACGCCCCCGCCAACGGCCACTTCCAGATGGGCAACTCCTACGCGGTCAGCCCTGGCTTCAACAAGGTCGGCGAGTCCGCGCCCCGGCTGGCCCGCAGCGTGTCCCGCTTCGCCACCGACCTGCGCGCCATGAAGGCCGCCAAGGTCCGCTTCAAGATCACCACGACCTGGAACGAGTGGACCGAGGCCACCGGCGTCGAGTCCGCGACCGAGTGGCGCAGCGGCTCCGGCCACGGCGCCTACGTCGACCAGATGCACAGCATCCTCGGCGCCGCCGTCACGCCCCCGGCGCCGCCGAGCGCGCTCAGCGCGACGACGAGCGGGCAGGACGTGACGCTGTCCTGGAACGCCAGCACCGGTGCGACCTCCTACCAGGTCTTCCGCAACGGCTGCCAGGTCGCCACCGTCACCGGCACCTCCTGGACGGACACCGGTCTCGCCAACGCGTCGGCATCGTGGTTCGTCAAGGCCGTGAGCTTCCGGGGTACGTCGAGGCGAGGCCCCGTCCGGTTCGCCTCGGCCGGCCTGCCGGCCGCCGCGCCGAGCAGCGTCAGCGACGGCCTCGTCGCGATCGCCGGACAGCGGGTGCTGTCGACCTCCACCGGTGACGGCGTCGGCTGCAGCAGCAGGCAGCGCGGCCAGGCGGTCATCACGATGCCCTCGACCGTCCCGGCCAACGCCACAGCGGCCGTGCTGACGGTCCACGCGGTCAACGCGCTGGGCAGCGGTGCGGTGCAGCTGTTCCCCGCCGGCACCAGCTCCCCCGGCGTCAGTCAGGTCCGGTACTCCTCGAGCCGCGCGAGCTCCAACACCGTCGTCGTCCCGATCGGCACCGGACGGCAGGTCGTCGTGCAGGAGAGCGGCGCGGCGACCCACCTCTGGATCGACGTCGTCGGCTACGCCGCGCCCCACGAGGACGGGCTGGTGTCCCACAGCCCGAGCGGCGAGCGGTTCCTCGACACTCGCAGCGGGCTCGGGGGAGTGCCGACGGGGCCGCACACCGGCACGCTCTCGGCCGCGCTCCCGTCGTACGTCCCGGGCAACGCCACCGCCGTCGAGGTCCGACTCCTCGTGACCGGGGCGGCCTCCTCCGGGACGGCGACGGTGTTCGAGGGCGGCGCACCCCGACCGGCGGTGACCACGCTGGCCTACGCGCCGTCGGTGAGCCTGACCACGTCGGTGCTGGTGCCGGTCAACCCGTCCTCGCGCACCGTGCAGGTCTGGACGTCGTCTGCCGCGACGGTCGTGCTCGGCATCGAGGGCTGGGTCGTGAGCGGCGGCCACGCCCTCGACACCAGCGGCCCGACCCGGTTGGTCGCCACCACCGGACGGACCACCTCGACCAACGTGACGTTCCCATCGACGGCCTACGGCAGGGTGGCGCTGCTCAACGTCGGCATCGCGTCGGCGCTCGGCTACGGCAACCTGTCCGTCACCGCCGACGGGGACAAGAGCCCGGTCATCCAGACGATGAGCTACGGCCCGCAGCAGCCGCAGTCCGGCTTCGTGTGGGTGCGCGTCCCGGCCAACGGTGTGGTCCACGTGAGCCTTACCTCGGGGACACTGCTGTACATCGACGAGCTGGGTCTGGCATAGCCGCACCTGGGACAGGTAGGACGTGTCGTGGTTAGATGACCGCTCGTCCAGCAGGCTGACCCGAAGGACCACCATGAAGAA